>DAOQAX010000116.1:0-7227 GCA_035354395.1 Bacteroidales bacterium | reverse complement strand
TCAAATATTGAGATATTTGTTGAATCTTTTCAAAGCTTTATTTAAATGACAAGCATAAGGCCATTAAGCTTCTGTCTGGTACTCCTGGCAATAATTCTTTTCTCAGTCAATTCAGGATGTAAAAAGGAAAAACCTTGTGATCCAGGCAATATTCCTCCTCCAGGATTTTACGAATTTAACCTTAGAGTAAGTGATCGCACAGTAAATTTAAACTGGCATTTCCCCCAGTTGCAGGATGCTGCATATACTGTAGAAGTTAAGTATAATCTGAATGGATCAGAAATAGTTCAGGAAGGTGTTGGTGGCATGACAATCTCTGAATTGAACAATGGTGAAAAATATAATTTTTTGATGACAGCAATTGATAAATGCGAAAACAGATATAGTCTGGGTTCAGTCTCTGCTACACCAAATACTCCTTTTGTTGTAATCTCACCAACTGGTTCTGATGGATATAGTATTGAGGATGGGAAAGTAAGAATTGATTTACGTTTTAACAGGCCGGCAGACACAACTGATATGAACTATCCAACTATAATGGACAACTTTATACAACTAAGGGCAGGATTATCGTATCAACCAGGCATATATGACAACACAGGTTTAACTAAGGTTTCTTACTCCTATAGATGGCTTGAAAACTGTACGGTTTTTTCCATTTTAACAGATAAACCAAATGAGTCATTCTGTGCCGGATTCCCGTGCTATTTATACCTAAATTTTCATTTTATGTGGAGAGGTGCAACATTTTATGAGGGAATAGCTGATAAAAATGGAATGCAATTAGATGCTGATAAAGACGGTCGTGAAATGGGAGAAGCTAAATTAGTTTTTATATTAAACAATTAACCTGAATTAACAGAGTACTTTGCCTATAAGCCAGGCACAGCTTTTACCAGTACACTCTGTGGCCCCATGATGCATATACTACTTAAAACCTGATAAATACCATGATAGAAACCGCTGCAATCAATAACGAAATCCTCTCCTTAATCAGGGACTGGGAACCAAGACTGACTTCACTTCAGAACGATACTATTACTCATTACCGGAATAGTCAAAACAGGACTGTAAAACAGATACTTGGACATCTGATTGACTCTACATCCAATAACATCCACCGGATTGTTCATCTTCAGTATCAGCAAAGCCCGCTTACTTTTCCAAACTATGCTACTTATGGTAATAATGACCGTTGGATTGCAATTCAGAATTATCAAAACGAGGACTGGAATAATATGATTCAGCTGTGGAAATATTCTTTGATTCATTTCTGTCACGTGATTAATAACACAGATAAATCAAAGCTTGATAATGAATGGATTGCAAGTCCGGATAAAAAAATTACCCTGAAAACCATGATTGTTGATTTCCCTGAACATCTTAAATTGCACCTTGATGAGATTAATGAATTGATTAATAACAAATAAAACAATGTTATCTCCCGATTCTTTTGATAGTATTCTGCTGGCACCCTGCGGGATCTATTGCGGAGCCTGCAGTGGTTATTTAAGACCTAAAAACAAGTGCACCGGATGCAGAATTGATTCAGAAACCAAACCAACATACTGTAAAAGCTGCAAGATTGCAAATTGTGAGCTTCTGGCTAAAACAGAATCCAGATACTGTTACGACTGTGAAAAACTTCCATGTCAGAGGCTAAAACAACTCGATAAACGATACAGGACAAAATACAATACAGGATTGATCCAAAACCTGATGATTATCAAAGAAAAAGGCATGGATACATTCATGAAACTTGAAAGGGAAAAAAGGACTTGTGTAAACTGCGGATCAATAATCAGCATCCACCGTGAAAATTGCACTGCCTGCTCCCCCTGACTGATATTATCATGTATGAAATATCAAAACACTTTCAATCAGAAATAGTTTCTGCGAACTGATCAGATTAAATCAGAACCTGAAAGCAAGGGTAAGTCCGATCATCTCCTTGAACTGAATCCTGGCTGTCTTTTTCACTGAACCATCTGGTCTCAGCACAGGTTTATTTTCATCATCAAGTACTGTTGTCTTTGTATCATCATCGAAGATAAAATGAGTATTAACCCTCAGATCGGTGAACCAGTTAAGATTGGCAGTAAGTATCATTTCCCAGTCGATATCGACATTCTGCGGATTATTAACATAATTTGTAAACAGCGATAACCTGTTTGTCACGGCTACAGATTTGAGTGGCTTCCAGTTATGTGAAACGTTAAGGCTGACACCGGGCTCATGCAATGACTTCCTGTTTGCCGGAATACCGTATTTTGTCTGATCAAGTCTGATAGTATCGGTCATGAAAGTACCCTTGTAGGATAAGGGTGAAAAGTTAATTGAGGTCTGTGCATTTGGCTTGTAATCAAGACCAAAACCCAATGTAATGGTTGCAGGGTTGAAGATCTTTGAAACAAGGATAGCAGTATCCCTGTCATTTACCTTAGAATAAGTATAACCCGGTAAAAGTTGTGTCTTGAACAGCATTATTGCAGAGAAATCGAACTTACCGAAAGCCTTATGGTTCACTTTTGAATTCGTTTCAAAGATATCAGTATTCTTTCTGATGGGATTATCTCCGGTAGCAAGAAAACCAAGTTTAATTCGTGCAAAATTACTTGAGGAAATTTTCTTCTGCTTATTATTATAATCAACATATCCGGTTACGTCGAGCAATGAGGATAAGCTTTTTTCACCACCTTTTACCCAGTTAAAAAGAGAAGTCTGTGAAAATGCGAGGTTTGTTTCGGTCCTGTATTTCCAGTATTGCTGCTTCACCACAACACGCTGTAATTCAAGCAATTTTGACTTATCCTGCTTTTCCACATTAATCCGTGCTTCAGTATTTGTTGTCTCCTGCCTTGTAGGGCGTTTAAAATTAATACCCTGTTCCAGATACAGACCGATTGTATTCCGCCCGGCATCTCCTATCCAGACTGTCACCGAATCGTCAAATTCATTGCTTAACCAGTATCGCGCCATGTAATCGCGGTTTGAATTGATCCAGAAAGGCGTAATTACATTGGTCCGGCCTGTGAATCTGATTATCGAAGAGTCTCTCTCTTCCATGTACTTAAGAAGTGAATTTACCGCAACTTCCAATGAATCACCCTGATATGGATACTCATAATACCTGAAAGGGAATAATGGGTTTGCTGATGTTACCTGTTTTAGTGTATCTATTATCACAAGGATTGAAGTATCCCTTAAGTCAGATTCTTCCGGAGGGATAATCAGGGAATCCCTCTTCAGGCTGAGATTTGCAATTGAAGAATCACTCAGAAGAGCAGCAAAAGTGGTATCTGCAGGGGATATTGTATCAACAGGGGATATTGTATCAACAGGGACTTCTGATTTTTCAGGACTTGCAGATGGTATTTTCAATCTTAACGGTTCCCAGATATAGAATTTATCCCAGGAAACCATTACGGAATCAAATGGATACTTTTTAAGGAAAACCTCAGATGAATCATAAGGTGGATTGGAAGCCTGAAAAACAAGTTGCGACAAAGCCTTTCGCAAAGGATCATTGGCATTGTTCCAGTAATGCTGCTGCAACCTCTTCTCAAGAAAAAGTATTGCCTGATCAGTATTCAATGAAATATCGGGTCTTTTATGCAAGTCACTGAAAATAAGACCTGATCTTTGCAAAGAATCAATAATTTCGGTTGAAGTCTTCAATGTATCGTTCTGCGCAATTGCCGGCAAGGCAATCATTAAAACGAAAATAGTTATAACAAATCTGCCTGTTATTCTTATCATTACATATATTTTTTTCATCAGAATTTCCCGGTTGAATATATCACAAATTACTTTTATTTTTACTACTCAAATCAGTTTAAAATTGGTATTCATTTTATCAATAACGAAGAAATTCCCTTGTGATATATACAGAAATATCAAAAACAGGGATAATTTTTCACCGGAAGTCTGAAAGCCGTGTAACCTGAATGTTATTTACATTAATGCAAGAAGTGTGAATCTCTGTGAAATGAGATTCTTTTGAGGCTGTTTTCTTAAGCCTCAGTTCAGGGTAATAAGATCAAACAATATTTACTTAAGATTTAATTTTATGGAATTACCATTTGCAGAACCATATAAGATAAAGATGGTCGAAGCCATCTACAGAAGCACCCGGGAAGAACGCGAACGCTGGATCAGGGATGCTTCATTCAATTTATTCAATCTCCGGTCTGAACAGGTTTACATCGACCTGCTTACCGATTCAGGAACAGGCGCCATGAGCGACAGGCAATGGTCAGCGATAATGACCGGAGACGAAAGCTATGCAGGAGCTTCGTCATATTACAACCTGAAGGATGCAATCTGGGATATAACCGGATTCCAGTACTTTTTGCCTACCCACCAGGGCAGGGCTGCAGAAAATGTCCTGTTTTCAGTACTTGTGAAAGAAGGAGACATAGTACCCGGGAATTCTCATTTCGACACCACAAAGGGGCATATAGAATTCCGGAAGGCTAAGGCAGTTGATTGCACTATTGAAGCTTCAAAAAACCCATCCGTATGGCATCCTTTCAAAGGAAATGTTGACACAGAAAAGCTTGAGGATGTACTTAAAACCACACCTGCAGGTAAAATACCTTTTATAATTGTCACTGTTACAAATAACACTGCAGGAGGCCAGCCTGTAAGCATGGAGAATATCAGGGAGGTGTCAGCTCTTGCAAAAAAATACGGAGTTAAACTGATAATTGATGGAGCTCGCTTTGCCGAAAATGCCTATTTCATTAAAACAAGGGAAAAAGGTAACTCAGGGATGGAGATAACCGAAATAAGCAGAGAGATGTTTTCGTATGCAGACGGAATGACGATGAGCTCAAAAAAAGACGCCATCGTGAACATGGGCGGATTCATTGCACTTCGTGATGAAAAACTTTATCGGCAGGCAAGCACCTATAATATTATATATGAGGGTTTTATAACCTACGGCGGTATGTCGGGCAGGGACATGAATGCACTTGCCCAGGGCCTTTATGAGGGCACAGAGTTCAGGTATCTTGAATCGAGAATAAAACAAGTCGAGTACCTGGGTACCATGCTGAAATCTGCCGGGATCCCACTTATTGAGCCATTTGGCGGACATGCAATATTTATCGATGCAAAGAATTTTCTGACTTCAATACCAAGGGAGGAATTTCCGGCGCAGACTCTTGCAGTGGAACTGTATCTTGAAGGAGGTATAAGGACAGTTGAAATAGGAACCCTCCTTGCCGACAGAGATCCGCTCACAAGGGAAAACCGGTACCCTGAACTGGAAATGGTCAGGCTTGCAATACCACGGAGGGTTTATACATACAGGCATATAGACTACGTAGCAGCAGTTGCATCAAATGTTTTTGACAGAAGACATTCAATCAAATCAGGATTGAAAATCAAAAGGGAAGCACAGATAATGAGACATTTCACAGTTGAACTGGAAAGGTTGTAAATGTTGTTTTGAGATATTGCCAAGATTCATTTCCTTTGCAGGTCTAAAGAAAACAAATGCAGGATTTTACAAGCGGCCACGAAGGAAAACTCATCTTTCAGTTTGCAGCACCCATGCTGTTAGGAACAGTTTTCCAGCAACTTTTCAGTGTGGTTGACAGTGTTGTTGTGGGGAAATTCATAGGTACAGAAGCTCTGGCAGCTGTCGGAGCCTCATTTCCGGTAATCTTCATAATGATATCGCTGATAATAGGTCTTGTAATGGGTACTACTGTGGTAATATCACAATACTTTGGGGCCAGGGACTTCGTGAAAGTCAGGAGAGCTATCGACACTATGTATATTTACAGCGTTATCATAGGTACTGTTGCCTCAGTTACCGGAATATTCATCAGCGAACCCCTGCTCAGGCTCATCGATCTTCCTGAGGAGATTCTCCCGCAGGCAGTAGTTTATCTTAAAATATATCTTGGAGGCATACTCATTTTCTTCGGATTCAACGGAACCAGTGCTGTATTAAGAGGTCTGGGAGATTCAAAAACTCCGCTTTACTTTCTTATTATTGCAAGCATTGCCAATATAATCCTTGTTATACTCTTTGTCGGTATTTTCAGGTGGGGCGTGGCAGGTGCTGCATACGCCACTCTTCTTGCAAATGCCATAGCCTTTGCTCTTGCGATATGGTGGCTGAATAAAACTCATAAGCTTATCCGGATTGCAATAAAAGGATTACATTTCGACAGAGAGACCTTTCAGCAGAGTCTGCGGATCGGATTACCTACCGGAATTCAGCAGATGTTTGTGGCATTGGGAGGAATAGCGCTACTTGATATTGTTAATAAATTCGGGACACCCGTTATAGCAGGTTACTCTGTTGCCAGCCGCCTTGATGCGATGGCTCTGATACCTGCAATGTCCTTTTCGCAGGCACTGTCAACATTCGTTGGCCAGAATATTGGCGCCAATAAGCCTGAAAGGATCAGAACAGGTCTCATAGCTACAATAAAAATGTCAGGAATTGTAACAATTGTTACAACTTTGATAATAGTACTGGGTGGTCATATAATAATGTCGATGTTTACAAACGATTCTGAGGTAATCAGGATAGGAGATCAGTATCTGACGATAGTAAGTATCTTCTACATTACATTTACCCTTATGTTCATCTACAGCGGAATTACAAGGGGGGCCGGCGATACACTCTGGCCTATGATAATAACAGTCATTTCACTGTGGCTGATCAGAATACCATTTGCCTGGTACTTCTCCGGCAAATTCGGATCGCAGGGTATATGGTGGTCAATACCGGCAGGATGGACCTTTGGGATGATCATGTCGTACCTTTATTACAAGACTGGCAGATGGAAAAACAAAGCAGTTGTAAAATATGCTGATAATGAACAACTTCAATAAAGTATTACAGTAGTTAATTCATAATTTCAATATGATTAAATCAATGACAGGTTTTGGAAAGGCAATCGCCGAAACCACAACAAAAAAAATAAATATTGAGGTCAAATCTCTCAATTCAAAACAGCTTGATCTTAACATTAAGGTACCCTGGCTTTATAAAGAAAAAGAACCTGAAATCAGGACTATTATCAGTCAGGTGCTCGACAGGGGGAAAATTGACCTCACAATATATTTTGATTCAATAGACCAGGAAGTATCTACTGTAATAAATAAAGGAGCAGTAAAAAATTATTATAAACAGTTCAGTGAAATTGCATCTGAGCTTAACATAAAACTTGATGATCAGATCTTCTCTGCCATCATGAAACT
>DAOQAX010000115.1:0-7228 GCA_035354395.1 Bacteroidales bacterium | reverse complement strand
GCCATACTTCGAAATCGCCCGGATACCAGATCCATTTAGCCTGATTATTGCTGTTCTCCTGTGCAAAAGAAGAAATAGTTATTAATAAAAATAAAATCGTAAACCTGAATGATCGCATAATGATATTGTTAAGATTATTCCAAATTGCAATTTAACAATATTCATCATAATTATTCATTTTGAAGTTTTGCATTCATATTTATTTCAATGTCATAAATTATCCCGAAATTTGATAATCAAAACGGTAGTCAGATGTAAAAACCAATCCGGTTCCCGGACAAAACAGATAACTTTAAAGACAAAAAAATGAATTCAGTATCTTCTATTAAAAAATCGTCCGCATGGACAGGGATAGTCGGTAAAGCAAAGAAGATCTTCAAATGGTTACTCTTCCTTATTGTGATCCTTGCCGGAGCAATTATCTACTGGAAATATTTTTATGTTTACAGCGAAGGATACCGGGCCGGTCTGTTGCAGAAATTTTCAAACAAAGGAATCATATTTAAAACCTACGAAGGAGAAATGATCCTCAGCAGTGTCTCGACAAACAGAGAGGTCCCTATTGCTTCTGAAAAATTCTTTTTCACAGTGATCAATAAAGATCTTGTCAGGCAATTCGACACTCTCCAGGGAGATATGATCATAGTTCACTACAAACAGATGAACAAACCCGTCTTCTGGAGAGGCGATTCACCTTATCTGGTCGATAGTGTAAAAATCAAACACTGATTATTTCATCACCTTTTTCAACACCCCGAAAACGCCTCTTATGAAAGTGGCGCTGGTAAGGATTTTAACCACTTCACCCTGAGGTGTTCTGGTACTTCTTCCGTATGAGGTCCTTCCCTCTCTTCCTCCTCTTCTCTCCCGCTCCCATTCTTTTTCTCTTTCTCTCCTCTCTTCCTCTTCAGCAGCTTCAGCCTGCATCATCTCAACTTTTCTGCTGAGTATCTCATATGCACTTTCGCGGTCAATGGTCTGACTGTATTTACGAACCAGATCAGACGATCTGTTAATTGCTGTCAATTCATCGGGTGTCAGTATGTCCATCCTGCTCATAGGCGACCGGAGCATTGTGGCTGCAAGAGGTGTGGGGTTACCCTTTTCACTCAACGCAGTCACCAGAGCCTCGCCAATACCAAGAGCAGTAATCGTTTCATCAGTTTTATAGTATTCTGAAACAGGATAGTTCTCAGCTGTGAGTTTTATCGCTTTTCTGTCAACAGCCGTAAAGGCTCTGAGTGCATGCTGAACCTTAAGTCCTAACTGGGCAAGTACACCATTAGGAATATCGGTTGGGTTCTGGGTAACAAAAAATATCCCTATGCCTTTTGACCGTATGAGTTTTACAATATTTTCAATCTCGTCGAGCAAAGCTTTGCTTGCCTGGTTGAAAATGAGATGGGCCTCATCAATGAAGATCACAAGCTCAGGCTTATCCGCATCACCTTTTTCAGGCATCTGACTGTATATCTCAGCCAGAAGTGAAAGCATGAACGTGGAGAAGAGCTTTGGTTTATCCTGAATATCCGTCAGTCTTAAGATACTGATGTACCCGTTACCGTTCCTGTCAACCCTAAGCAGATCCCTGATATCGAACGAGAGTTCCCCAAAGAAAAGATCCGCCCCCTGTTGTTCCAGTTCCATTATCTTGCGCATGATGATGCCTGTCGTAGCTGTGGAAATCTTCCCATAATCTTTTTCAATCTCTTCTTTGCCCTCGTCGGTAACATATTGAATCACCTTCTTCAGGTCTTTCAGATCAAGTAACGCACGTTTTTTATCGTCGCAATACTTAAAGATTAATGCTATTACTCCCTGCTGGGTGTCGTTCAGGTCAAGGATGCGCGACAGAAGAACAGGTCCGAATTCAGAAACTGTTGCTCTCATGCGAACGCCATCCTGTTTTGACAGGGAAAGGAGTTCGACAGGAAATCCCCTGAATGAACATGGAACGCCTATCTTAGTATGCCGCTCTGTTATGAAGGATTTCTCCGTTCCGGACATTGCAATACCGCTGAGATCACCCTTGACATCCATCAGAAGAACAGGAACACCCTTTTCCGAAAGCTGTTCAGATATAACCTGCAATGTCTTTGTTTTTCCAGTCCCTGTAGCACCGGCAATAAGCCCATGCCGGTTCAATGTCTTCAGCGGGACTTTCACCTGGGTACCGGAAACAGCCTGACCATCGAGCATAGCACATCCGAGAATAATACTATCGCCTTTACAGACATAGCCATCATTGATCTGTTTAACAAAGTTTTCTGACCTCCCCATAATAATAGATTTTATTGATAAACTATAACGCAATTTATAAGTTTAAAAATAATTATCATCAGATTAGACACAAGAAATTTTATTATTCAGACCTGTCTTCTGGAGAGATCTCCCTGGCGGTCTCATTTCTGAAAAGATCTATTCTTCCCGCCTGCCACATTATTACTGTCAGTAATATAAACAATCCTATATTCCCTGCAAGAAATGCATAGTCATCCATCGACAACAGTATGAAGATGAACAAATACAATACTGTAAGCATTCCGGAAAGGATGAGAACAGCCTTCTTGTTTTTAAGAAGCGACCGTGTAAAAACTGTTATCAGTCCAACTGTGGCTGAAGAAGAGATAAGATAAGAAAAGTTAAATCCGATATGCTCACTAAGGGAAGTAAGGAGAGAGAAGAACAACACAAGCCCGAAACTGACGAGTATGTAATTGAAAATATGAATAGTCTCCTTTCTGGTTATTTCAAGAAAAATAAGTACCAGAAATGTAAGTGCAATAAATAAAATACCATACCTGACACTACGCCACGACTTCTGGTAATGATCAACCGGGATAAAGAGTTCAAACCCAAAAGAACTATCTTCAGTATGATATGCGCTGCCAACCCACTCCTGGGGAAAATTACGGTTCATATGGGTTACCTCCCAGTCGGCCAAGAATCCGTTGTCGTCAACCGTCCTTCTTATTGGTAAAAAACTTCCGCTGAAAGCCGGAGATCTCCATGCTGATACCATATGCACTTTTGTCGTTTTGCCAATAGGTGAAACTAATAAACTCTCTGATCCCGATAGTTTAAAAGCCATTTTAAAATTAATCTTCTTTAAAGAATCCTTTACCGGACACCTGAATGATATTCCTGTTTTAAAGATATCCTGATCAATAACTCCAGGTTCTGCCTCAAGATTAACGTTGCCGGTATTCAGAAAAATATCACCTTTTAACCCACGGTTATCAGATATTCCAACAGTATAATATGCCTTGTCCCAGAGAATCTCATGATCGTTCAGGGAGCTGGTCTTCGGTAACACAAATTCTCCTGAAATCTGTATATCTGAGTTATATACAACCGACTGGTATATTCCTCTGTTTCTTATTTCGGGATCAACTTTACCATTTACTGATAGAGTTTCCGGCATAATATGCCACACTGACGTTACCGGTTTTTCATCTGTTTTTACCGGGATTGTCTTAACAGGAATGTTCAGTACAGGTCCGGAAATATTCTGCCGTTCTGCCCATTGTTTCGAAATATCCTGTTTTACCTTTTCCCCGTTTAGCTGCCTCTCGGTGATAACCGATTCAATCATCTTAAGGGGAATAAGAAAAAGAAGTCCTGCGAAAGCTAACAGTGCAAGCTTGATTATCAATGACTGTTGTCCTTTGTTCTGGGTTGTAACATCAATTTTTAACATTGTATTTCAGTTTTTAAAAGTTCTTTGTATTTCAAAGTGCATAATCAAAAAAAATTATTTTTGTTTTATAATACGTTCAAGTGCATCAAGATGTTGACGAAAGAGTTTTGTGCCCGACGGGGTAGCAGAGTAGCTGGTATTTGGTTTTTTCCCTATAAATTGTTTGTTCACTTTAATCAGTCCCTTTTTTTCCAGCGTTTTCAAATGACTTGCAAGGTTGCCATCGGTGACTTGAAGAATCTCTTTAAAGCTGTTGTACTCATACGAATCATTAACCATCAGGATTGACATAATTTCGAGTCTGACCCTGCTTTCAAAGACCTTTTGTAAGTTTGCAACTATTTCCTTCATGCTTCGTATTTTCTATACATGAAAACCCCATACACTATGTGCAGAATTCCAAACCCGAATATCCAGAATATTATCCAATATTCGGGGAAAACAGAAGAGACCAATCCGGTAATTATTTCAAGAATTCCCAGGTAAAAGATCTCGTTATAGGTAAACTTGCCGGCATTAATAAGTCCAAGGCCATAGAAAATAAGAAATCCCGGAACAACCAATTGTATAAAATTCTGAATCAAAAGAATCAATACAAAGATCCCTCCTGTTACTAAAGGAATAAGCAGGTTTATCAACATCTTTTTTGACGCAGGTGTCCAGAATCTTTTGCCGTCGCGTTTTGCCTTTTTCAATGAAAAGATGAAAGAAAACAGCACGGAAAAAAGAAGCACTGCAGCTGCATCAAAAACAAACTGCCATCTGAGTGATACCGTTTCTTCACCGGTAAGGTTCCGGAAATAATCATCATAATGAATGCTTCCATTCTGAAGGATCAGGAAGTAGGCAACAGCAGCTCCAATTATTGCAAATGAACCGGCAAACACGCCTGACAGCCCGCTCAATGAAAGGAATCTTGAAGATTCTTCCATAATCTTCTTTATTGCTTTTATCTCGTCGGCAGAGGAAAGATTCTTATCCATAATAAAAGTACTTTGTTTCGCAAAGTAAAGAAAAACAATTTAACTGTCCAAATAATTAATCGTTTTTAAAGATGTTAAGGAATAAGTGTTTATTCAGGTGTATTTGATCTCTCTGCAGGAGGCAATAACCACTAATGATAACTTGATCAAATAATGCAATGAACGACTAATCTGATAAAATATTACTTAAACAAAATGCACCTTCGTAATAAAAGTTGATTACCTTTAACACTGAAATGTGAGAGCTCGTCCAATGATTTTATGAGGTTGTGAAGTGCAGTTGAGATTATCGTTATTGTAATTGATGGAGCTTGCGCAAGGTTAAATTTAATAGTATCAGAAGAATACTATTAATGGTTAATAATGGAATAATGGAATAATGGAATAATGGAATGATGGAATGATGGATTAATGAAATAATGGAAAAAATAATAAAACCTAAATGTGTTTGCTAAACTTTAATTTATTGTGTAAAAACACTAAAAGTAGAGATATAAGTAAGTTGTGCGCAACCATAAAAACCACTTCGCAGACAATTCCCGACTAAGTTGAAAAGACAAGAAAACACCCCGTTGCACTCACTTCGTGGATAGTTTCGTGACTAATTCCTCGACCTGAATTCAGCAGGAGACATGCCAACCTCCTTTTTAAACATTCGTGTAAAGTGTTGCGGATATTTAAATCCTAGTTCATAGGCAATATCGCTGATCGACTTACTTGTATCAAATATTTTTTCCTTTGCAACATCAATCATTTTTAATTGAATATGTTCGAGAGCTGATTTGCCTGTCTCCTTTTTTAATAAATCACCTAAATAGTTTGGCGATAAAAACAATCTTTCAGCACAGTAACTAACAGAGGGAGGGCCTGTTTCAAGAGGTTTTTCTGATAAGAAATATTCATTTAGCACTTTTTCAAATCGTGTAAGCAAATCTTTATTCACATGGCTGCGAGTGTTGAACTGACGCTCGTAGAACCGTTTGCTGTAATTCAGGAAAAGTTCAATGTACGACACAATCAAGGTTTTACTATGTGCATCGATTGGGTGCTCTAACTCATATCTGATTCTTTCGAAGGTATCGTTAATTACTTCACGCTCCCTTGCCGAAAGATGCAGCGCCTCATTCACCTCGTACGAGAAAAATGTGTAATCCTTAATATTTTTACCTAAAGATGTACCATGTATGAGGTCGGGGTGAAAAATGATTGCATTTCCGGCAGCCTGGCGCACCTCTCCATTGCTGTCGATACCATAAACCTGCCCGGGCGATATAAATATCAAGGTGCCCTCTTCGTAATCGTACGTATTAATTCCGTATGTTATATTGCCACATTTGATGTCCTTAAGAAAGATAGCATACAGGTTTATCTGCATTTTTTTGAATGCAAATGGCTTAACCTTAGCAAAATCAATAACACTCACCAGGGGATGTAAGGTCTCCTGCCCAGCCATATTATTGTATTCTGTCACCGTGTTTATCTTTATTATCCCGCTCATAAGGCCAATCTATTTATAATTACACTACAAAGGTAAGCATCTTACGCTTAGAAAAATAGCCATCAATTACGATTCCGTAAAAATGGTAGGTGATTCGGTAATTAGGGTAATTCAATCCTGTTTTTTCCATCGAGATTTGCAGTGTAGAATTTTATCAATTTAAAAAACAAAACTGTAAATAATGAAAGCATTCTCTTATTACAATCCAACCCGAATTGAATTTGGCGCAGACAAAGAAAAGAATATCGGAAAATATATTTCCAAGTACGGCATAACAAAAGTATTAGTTGTTTACGGTTCCGAACGTATTAAAAAGAACGGTTTATTCGATTCCGTAACTAAATCGCTTACCGGGAATGGTATCAGCTTCGAAACATTGGGTGGTGTACAAAGTAACCCATTATTAAGCAAGGTTTACGAAGGTGTTAAAATTTCAAAAGCTAAAGGAGTGGAAGCCATTTTAGCCATTGGAGGTGGTTCGGTACTCGATTCATCGAAAGCCATTGCAGCAGGTGCAACTTACGAGGGCGATGTTTGGGATTTCTTTACCTACAAGGCTGTTCCAAATAAGGCGTTAAAGATTTTCGATATTATGACTTTGGCTGCTACGGGAAGCGAAATGAACAACTATTCCGTTGTTACCAAAGACGAAACAAAAGAAAAATTTAGCCTTGCGGGTTCAGCTACTTTCCCCACCGTTTCGGTTATAAACCCCAGGTTGCAGTCAACAGTAACAAAAGAATATCTGGCTTATTCGGCAGCCGATATTTTTGCGCACAGTTTAGACATGTATTTGTCGGCAACTTATTTGCCCGAATTTATTGCAGGACACGTTGAAAATATCTTGAGAACCGTTATTCGTACTACCGAAATATTGCTTGTCGATGCCGGCAATTACGAAGCGCGTGCCGAATTTGCATGGGCAGCTACTCAAGCACTGAACTTTACCACTTTTTGCGGAGTAGAAAACAACCGTTTCGACACGCACTTCTTGGAACATACCCTTTCGGCTGAATACAATATTGCCCACGGTGCAGGCTTATCTAT
>DAOQAX010000114.1:0-7353 GCA_035354395.1 Bacteroidales bacterium | reverse complement strand
CATATATTCAATCCCTTCTGGCCCAATGACATTTGCAATCTCATGCGGATCTGATACCACCCCTATTGTTCCATGTGGAACACTTGCCCGGGCAAATGCTCCTGGCGATAACATTGAACTTTCAATATGCACATGTGCATCTATAAATCCGGGCAATATATAACTGCTTTCAAAATCGTCCGTTCTTGTAATTCTTTCAATCCTTCCGTCTTCAATATCAATAGCAGCAGAATAGATCTCCCTCATATGGATATCCACCAATTTTCCTTTAATTCTCATAAAATAATATTTAAATATTTTTTTGTTCCACGTGGAACACAATTATCTGCCAATATACATCAGCAGAATAGTTATGTCAGAAGGTGAAACTCCGCTGATTCTGCTTGCCTGACCAATATTTACCGGTCGTATCTTTCCAAGCTTTTGTCTTCCTTCCGTAGAAATTGAAACCAGTTCACTATAATCGATATCTTCAGGAATCTTTAATTTCTCAAGTCTTATAATTTTTTCAGCTATTGCTTTTTCCCTTTCGATATAGCCCTCGTATTTTATCTTTATTTCGGCAGACTCCAGTATCTCTTCCTTTCTCTCTTTCAGATCCAGCAGTACCCTTTCCCCTTCTTCAATATTCATAAGAAGTGTGACCAGGTCAATCTGGGGCCTGAGAGCAAGGTTTATGGCTTTTGTCTTTTGCTTAATCTCAGCTGTATTCAACTTTTTCAGCAGATCATTGATATTAGCCGGCTCTATGCTCAGATTTTTCAGCATCCCGAGTATTTGCTGAATGTGCACTTCCTTCTCACCTAGCAGCTTCAGTCTTTCCTTTCCGGCCAGACCAATTTTAAATCCTTTACGGGTCAGTCTTTCATCGGCGTTATCCTGCCTGAGCAATATCCTGTATTCCGACCTTGATGTGAACATCCTGTATGGCTCATCCACTCCTTTTGTAACCAGATCGTCTATTAGTACGCCTATGTATGCTTCTTCTCTTCCAAATACAAGTTCTTTGTCACCCCTGACCTTTAGCGCAGCGTTTATTCCAGCCATCAGTCCCTGGGCTGCAGCTTCCTCATAACCTGTCGTTCCATTTATCTGGCCGGCAAAATAAAGGCTTTCAATTCTTTTTGTTTCCAGCGTATGCTTTAACTGTGTTGGCTGGAAGAAATCGTATTCAATAGCATATCCGGGTCTGAATATCTCAACCTTTTCAAGTCCTTCTACTTTTCTTAATGCGTTCAGCTGGGCTTCGAGGGGCAGGCTGCTGGCAAAACCGTTAACATAGTATTCCACCGTATCTGTTCCTTCCGGTTCGATGAACAGCTGGTGCGCCTCCTTTTCTTTGAATGTTACAATCTTGTCTTCTATGCTCGGGCAATACCTTGGTCCCCTTCCTTTTATTATACCTTTAAAGAGCGGACTGAATTCCAAACCTTTTCGTAGTTCTTCGTGAACTTCGCTGTTTGTGTGTGTTATATAACAGCTTTTCTGACCCGATACAAATGCTTCCTGCTTCAGAAATGAAAATCCTCTTTGCTCATCATCTCCCTTCTGTTCTGTCATCGCAGAGAAATTGATACTCCTTCCATCGATCCTTGCACTGGTCCCTGTCTTCATTCTTTCGACCGTAAAACCAATCTTCGCCAGCTGATCACTTAGTCCCGCAGATGCCTGATCTCCTGATCTTCCTCCTACAGCCCTTTTGAACCCGACATGCATCAAAGCATTAAGAAATGTTCCATTAGTTAAAATTGTTGCCTTCGACCAGAACCTGTTACCAAAAATTGTTTCTACGCCAACAACCTTATCCTTATCAACCAGTATCCCTGTAACCTCTTCCTGCCATATATGAAGATGGCCGGTATTCTCCAGCTCCTTTCTCCATTCAAATGAAAATTTCTGTCTGTCGCATTGTGCCCGCGGACTCCACATTGCAGGACCCTTGGATCTGTTCAGCATCCTGAACTGTATCATGCTCCGGTCGGTAATTATACCGCTTAATCCGCCAAGAGCATCGATTTCCCTTACAATCTGTCCTTTTGCAATTCCACCCATTGCAGGATTACATGACATCTGTGCAAGTTTCGTCATATCCATTGTAATCAGGATGGTCTCCGCTCCCATCTTTGCCGCTGCATGTGCAGCCTCACAACCGGCATGACCTCCTCCTACAACAACTATATCATAATTAAAGTCCATTTTTCGCTCTGTTTATTTCTTTAAGCCATAGATTCTCCAGTCGTGTCATCTCTTTTTTCCTTTTAACAGAATCATCGTTATAACCGCATGCATGTAATGTTCCATGGATAATTACCCTGGCAACTTCTTCTGTTAAACTAACTTTATAGTTATTTGCGTTCTCCCTGACAGTATCTATGCTAATATATATCTCTCCGTTAATAACATTCCCGTCATGTTCACTGAATGATATAACATCTGTAAAATAATTGTGTTTCAGAAACTCCCTGTTAATTTCAAGGATCCGCCTGTTGCCGGTGATAATAAAAAAAAGATCACCGGGAATTTTCTTTTCCTTTAAGATGATCTTCTTAATAATGTCTTTTATTATCTTCCCTGACCTGAGCCTGAATTTTACACCATCGTAAAAAAATCGGATTTTCAAGTTTTAATATTTTTAAAAGTCATTATTACGCAATTACCCTTTTTGTTAAATTCTATTTCGTCGGCAAGCTTCTTCATCAGAAAGACTCCTCGTCCGCTTGCTTTCAGAATATTCTCCGGTTGTGTAGGGTCCGGCACATCTATATGCTTGAATCCGGCTCCTTCATCCTGCACTACTACTGTAAGCGACCCGTTTGTCATTTTAAGTTCTATTTCAACAAATTTCGTCTGATCCGATTTATTTCCATGGATAATGGCATTGTTAACCGCCTCCATTACGGAGACAAGTATCTTGCCATAATTTTCCCTGCTGATTAAGGTATCTTTTGTAAAAGTATCTATTGCTTTTTCAACAACCGCCAGATTTGTAAGGCGTGATTCTATTCTTATCCTGGTGTCCATTTTTTTCTAAACAAGCTCTTTATACTTGTTTATAAAGCTTTTTGTTTCAATAACAGTTAAATTTTTGCAAGCCACAGTTCAGGATCCAGATATTTTCCTTCAAATATCATAAATTTCAGAACACATATATTTCCATTGCTTTTGTCGGGAAAGACCTCGCCAATAATTTGCTTAGTATCTACTATTTCCCCTTTTTTTACTTTAACATTTACAAGGTTATTATACACCGACAAGTACTTCCCGTGTTTCACAATAACAGTCATATTTGATCCGGGAATGGCAGCTATTGCTGAAATCTCACCCTTAAATACACTTCGTGCCATTACGCTTCCGGTGCTGCTTATCTCAATTCCTATATTCTCTTCAGTGAGATATTTCAGTACAGGGTGCTGATGCTTTCCGAACTTTGCGGTAATTGTTCCGCGTTCAACAGGCCATGGCAGCCGGCCTCTGTTTTCAAGGAAATTATCGCCTATAAGCTTTTGTTCAGGTGTAAGTGTGCTTACAGAGCTCTTCTTTCTTTCTTCTTCAATTATTCGTGCCAGTGCCTTCTCCAGGTTCCTTGCGACTCTCTTTTTTTCTTCCAGTTCTTTCTGCAACTGCTTTTCCTTTGCAGTCAGCGACCTTACCAGTCTTTGTTTTCGGTCCTGCTCATTCTTTAACAGGCTCTTTTGAATTATTTCACGGTGCTGAAGGTCCGACAGCCGTCCAAGGTCTTCCTCCAGTCTAATCTTTGAGCTCTCAATTTCTTCTATCAGCTCAGAAATAATCTCTGCTTCATTTCTCCGGATTTTTGAAACCTGTTGCAGATATTTTACCCTTTTATATCCCTGGTTAAAGTCTTTAGCCGATAATATGTAAACTATTTCCGGATTTCCTTTTTTTGATTTATAGGAGTTTATTATTGCATTTGCATATTCCTTCCTCAGCAAAATCAGGTCTTCCTCCATTATTTCAAGAGCGAGCCGGTTAAGGTCTATCCTGGTGTTCAGCAGATCAATTTCACTGCCCATTCCTTTGATTACCGATTCTCTAAGGTTAATTTTATTTCCTAGGATCTTAAGTTCATTAATACCTGTGCTTTTTTGCCTTGCAGTGCTTGAAATCATTTTATCGACATAGGCAATCTCTTCCATATTTTTCCGCCTTTGTTCCTCGATCTCAGCCCTTGTCTGACCAACTGCGGGATAAACCGTTACATAAATTAGCAGGAAAAGCAAAAAGGATCTATTCATTTCAGCAAAACTTTTTCGTAACCGGCACCAGGATTAAACACGAGAGTATCACTAAAATCAAAGTTTATTTTATTCATTTTGATATCTATCTCAGAGCCATTGCTATCGATAATTTCAATCTTTTCAGGGTATACTGTTTCACTGGCTTTGGTAAAGTCTTCGAATTTAACCGTAAATAATCTGTTTCCGTCCGGTTCCAGAACTTCTGTACTTAAAATTTTTCCAGTTCGGCAATCGACCTGGTTCCTGATAATTCTTCCATTCTCCCTGTGCAGCAGAATTTCCCTGTTAACATTGCAATCTATCCGGGTATTTAGTGTGTTTTCGCTCGCAACGAAATCTCCTAACACAAGTGGCAGCAATTCAGTCGATAAACCATATTTTGTTTTTATGAATGATCCTGAACCATAATAAATCTTTCTATGGATCCTGTCGTTAGCAAGAATGGTATCATTTGAAATGTAGATCCTTAATATTTCCAGTCCGCTTTTAGTCCTTATGCTGGCAAGATATGTTCCATCCTTTGAATACTTGAGGCTTGCTATTACATTTTCATTCCTGCTCTCAGATATGATCCATATTTCAGCCTTTTGTATGTAGAAATTATTATTTGTCAGATTATTCTGTAAAATGGTTTCTGAGGTGGTCACATTTTTACCTTCTTCAACAGAAATTACATTCTTCGATCTTAAAGACGAAGCACAACCTGCCGCAAGCAGGGAGGCAACTGCTATATAGATCACTTTTTGCAATTTTCTATTTCCTTTTCAAGGTGAATTTTTGTCTTGTCGGCTTCAACTGCCCTTGTCCATGCTGCAACAGCTTCATCGCATTTTCTTAATTTTTTAAGAATGAATCCGTAATGCTCGTAATACTCGGCGTCATCTTTATCAGTGCTCTTAAAAATCTGATTCATAACCTTTTCGGCATTCCTGTATTTACCTCTTTTATAAAGCACCCAGGCATAAGTATCCAGGAATGTATTATTACCTGGCTCCAACGTGGTAACACGTTCGGCCATCTTTTCCGCTTCCTTCAGATTCAGGTCTTTTTCAGCAAGATAATAGGCATAATTATTGAGGAGAATAAGATCGTCTTTCTTCTTTGCAAGGGCTTGTTCAAAAGTCTCGAAAGCTTTTTCAAAGTTTTTCATTCTGTAATAGACATCTGCTCTTAAGGACAATGACTGCAGAAGCATTTCTTCGTCAGAACCAGCGAGAATATCGGCTTTTCTTAATTCTTCGAGTGCAATTTCGTAATTGCCGTTTTCAATTGCAGCTGTTGCATATAGAAGCTTTGCCAGGTATGATCTGTTAAACTTTGTTGCGCATTCACGGCTTCTGCTTTCAAGGTTAATATAGTCTTTATCCTGAAGGTATGCTAAAAGGAGCTTTTCCCAGGCGAAATAGTTCTGTGGCTGCATCCTGATGATTTCCTCAAGGCGTGTTGCAGCCTCTTTATTCCGGCCGGTTTTGAGAAATAATTCAGGTTTAAGCAATACAATTATTTCGTCGGCAGGGTAGGCAGACTCCAGGACCATAACAGAAAAGAGAAATGTTTCTCCATTCTCCTTAATAAGCTCTTCGTTTTCAATAAGCTGTGCAAACAGAGATATTTTATCTGTGCGGCTTACCTTATCGTTTATTGCTACTGTATTAAGCAGTATTACCAGGTCGTCAAATTTCTTTTCCTCGATCATGAAGTCACACAGTGCTAGCTGCACCTGTGCATTGCCCGGATTCTGATCAATAAGCTGTTTATATACACCCTCGGCTCTGGGGAAATCACCCATTCCCCTGTATATTTCAGCAAGTAATCCTTTGAACAATATTTCCTCCGGGTACAGAGTAATCAGTTTTTCTGTAATCTCTTTTGCTTCTGTCCATTTTCCAGCCCACATAAGGTTTTTCACCGATCCTGATGAAGAGACCCTGTTTATGCCGTATTTATTATCGAGAATTTTAAACAGTTCGAGTGCTTTCAGAAATTCACTCTTTTCAGAATAAATATTAGCAAGAGTTACCTTAATATCGTCGCGATCTGGAAATTTCTTTACAGCCTTTTCATAGAAGATTGATGCGCTGTCGGTATTTTTAAGTTCATAATATGTGCCGGCCAGCATTACGAGATACCAGAAATTATCCGGATCAAGGTTGTATGCCGATAGGGCCTTTTGTTTTCCTTTTTCGAGATTTCCTGAAGCTATTAAGATCTGGGCCATCTGGAAATAAGCAGCGTCGCTTCTTGGATTTACGATAAGACTGTTCTCGAGCAATTTCAGCGCGTCGCCGCCATTACCCAGGAGTTTCTGCTTAACAGCCTCAACAAAAATATAATTAAACGCAGCAGTGTCATAAGGTTTCAACCTTCTTCCCGACATATCGGCATGGAAGTTTTTATGGCTGCATGAAATAATGATCCCTGCTAGAATTAAAAAAATGGCTGTTATTCGAATAACTTTCATATAAAATTGTCCCTACCGGTTTGAACTGACCAATCTCCGCAAATAAAATCAGACTACTTCCTTTTAAATAAAATTGTCAGAATCTTCTCATTATTTTGTGCATAGATAACGAAAAGTCCAAGCAATGAAGTATTAGTTAACAATTCTGTTGCAATATTTTCGTACTTAATTGTTCTTGCTAGCGCAACAATGGCGATTGCAAGTAAAAAATACGGAATAAGCTGTCCCATATTGTATTCAATCCTGTAATGCTTTGATGCCATAATAAATGAAAGTATTATCATAAGGCCATAGGAAGCTACGTGAGCCCAGGCAGAAGCCATATAACCGTACACCGGAATAAGGAAAACATTTATCACGACGGTCATAGCCGCACCCGCCATGGTAATATAGATTCCGTAACGTGTAAGGTCGTTCAGCTTATACCAAATACTGTGATTAACATAGATTCCGTATAACAGATATCCCATGCTTACAACCGGTACAACTATGAGTGAATCGCGGAAAAGAGGTCCTATAATAAACTGAAATCCTTTAAGATAGAGATTTATACACAAAAAGACGAAGAGCATGGCAATAACGAAGTATTTCATAACAAAGGCATATGATTCCTTTGCATTGGCGTGTTTAGCT
>DAOQAX010000113.1:0-7357 GCA_035354395.1 Bacteroidales bacterium | reverse complement strand
GAAAGAAACCGGATATTGTATTCAGGAAAGACCATTGCAGAAGTTGACTATGAGAACAGTAAATATGCATATAGTATAGAAAAAGAATCTCTCTCCCGGATTAGATTGCAACAGATATCAGATTGGCAAAGTGACCTTACTGAAAGAAGGGAGAAACAGATAATTCTTGAGGCTGAGCATGAAAAGTTATTGGAGGAACTAGACAGCAGGGTTATAACAGCCCCTCTGAAAGGGGAAATAATTCAGAGCGTGGATATACAGTCAGGGTCAAAGGTCTTTTACAACCAGGAAATAGCTACAATTTCTCCTGATGATTCGCTGGTTGCTGTATGTCTTGTTTCGCCCAAAGATATTGGGTTATTACATGAGAATCAGGATGTAAGAATTCAGGTTGATGCATTTAACCATAGCGAATGGGGACTTTTAAAAGGTAAAATAAAGAGGATACCTGAGGATATCACATTAGACAATAATTCTGATGCATGGTTTGTAATTGAATGCAGCCCCCAGCAGGAATATCTCTCTCTTAAAAACGGATTCAAAGGTTATCTCCGCAAAGGGATGACATTTAACGCTATGATATTCATTAGCAGGAGAAGTTTGTTCAACCTGCTATTTGATAAAGCAGACAAATGGCTTAATCCAAATCTAAAACCAATGTCACGATGAGAAAAAGGGTAAAACAACGTGATTTGACTGACTGTGGTGCTGCCTGTCTTGCTTCTATTGTTGCTCACTTCAGGTATAAAATACCGGTTGCAAGGATCAGACAATTTGCCGGAACTGATAAAAAAGGAACTAATGTTCTCGGCCTTATTGAGGCTGCTGACAGGATGGGGTTTATCGCTAAAGGGGTAAAAAGTGATTGGGAGAGCCTCTTTAAAATCCCAAAACCATCCATTGCTCATATAGTGAAAAAAGAGGGTCTACATCATTATGTTGTTATAATAGCCACTGGAAAAATATTTATTAAAATAATGGATCCTGAAGATGGAAAATTTCATAAAGTGCCACACGAAGAATTTAAGAAATCATGGACTGGAGTACTGGTTCTGATAGCTCCCGGAGAAAGGTTTGAAAGAGGAAATAAGTGTGAATCACTTACTAACAGGATCTGGTGCTTAATAAAGCCAAATTCAGGTATTCTGATTCAGTCTCTTGCCGGTGCACTGGTATTTTCAATACTTGGATTGTCAATCTCAATTTATGTGGGTAAGATAGTAGATAATGTGCTTCCGGAAGGTAATTTAAACCTGTTGAATCTACTGGGCATAACTATGGTTCTGATAACAATTGCAAGACTATTGCTGAACAGTTTTCAATCGATATTCATCCTCAGGACCGGCCAAAAAATTGATGCCAGTCTGATACTCGGATATTACAATCATCTCCTGAAGCTTCCTCAAACTTTCTTCGATAGTATGAGGACAGGCGAGATTATTTCACGCATAAGTGATGCTGTAAAAATAAGGGTATTCATAAATGATATCTCTATAAATATGATACTTAGTATTTTTATTCTTATTGCATCGCTTTGTCTGATGTTTGCCTTCTATTGGAAACTTGCGCTGATAATTCTGTGTATAATTCCTGTTCATGCAGTCATTTATCTCATTTCCAACAAGTTCAACAGAGTTATTCAGAGGAGGATAATGGAAAAAGCTGCCGACCTTGAATCACATTTGGTTGAATCAATTACTTCAGCCAGGACCTTAAAATCTTTAAATCTTGAGGCATACTCAAACCAGAAGACAGAATCAAGATTTGTATCTTTTCTTGAACCTGTATACAAGTCGGGGTTAATAAATATTTTCTCGTCGGGATCATCTGCATTTATTTCACAGATTATGACTATTGTTCTTTTATGGGCCGGGGCTGGCTATGTACTTAATACAATCATTACTCCTGGCGAATTGCTTTCTTTTTATACATTGACAGGTTATTTTACAGGTCCTGTAATCAGTATTATTGCGTTTAACAGAACCCTGCAGGATGCCCGTATTGCATCTGACCGCCTGTTTGAGATATTTGACCTTGACACAGACGATGAATCAGGCAAGATGGAGATTAAGGAAGAGATGACAGGCGATATTAACTTTGAGAATGTATCGTTCCGGTACGGTACCAGAGTGGATGTATTTGATTCTCTTAATCTCTGCATAAAAAAAGGGGAAATCACTGCCATTACGGGAGAAAGTGGTTCAGGAAAGACTACAATCATCTCACTAATTCAAAAAATATATGCTGTAAATAAAGGCAGGATAAGGATTGGAAGCTTTGATTTCTCAAACATATCCATTAGATCACTAAGAAGAATTATTGCGGTAGTACCTCAATCGATTGATGTTTTTGAAGGGAGTGTGCTTGAGAACATTGCTATTGGCGATTGGGAACCGGATGTCGAAAAAGTGGTCAGCATCTGTGATCATCTTGGCATGAGCGGATTTATAGAGGATATGCCACACGGTTACCTTACATATCTTGGGGAAAAAGGAGTGTCACTTTCCGGGGGCCAGAGGCAGAGAATAGGTATAGCAAGGGCACTGTACCGTGATCCCCAGGTGTTAATACTCGATGAGGCAACATCAGCGATGGATGCATTATCAGAGGAGTACGTCAAAAGGGCAATGACGACACTAAGGGATAAGGGCAAAACAGTTATTTTAATTGCACACCGGCTATCTACCCTTAAACTTGCCGACAGAATAATAGTACTTGAGAATGGAAGAGTGACTCAGGAAGGGTCATTTGAAGAGCTGTCAAAGGTAGGAGGACTGTTCAGGAGATTGTTGACACTTCAGTGTAATGAGATAAACAATTCTGATAACTGATATAAAGGGGAACCATGAAAATATTTGCATACCTGGAACGTATAGGCATGATGCACAGGATGATTCAGAGACAGGCAACGGGTACGCCGGAAGAATGTGCACGCAGGCTGGGAGTGAGCCGTACAACACTCTATGAACTTATAGATGAGTTAAAGCTACGAGGCGCACCAATTTCATATTCAAAGACAGCAAAGACATTTTATTATACCAGTCCGTTTGATGTGACGATAATATGTTCTCTGAAACCATTAACTGTAAACGAGGAGAAAAAAACAGACGGAGGTTATTATTATTTCCCTGCGTTCTTTTTTTCCGGACGATGCAGGGTGAAATTTGCAGTGTAACGTTACTGCGCTGAAAACTGCGGCGTAAAAATCAAAGCAGGAAAGATTAATTGTAAAGCCAAAATTTTTAAACCAAACGCTATGAAAGAATTAAGTGTAAATGAAGCAAAATCAATCAATGGAGGTGAGGTGCCTACCTCATACTACATGGATAGTGACACCATTGCTCAAAATGGTAAAATTATGGGCGCATGGATTCGTTTCGTTGGAAAAGTGGTTACAGAGATTGTACCCATTGTTTTAGCCAAATATGTATAATATTTGACTACCATTTGATAACGGACTAATTTTGTCCCCATAGAAAACCTTTTAAAATATAAGCTATCTCTGTGGGGACAAATTATACTTATATTCAGAAGATTTATGAAAGAAGCTCTTTCATTTTTTATAAACCCAAAATATTTGAAAACTGTTACAATTGACTGGCGTCGTCTGCTGTTAATTGCAATTGTATATATTATTATTTCCTCCCCATTAAACTTCATAAATCATTTGCTTATCAGAACTTTAAGCCTAAATGAAAAAGAAATAAATGAAAATTTCTTTCGAACCTTTATAATGTTAGCAGTATTTGCACCTGTATTTGAGGAAATTACTTTCAGACTCTTACTAAAACCAAAAAAGAGAAACCTGATAGTATTTGCAACCTCAGCCCTTACAGTTTCAATTCTTTTCTTTTTAGGAAATCAACTTCTTTTAATGTCTGTCTTATTATTTGCAGGAACCATTTCCAGTATGGTAATATTTAATAAGAAGATATTGCATGCCTTCCAGAAATTTTTCCTTAAGAAGTTCGTTTATTTTTTCTATTTCAGTTGCATTATATTTGGTTTTGTCCATATCTTCAACTATGAGCCTGTTGGCATTATGATGTTTGTTTTATCTCCTCTGATAGTTGCACCAGCAGTATTGGCAGGCATTTTTTTTGGTTATGTACGTATGAAATTTGGCATTATGTATTCTATACTATTTCACGCATGTATAAATCTTCTCAGCCTGTCTAACTTTTTCAATAATTGAAATTATGCCAATTATAGAGGTTATTGCTTTAAAGAGTATTATTCAATTAAACCGTCGAGCCAGTGTATAATGTTAAGCAGAAGCTGGTAGTTATATTTGGCCACAGGTGAGTTCATCCCGGCAGGTATCTTTTGCGGACCGGCAAACTGGGCAGAGATCATAGAAGCCTCACTAATAAAAACTACCGGTCCGGTGCCTGTGGCATAAGCCGGGTTTATGATCTCAGGACAATAGCTGGTATCAGCTACCTGCTGCCCGGATAATGCCAATGATGCATAAAAGATCATCAGGGTTAAAATTGAAAAAAAAAAATTTCATGGCTCCAAAATTATTTTCCCGGTATTCAAGTTATAAAAAAATGAAGCTATTAACGCCATTCAAAAAAAATATTGATATTTAAATCAGCAAAGTAATATGAAATGAAAAGCAGATCTATTCTTACAATTTTGTCCGTTATTACCATCATGGGATATGGCTGCAGCGAATCAACTGTTACGACCATCGGGTCACCCAACGGTAAGTTAATAGTCAGGGTGATGGTTGACAATAACAGTCAGCCATCATACACAGTGAAGCTCAATGATAAAACAGTAATTGAGCCATCGGCGCTGGGATTAGTGTTGAGCAGCGGTGACTTAAGCAGCAGAATGAAGCTTGCAGGAGTAAGCAGCATCAAGCAGGTGGATGAGAAGTATAGTATGATATATGGTAAACAAAGTGAATGTCGGTACAGGGCCAATGAGAGGAGGTATGACTTTGTCAATTCTGACAATGATACACTGGAAGTCATCTTCAGGGTATCTGACGATGGGGTTGCCTTCCGTTACCATCTGCCTGGCAAAGCGACAGGTAAATATACGGTGATGGATGAGTTGAGCAGGTTCACCCTGGGCACCAGGTCCGGAGCATGGCTCCAGCCTATTGCCGAAGCACGCACAGGATGGTGCGAAGCCAATCCATCTTATGAAGAACACTACCTGCAGAATATTCCTGTTGGTACTCCATGCCCGTCCAAAGGTGGCTGGGCATACCCGGCACTCTTCAGAAACGACTCTGCATGGATTGTCATATCAGAGACAGGTTTGGGAAGAGACTACTGTGGCACACGACTGACAGAAATACCAGGCACATCAGCCTATAAAGTACGTTTCCCCATGAAGGGCGAGTCGCTTGATACCACGCAAAACATACTGCCCGAAATAACACTGCCATGGAACTCACCGTGGCGTATTATTACTATCAGCGGGAATCTTAAAAATATTGCAGAGTCAACCCTCGGAACTGATCTGGCAGAGCCTTCAAAGCTGACTGATATTTCTTGGATCAAGCCCGGCCGTGCATCATGGAGCTGGGCAATGCTAAAAGACGAGTCAATAAAATATGACATACAAAAAGAGTTTATTGATTATGCCTCCCTGATGCATTGGGAATATTGCCTTATTGATGTGAACTGGAACTGCACAATAGGTTATGACAAAATAAAAGAGCTGGCAGACTATGCAGGAACAAAAAATGTTGGTCTGATATTGTGGTATAACTCTTCCGGTTCGTGGAACTCCACAACATACCAGCCTAAAAGCCTGCTGCTTACCCATGAGCAGCGTGAGGCGGAGTTTAAAAAGTTAAGCGATATGGGGATTAAGGGGATTAAGGTCGATTTCTTTGCCGGCGACGGTCAGACGGTAATGAATTATTACATCGATATCTTTGAGGATGCAGCAAAATATCACCTGCTGGTAAACTGTCATGGCACTACCCTGCCACGAGGCTGGGAGCGAACCTATCCCAATGTGCTGACCATGGAGGCAATAAAAGGGTTTGAGTTCATCACCTTTGGTCAGCCCGATGCTGATGCTGAATGCAACCATGCCTGTATGCTGCCGTTCACCCGTAACCTTTTTGATCCCATGGACTTCACTCCTGTCTGTTTCTCGGAGATACCAGGCGTAAACAGGATCTCTACCAACGGCTTCGAGCTGGCTCTCTCAGTCATTTTCCTTTCAGGCATACAGCATTATGCCGAGACCGGGCAAGACATGTCCAGACAGCCTGATTATGTTGTCGACCTTCTAAAGACTCTCCCTGTCACCTGGGAGAGATCGGTATTCCTTGATGGTTATCCGGGCAGATATGTGGTCATAGCCCGCAAATCGGGAGCTAAATGGTATGTGGCTGGAATCAACGGAGAAAATGCTACACGCCATCTTAAACTCAATCTCTCACAGATTGGCAGTGTTAAGCCTATAGTGATGATCAGTGATGGCGAGACCAACCGTTCATTCAGCAGGACTGATTTCCCCGGCCTGAATCCGTCCACCTTCGAATATGACATGAAAGGCAACGGGGGGTTTTTGATGGTGATGGAGGAGAATTAAGATGAAAGGTTGAAGGCTAAAGGTAAAAGGCTAAAGTAAAAGGCTGGTCGTACGGTCATGCAGTCATTAGCAGTTACCGATTACCTATCAAAACCCGAAACCCGAAACCCGAAACCCGAAACTTTTTAACGATTTGCTAAATTTGTTTAATAAACTCTGTTCATCATGGAAGGGAAGAAACCTGCATTGAAAGTGCTAATGGTCGATGCCTCAAACGGCTATTACAAAATTGTGAGGTATAATGTGGGTGATTTTTTTGGCCCTGTTGATCTGGGCATTCACCTTGCACATAAGTATAACAGCCTGAATATAGGGACAGGCCTGCTGGCAGGATCTATTTTCCCCGGTTCAAACCGGATGATATTCAGCGGCATATCTCCCTCATGGCATGGGTTCTTCATCTCTTCCATGGGTGGTGCAGGGCTTGTGTTTGATAACCTCGGGATAAATATGCTGGCAATTGTAGGGAAGACTCCGGCAAACTCAATATTATATCTGAACAGGATACATGGCGAAGAGATTGAGGTGGAGCTGGTCCCTGTGAAACCCACAGCGATATGGAAGGAAGGACGTGGCGGGGTCTATTCTCTGATGCAGCATACATATGATCTACTGGGTAACAGATATGTAAATGACCCGCGGATACTTACTACCGGGCCGGCTTCTGTGTATACCGACTCGGGGGCCATTGCCTCGGCACCAATAAGTAAGGGTGAACTGACGTATGTAGACACCTGGGCCGGCAGAGGAGGCTTTGGCACCAAACTGGTACAACAACACGGCATCG
>DAOQAX010000112.1:0-7466 GCA_035354395.1 Bacteroidales bacterium | reverse complement strand
TCAACCGGTTGGTCAATAATTATAGGGACCTGCTCCACGACAGTATTTGTAGAATCAAGCTGCAAAGCTTTTACATCAGGAATACTTATATGTTGCACAATGTCCCGGATTAACAGTATAAAGTTGTCAGTTTTTGAAAGTTTAAAATCACGAGGCATTATTCTTTCTATAAGTAAAAATTTGAAATCACCAGGGAAACCATGCTTTCTAAGAGAATTGTAACTGCTGTCTAGAGTAATTTCACCCGATTTGGTAAGATCCTCAAGCACCTCTCTGAAGTAAAGGTTTATTTTCGGATCAACCTTAAATCCCAGATGAAAATCAACTCTTATAAGGATCCCCGGTATAATCTGATTGACTTTATACTCAAAACGGTTTGGATCTTCCACCCTGTCAATATGAAGCAGCCAGTATTTATCAGCTCTCTTAGGCTGTTTCTGGAATATCGAATAGATTACTTTTGATTCGACCTGTTCCGGGTCATTGGCTTTAATGATGCACACAAGATTGGTAGCAGTCTTCGGTACGGTCACATCGTTCCTGAGGTCTCTGAATGATTCAAGATAATCGCTCAGTTTCACAAACGATATATAACGGTTCTTTATTTTCCTGCCGAAATACCAGCCGAACATGCTCAGAAAATAAATTGAAGCAAGCAGAAGAGTAACCCATCCTCCGTATTTGAACTTGTTAAGGTTGGTTATAAGAAAACTGCCCTCTATTGTGATGAAAACCACCAACATCAATATTACTTTCCATTGCGCTTTACCTCTCTGATAGTGGTAACCTGACAATAATAATGTTGTCATTATCATTGTTATAGTTATTGCCAATCCATAAGCAGCACCCATGTTGGCTGATTCCCTGAAGAATATCACTACAAGGCTGCTCATGATCAGCAGCGACCAGTTAACAGATGGAAGATAGACCTGCCCTCTCACTGAAGTGGGATTTGTTATCTTGATCTTAGGCCAGAAATTGAGAGATACAGCTTCGCTCAGAAGAGTAAATGATCCGCTTATCAGGGCCTGGCTGGCTATTATTGCAGCTGCAGTCGATATGATTATTCCGGGTATCAGAAACCATCCGGGCATAATTTCGAAAAAAGGAATTGCATCAGAACCCGATGACAGATTCATCATAAGCCATGCTCCCTGACCAAAGTAATTCAGGAGCAGCATTGTTTTTACAAATATCCACGATACCCTGATATTTGTTTTTCCGCAATGACCAAGATCAGAATACATAGCTTCTGCTCCTGTCGTACAAAGAAAGACAGCCCCAAGGAGAACAAAGCCTCCGGGATAGTCTGTCAGAAAACGAACCGCATAAACCGGATTCAGGGCTCTGAGAACATCGGGATACTGAAATAACTTGGAGAATCCAAGTGATCCAAGCATCAGAAACCATATCAGCATAACGGGGCCAAAAATACCTCCTACTACTTTTGTCCCATACTGTTGCACAAAAAAAAGTGCAAAAAATATAAAAAGTACAATAGGTATAACGTGAATACCCGGATTTATCAGTTTTAATCCTTCAATAGACGAAGTGACTGTTATTGCAGGAGTTATGACGCCATCAGCCAGTAATGCACCTCCTCCGATCATAGTCAGTATAGCTGCCCATGTTGATTTTTTCCTGAGAAGGGCAAAAAGAGCAAAAATACCACCTTCCCCTTTATTATCGGCGCTTAGGGTAATAATTACATATTTAATTGTTGTCTGAAGGGTCAATGTCCAGAAGATACACGAAAGTGACCCAAGGATTAAGCTTTCATTCAGGTTTTCTGCCCCTGTGATAATTGCTTTCATTGTATAAAGAGGACTTGTCCCAATGTCACCAAACACAATCCCTAGGGTAATCAACAATCCTGAAAAGGAGAGTTTGTTAATCCCATGCCGCTGATCTGCTTCTTTCATAATAGCCCTTCCTGATTCAAAACATCTCCGGAGAATGATCCAATATGACTATATGGTCAATCCCGGGAAAATTATTGTATTCGCTTGATCCTTAAGCCTACCGGCTGATCAATTGTAATCGGAACCTTCTCCTCAATGGTATTGGTAGAATCAAGTTGTAAAGCTTTTACATCCGATTCACACACTAACCTGGATATACTGTGAAGAGAGAGTGTGAAGTTCTCAAGAGTCGACAGTTTATAGTCGCGTGGCATTATCCTGTCGATAAGTACATATTTAAAATCGGCAGGGAAAAAATGCTTTTTAAGCGAAGGATATGTGCTTTCCAGTTTTATCTGGCCCGATTCCACCATATCTTCCAATACTTCCCTGAAATAAAGATTGATTTTAGGTTCTACCTTAAATCCAATATGGAAGTCAACCCTGATCAATATTCCGGGAATCAGCTGGGTAACCTGATATTCAAACCTGTTTGGCTCATCAACTCCGTCAACATGAAGGAACCAGTATGTGTCGGCCCTCTTTGGCTGTTTCCGGAATATCGAATAGATCACCTTCGATTCAACCTGATCGGACCGGTTAGCCTTAATAATATAAACAAGATTGGTGGCAGTCTTAGGCACTGAGGTATCTTTTGACAGGTCTTTAAACATTTCAACATATTTGTTCAGGTTTGTAAAAGTCACATACCTGTTTTTTAATTTTCTTCCAAAATACCAACCATACATTATAATAAAGAATATTGAGGCAAGAAGAATCGTAAACCATCCACCGTCGTTAAATTTATGAAGGTTTGCAGTAAGGAAGCTTCCTTCAATAGTTATATAGGTCAACAGTATTAACAAAACCAGCCTGTGATTTAATCCTTTCTGGAACAGATAATATGTCAATAGAAAAGTCGTCATCATTTCTGTTATAGTAATAGCAAGGCCATAGGCAGCTTCCATATTTGCCGACTCCCTGAAGAATATTACTACAATGCTGCAGGCTATCCACAGGTACATGTTAACGAAAGGTATATAGACCTGCCCTCTTACCAGAGTCGGATTCAGCACTTTGGTTTTTGGCCAGAAATTCAACGAAACCGCCTCCTTTACAATAGTAAAGGATCCGGTAATAATAGCCTGACTGGCAATTATTGAGGCGGCAGTTGCAATGATTATACCTGGTAATAAAAACCATTTTGGCATAATTGCGTAGAACGGATTTGCTCCATCTGCCGGTGCACCATTAGTCATCAGCCATGCCCCCTGACCGAAATAATTGATTAACAGGCATATTTTTACAAACAACCATGATATCCTTATGTTAGCTCTTCCGCAATGGCCCAGGTCGGAATAAAGTGCCTCCGCTCCCGTTGTACAAAGAAATACTGCCCCAAGCATAATGAATCCGCCGGGATATTCACTCAAAAAGCGGAAAGCATAGACCGGATTTACTGCTCTTAAAATATCAGGATCAAGAATCAGTTTTGAAAATCCCAGCGTCCCGAGCATTAAAAACCAGATGACCATTATGGGACCGTAGGAAGAACCTATCAGGTGGGTTCCATATTGCTGAATATAAAACAGCACGCCGAAAATCAAAAGAACTATCAGAACAACAGGAATCTCCGGATTATACATTTTTAGTCCTTCTATGGAAGATGTCACAGTAATTGCCGGAGTAATAACTCCGTCAGCAAGTAATGCAGCTCCTCCAATCATTGCCAACAGAGCCGCCCAGGAGGATTTATTTTTTATTAATGCGAAGAGAGCCATGATACCACCCTCTCCGTTATTATCAGCCTGAAGGGCAATAATGATATATTTTGTGGTAGTCTGAAGCGTTAATGTCCAGAAGATACACGATAGAGAGCCATAAATAAGGAGTTCATTAAATTCACTTCCCCCCCTTACAATAGCTTTCATTACATAAAGAGGGCTTGTTCCAAGGTCACCAAAAACTATTCCAAGAGTAACCAGCACACCTGCCAAAGAAAGCTTTTTTATATCAAATTTTTTGCCAGTCCCCTCCATGGTTCTCCATAAATAATTTGCCAGACAATTTTTTAAACAAAAAAACGGCCAAAGATAATAATTAATAACATTTTAAATATGAGCTTGTCAGGAATAATTTATTATTGATGTATCTTTGACCACCCTTTAAGAAAAAGTTTTGTAGAAACTAAAATATGAAATTTTGTAATGAAACACCCACGTTCTGACAAACATAAACACCATAATTATAAAAATGGCAACATGAGTGTTCTCCCGCCAATGCGGGACAGGCTATCATGCTTTAAAAATCAATTTTTATTATGATGAAATCCTGTTATTTTAATCTCAGACGGGTCCTTATTGTTGTTTTTCTTTTAACCATTTTTCTTCAGGCAAAAAGCCAGGATCAGAAGATGCAGGAAGACACCCTCTCTTTTCTTTTTATTGGTGATGTTATGGGGCACGATGAGCAGATATGGTCTGCCGAAAACAGGGAAACACATACATATAATTATGATAGCGTTTTTACCTACATCAAGCCTGTTATTTCTGAAGCTGACATTGCAATAGCCAATCTTGAGGTCACCCTTGCAGGACAACCATACACAGGATATCCCCAGTTCAGTTCACCCTCCGATCTTGCAGTTGCCTGCCGGAACGCAGGGATAGATTATTTTGTGACGGCGAACAATCACTCTGCCGACAGAAGAAAAAAAGGGATAACAGGTACCATAAACAGGCTCGACAGCATCGGTATACCCCATACCGGCACTTTTCAGGATTCCTCATGCCGCGACAGTCTCTCTCCACTGATGATTAACAAAAAAGGGATCTCTGCAGCCCTGCTTAATTATACCTTTGGCACAAACGGGATAACAGTTCCGGAACCGGTTATTGTCAACCCGATTGATAAAAGCCTTATTATTAATGATATCAATAAAGCAAAAGCCAGGAATGCAGATGTCATTATTGTTTTCCTCCACTGGGGCACTGAATATGACACTATCCCTTCAAGAAGCCAGACTGATCTTGCAGAATACCTTCTTTCGGAGGGTGTAGACCTTGTAATAGGATCTCATCCTCATGTCCTTCAGAAAATGGTATGGTCGAAAAAAAATGAAGGAAGAAAAGACAGAGTTGTAGTCTATTCCCTGGGAAATTTTGTTTCGAACCAGAAAAAACCGAAGACAGAAGGAGGTTCCATCGTAAGAGTCGAAGTCATTAAAAAAGACGGTTCAGTGAGAATCTCTGATGCTGGATATTATCTTACATGGGTATATAAGCCTATCGTTAATTTCAGGAAGAAATTTTATGTTCTGCCATGTTCGGAATACGAAAACAGATCTGACTTTTTCACCAGTACTGATGACTATGAAAAAATGAAAAATTTCATAAGAGACTCAAGAGCATTCCTCTATAAACAGAATGTTAATTTTAACGAGTATATATTTACAGGCAATTGCTGGTTAATGGAGTGATCACAAAAAACACAAAACAACCTGTTTTTAATTCTCAGTGTGTTTTACATCAGGTCTTATTTTAATAAGAAGTGTCAAACACAGGATTGCCGGCACATAAAGTGTTACTGACGACACTATTACTCAGAGTAAACGGGGGATGATTTATTAAAACATTATCTTTGACCTCTTTTCTTCTTTTAGTGAATTTTGCTTTAAATTATTAGCTTTGCATAAATTAAAAAGCACAGAATGAATTACGATTATAACACTCAACGTGAAAAAATGGCATTGCCTGAATATGGAAGGAATGTCCAGAAAATGGTCGATCATATCAAGACTATAGAAGACAGGGATGAGCGAAACCGTGCTGCAAAAACTATTATCCAGATAATGGGGAACCTTAATCCGCATCTTCGTGATATAGTTGATTTCAAGCATAAACTGTGGGATCATCTTGCATTAATAGCCAACTTTGATCTGGATATTGATTCACCTTATCCTGTTCCGGAAGCATCAAAATTTGTTGAGAAACCAGAGAGGGTCCCTTACAAACAGGGCAGCATTCACTACCTTCATTATGGAAGGATCATTGAGATGCTGATCGAAGCTGCCTGCGAAATGGAGGATGGAGAAAAAAAAGAATATCTTACGACGCTTATTGTCAATCAGATGAAGAAGTCGTACATCACATGGAACCGTGCTCAGGTTGCCGATGAAGTTATTATCAACGACATGAAGTTGCTGTCAAAGGGGAGGTTGAAGATGACAGATGGCGTAAAAATCCTTGAAACAAGGGAATTGATTCCTCCTGTTAAAAGAAAACCTCAGGGAAAACCCCAGGGAAAACCTCACGGAAAACAACAAAACAAACCATATAATAAGAAAAAAGGATATAGCAGACATTAATGGGCACTTTTATCGTTCATGGTGGAAAGTCGCTTAAAGGAGAAATAACCCCGCAGGGGGCTAAAAATGAAGCTTTGCAGGTTATCTGTGCTACACTCCTTACCTCCGAAAAAATTACAATTAAGAACATCCCTGACATAAGCGACGTTAACAACCTGATCGAACTAATTGGCTGTATGGGGGTTAAAGTAACCCGAAAATCCTGTTCAACAGCAATTTTCGAGGCTGTTGATATCAATCTCGACTACCTTCAGACAAGTGAGTTCAGGACAAAGAGTTCCAGTTTACGGGGCTCTATAATGATTGTCGGGCCGCTTCTTGCCAGGTTTGGTAAAGCCTTTATCCCTAAACCGGGTGGCGATAAAATTGGCAGGCGAAGAGTTGACACACATTTCACCGGTTTCCGGAAACTTGGAGCCAGATTTGAATTTGAGACTGCCGATCCGTTCTTTAAGGTTGAGGCCACAGTCCTTACCGGTACATACATGCACCTTGATGAAGCTTCGGTAACAGGAACAGCAAATATTATAATGGCTGCTGTTCTTGCAAAGGGAAGGACAACGATTTATAACGCCGCATGTGAACCTTATATCCAGCAACTTTGCCGGATGCTTGTTTCTATGGGAGCAAAAATTGAGGGTATCGGTTCCAACCTGCTGCATATCGATGGAGTATCGGGATTGACAGGGTGTACTCATACAATACTTCCGGATATGATCGAAATAGGATCGTTCATTGGAATGGCGGCAATGACAGAGTCGGAAATTACAATTAAAAATACATCGTTCGATAACCTTGGATTAATCCCTGATTCTTTCCTCCGCCTAGGAATAAATCTTGAGAGAAGAGGTGATGATATATTTATTCCCCGTCAGACTCATTACGAAATAGAAACATTTATTGATGGCTCTATTATGACTATATCTGATGCAATCTGGCCGGGATTGACCCCCGACCTGCTCAGTGTTTTGCTGGTGACCGCAACCCAGGCGAAAGGTGCAGTTCTTATTCACCAGAAAATGTTTGAAAGTCGTCTTTTCTTTGTTGATAAACTGATCGACATGGGAGCTCAGATAATACTTTGCGATCCTCACAGAGCTACCGTGATCGGTCTCGATAAGATGTTCAGGCTTAAAGGAACCAGAATGTCGTCGCCCGATATCAGGGCCGGAGTAGCTCTTCTTATTGCTGCACTTTCT
>DAOQAX010000111.1:0-7568 GCA_035354395.1 Bacteroidales bacterium | reverse complement strand
GGTAGCAAGGGTAGGCAGTTGTAGCGGTGCGATATAAGTAGCTTACCCTTTTTTTTGTTATTTATTGTAGTAAATTTTTAAGAGACTGAAGCAAACGAAGTAAGTATTTATGTTTATTTACTTTAATGTGTTAAATTCAACTCCTGAATGAACCGGCCCTGTCAGTTAACATTGGTTAGTGGCAGAGTATTTAATTAAATAAATGTATGATATACAGAAGTAAGGCCCCTTTACGTCTTGGTCTTGCAGGAGGAGGCAGCGATGTTTCTCCTTATTCAGACATTTTTGGAGGTGCAATATTGAACGCTACTATTGATCAGTTTGCACATTGCACCATAGAAGAGACATTCTCGGAAACAATTACTATTTGTGCATCAGATCTGGAAGAAGAGAAAGTCTATCCTTCAGATTTTAAGTTGCCGATCGACGGGCATCTCGACTTGCATAAAGGTGTATATAACAGAATCATTAATGATTTTGGGATTACCAGGCCATTGTCATTTAAATTAACATCATATTGTGATGCTCCTCCGGGAAGTGGATTGGGATCCTCATCAACATTGGTAGTGGCAATACTAAGAGCCTTTACTGAATGGCTTAATCTTCCGCTAGGTGATTATGATATGGCACATCTGGCATATCAGATAGAGCGGATCGATCTGGGTTTAAACGGGGGAAAGCAGGATCAGTATGCAGCAACTTTCGGAGGGTTTAATTTCATTGAGTTTCATGAAAATGACAGGGTGATCGTCAATCCGCTGAGAATAAAACGATGGATAGTAGATGAACTGGAAGCTTCTCTTGTACTGTATTATACAGGTGTATCACGTTCTTCATCAACGATTATTGAGGAACAGCAACAGAATACAAAGTCAGGGATGGTGACATCTGTTGAGGCTACCCATAAAATCAAACAGAATTCTTATGTAATGAAAGAGGCCCTTCTTAAAGGGGATATAGTAAGGTTTGCCAGGGAATTGGGAACGGAGTGGGAAAACAAGAAAAAAATGGCAAAAGGGATTACCAATGATCATATTGATCAGGTATATAATGCAGCATTATCAGCAGGCGCCTACTCGGGAAAGGTCTCAGGAGCAGGAGGTGGCGGCTTTATGTTTTTCGCTGTCAATCCGGTTGACAGGTCTTCATTAATTAATACATTGAATAAATTTGACGGGAATGTCCTGAATTTCCATTTCAGTGAAGGTGGTTGTTATGGATGGAGAATAAACGGGAAATAAAACATAGTAACAATGAGATTCAATATTGAAAAACAGATCACGGATTCAATTAGCGTAAAACAAAAATTGCTGGAGTCGCCTGACATCTTACTTGGAATTGAATCAGCCGCATCGTCCATAATTGCTGCCATGAGAAACAATAGGAAAGTTTTGGTCGCAGGCAATGGGGGAAGCGCAGCAGATGCCCAGCATATAGCTGGTGAATTTGTCAGCAGGTTCTACTTCGATCGTCCGGGATTACCATGTGTTGCTTTGACTACCGACACATCAATACTTACGGCAATCGGGAATGATTACGGCTATGAAAAAATATTTACACGGCAGATTGAAGCTCTTGGAAATGAAGGAGATATTTTTATTGGAATATCAACATCCGGTAATTCTCTGAATCTTATTGAAGCTTTGAAAAAATGCAGGGAGAAGAAGCTTTTATCAATAGTTCTGACAGGCTCTGCAGGAGGTAAGATGAAAGAAATCTCCGATATATGCATCATGGTTCCTTCAGATGAGACACCCAGGATACAGGAATCACATATTCTGATGGGACATATAATCTGTTGCCTGGTAGAAGAAGAGATATTTGGCCATTTGAAACCATGCAGGCGATAATTCTGGCAGGAGGACTGGGAACCAGGTTGCGTGAAGTAGTCAGGGACGTTCCGAAACCAATGGCTCCTGTTAATGGAAAACCATTTCTCTATTATATTTTCCAATGGCTGCAAAAATATAAGGTAACCAAAGTGGTACTTTCAACAGGCTATAAATCAGAAACCATTTCCGGCTACTTCGGAATATCATGGAATAATATTCAGATTGAATATGTAAATGAAGAACATCCTTTAGGTACAGGTGGCGCTATAATTTATGCATTACCAAAAACAACTGAAGATAATATTCTGATTATTAACGGTGATACATATTTTCCGGTCAACCTGAGTAAGCTTTATGCTACGCACATCAGGAACAATAATATGCTCACTATTGCCCTTAAGCGCATGAAAAGTTTTGATCGTTACGGAACGGTTGAGTGTCGCGAAAATTCGATTATCAGGTTCAATGAAAAAAAATATTGTGATGACGGATTGATTAATGGAGGTATATATCTGATAAACAGGGATATGTTGGATTCGAAAAAACTTCCTGAAATATTTTCATTTGAAAAAGAGATTCTTGAGTAAGAGGCCGGCTCCTCCGGGCTCAAGGGAGTGATATTCCGCAATTCCTTTATTGACATAGGTATACCTGAAGATTATAATAGGGCTAAACTTATCCTTTCGAATGTTGAAAAATTTTAGGTCAAGATGAAAAAGGCACTATTCCTCGACCGCGACGGTGTTATAAACGTTGAAAAAAACTGGGTCTATCGCATTGAAGATTTTGAATTCACGGAAGGGATCTTTGACCTGTGTAAAAAATATTCTGAAAACGGATACCTCATAATTGTAATCACCAATCAGGCAGGAATTGCAAAAGGCTTTTACACTGAAAGTGACTTTCTTAAGCTTACTGAATGGATGAATAATCAGTTTCTGAAGAAGGGGATTCTTATTACAAAAGTTTATTATTGTCCTCATCATCCTGACTTTACGGGGAAATGCACCTGCCGCAAACCTGAACCCGGAATGATTCTTCAGGCAACAAAAGAATTTTCTCTTGATATTTCTGAGTGCGTTCTTATTGGTGACAAAGAAAGTGATCTTGAAGCAGGAAGAAACGCCGGAATACCTGAGTTTAACCTTCATTTCTATAACCAGAGTAATGAAGAAGAATAGTATCCGGAACAATTTCAAACTAAAGGATATAACTCTGCACCACGTTACTTTAAACTTTTTCTATCTTTGCACCGGTTTTTTTTACTGTTCATGCTTATACGTATATATAACGAAAATCCGAATCCTAAATATATCAGGCAGGTTGTAGATCTGCTTGAAGAAGGAGGTATCATTATCTACCCAACTGATACGGTATACGCAATGGGTTGTGATATACTGGCGACGCGATCAATTGACCGGATTGCACGTTTCAAGAATTTAAACCCGAAGAATCCGGATTTATCTCTTATTTTTCATGATATGAGCCAGTTATCTGAATACACGATAATCAGGGATAATTCGATCTTCAAACTGCTGAAAAGAAATCTGCCAGGTCCTTTCACATTCATAGTCCATGCAAATAACCAGATCCCAAAGATCTTTAAGAATAAGAAGAAAACAGTAGGCATTAGAATACCTGATAATAACATTGTACTGGAACTTGTCAGAGAACTGGGAAGACCAATAGTCACAACATCCATACATGATGAGGATGAGGTTATTGAATATACAACTGATCCTGAACTTATCTATGAGAAGTACCGTGATTTTGCTGATGCCGTTGTTGATGGAGGTGCAGGGAAGAACGAGGCTTCCACGATTGTCGATTGTACAGGAGAGGATGTGGAAATTGTACGACAGGGACTGGGCATTGTTGACTGGTAAATTTCAGTTCTTATAGAAACTCCTGCCGAACAGAATCATAACGGGAAACAGTCCCAGCCTTCCTAATAGCATCAGTCCCGATAAAAAATACTTGCCTCCTGTCGGCAACGAGGAATAGTTTGTGAATGGACCGAATGTCCCTATGCCGGGACCAATATTTCCCAGCATGGAGGCGGAAGTGCTGAAAGAGGTTGTTATGTCATACCCCATCATTGAAATGATCATTGCGCCTGAGCAGACAATCATGAAATATAATGTGATGAAAATAAGCAAATTGTGAATAATGCTTTGCGGTATTGTATGTTTGTCAAGCCTGACCGGGATGACGGCGTTAGGGTGGATAAGTCTTTTTAATTCCTGACGGTTGTTCCTGGCTATCAGAAGGAACCTTATGATTTTTGTGCTGCCGCTGGTAGAACCTATAGTACCGCCGGAGAACATCAGAAGGAAAAGAATAAATATCATCAGGTTACCCCACAAATTATAGTTCTGTACGCAGTACCCGGTGGTTGTAATTATTGAAACAACCTGAAATGCACTGTCTGTAAACGCATCTCCCTGGTGAAACCCCTTAATAAAGAAAAGAACAAAAGATCCCAGTACTATAAAAACAAGGGAGGTAAGGGTGTAGAAGATAAACTCATTATTGCCTGAAATCTTCCTGAAATTTCTCTTCAATCCGAAATATATCAAAGTCATGTTAGTCCCGGCAATAAACATGAATATAGTCAGAACTACCTTAATGAAAGGAGAGTCAAAGGCAGCTATATTATTATTGCGTGTCGAAAACCCTCCTGTTGATAAGGTGGTAAATGAATGGCAGACTGCATCAAAAACCGGCATACCCCCAATTACAAGCAATATGACTTCAGATAGGGTTAAAAAGAAATATATTAATACAAGTCTTTTTACTGAATCAATTATCCTGGGTTGAATTTTGTCGGTAGACTGACCGTAAAAATCAGTTACTGCAACCTGGATGTTTATTGATTTTACTACAGGAAAAACAGACAGAGAGATGAGTATTATACCAATCCCTCCAATCCATTGAGTAAGACTTCTCCAGAAAAGAATGCCATGAGGCAAAGCTTCTATGTTGGTAAAAATAGTCGCGCCGGTAGTCGTGAAACCTGACATTGATTCAAAAAAAGCATCCCCGAAATTATCAACAGAACCGCTTAAGAGAAAAGGCAATGCTCCGAAGATGCCATAGACCAGCCATATTGCGGAAATAATTATGTATCCTTCTTTGTTCCCGCTTATCTTTTCTTCATTCTTCAGGGGGTTGAATACAATGATCCCGGTGACTATGGTAGCAAGGGCCGAAAATAAAAACGAAGCAACAGTACTTTCCCGGTATATAAAGGAGATACCAGCACACACAAGCATGAAAAAACCTTCAACGATGAGCAGCAGGCCGAAAATCCTGGCTATTATCCTGAAGTTTATCATAAACAGTTAGATGAAAAAATTAGAGATTTTCTCGTATGCTGACGGCAATGTAAAAACTACCACTTTGTCGTTATATCTGATAATTGTGTCGCCTGTTGCTATAAATGGAACTCCGTCCCTTGTTCCACCTCCAACAATAGCATCTTTTGGAAAATCAAGGCTTCTGAGAGTTCCCTTAGTTATTTTTGCATTTTCAGGAACATTGAACTCGAGAACTTCTGCCTCAGTACCTGCCATGTACTTTACCTGTGTTACGTTAGGATTGGTAGTATGCCGGAATATTCTGCTGGCGGCAGCTATCTTTTTATTTATAATAGTATCAATACCTGTATTCTCGGCAAGACTTATATATTCCATGTTTTCAACTTCAGCAATGGTCTTTTTTACCCCCATTTTTTTTGCAAGAAGGCATGATAATATGTTTGTTTCGGAGTTACCGGTAACAGCTACAAAGGCATCCATTTTTGTTATTCCTTCCTGTTCAAGAAGTTCTACATTACGGCCATCTCCATTAATGATCAGGGTGTTATCAAGAATCTCGGCAAGATCCTCGCATTTTTTGATATCTCTATCTATTAATTTTACCTGTGATACTTTCTGAATATAGGCAGCAACATGTTTTCCTATCCTGCTGCCACCGAGTATCATGATGCTTTTTGCCTCAAAATTTTCCTTGCCCGAATTTTTCATCATTTCATCAATTCCTTCATGTGTTGAAATGACATATACAAGATCTCCCATCTGGAACTGCTCGTTTCCTCTTGGTATAATTGTTGTTCCGGCTCTTTTTATTGCCACAGCCCTGTACTCGTCTGTTCCGTGGCTAAGCGATACTTCCTGGAGACTTCTGTTCAGTATGGGAGCTTTTTCATCAAGCTTCTGAACGTACATTGCAAGCTTTCCACCAGAGAATTCCATAAAGTCAGTAGCTCCTGTTTCATGAAGCAAACCAAGGACTTCCCTTGCAGCAATCAGCTCAGGATATATGAGAGAGTCAACTCCGACCGACTTGAAAAAATCATGGGAGGAATGTTCGAGGTAATCAATATTATCAATACGGGCTATTGTCTTTATGGCACCAAATCGTTTTGCAAGTACGGCCGCTGTGATGTTTGTATCTTCTGAGTGAGTTACTGCGATAAACAGGTCTGTCTTTTTTGCCAGAGCTTCCTTTAATATTTTAACAGATGTGGCAGAACCCAGATATGTCAAAACATCAAGTGTGGAATCAAGGGGCTTTAACCGGGCCTCCTCGGGATCTATTATAATAATTTCATGATTTTCGTTAGATAACAACTTCGCGAGATGTGTACCAACTTCACCTGCCCCGGCAATTACGATTCTCATTGAAAAATGTATTGAATATAAATAACAAAATAAGAGATAAATAGAATAATACTCAAGTTTTTTCAGACTTTTATTTTTCACACTGTCATATCCTCTTTTGATAAGCTCCTGATTTTTTTATGTAATGGACTGAATCTGTTTTGGAGATGGGTAAATGCAGAGGGATCCGGTAACCGGCAGCTGCCTCGGATGATATAATTATCGTTTTTGGAAGCTGTTCTGGTTGCAATGATTTGCTGATTCCCGGTCTCGCACCGGTAAGGATCACAAAATCAGGAATGAATTCATTAAGAATGTTTTTATCAAGAGTCTTACTGATAAGTATCTTTTTTTCTCCTGCCTTTATATAACAAGGTTTATTTGACAATGTGCCTGTTTTCAGCTTAAGTCCAAGTGTTGCACAATGTTTTGTAACCTCAGGCAATGCCGGTAATGAGTCGGAATATAAATTCAGTATTCTTCCGGTTCTAATCCCTATTGTTGCTGAACTCTGTGTGTTATACACTATCAGCTCATTCCTGGTTCCCGAAGTATAATCAAGAACAGTCACGGAAACTTCAAAAAGAAGAAGCACGCACAGAGGATAAACAAGAGCGACAGATTGTTTTTTAAACAGGCTGCAGCAGAACAGGAAAATTGTTCCGGTCAGCAGGATACATTCAATAGTTGTCATACCTACATTTTCAATTGTGGATGATGGTAGTGAAGCAGTCTGGAAAGTCAGAAACTCTGTTAATCCTGTCAGATGGTTTAGTATTGTTGCAATGAATTGAGAAAGAAAGTGAACCGGAAATACCATTGGTACCAGGCATCCTATTATGATTATCAGGGAAGAAAGTGGCACTATTATCAGGTTTGCAAAGATGAAATAGGTAGGGAACCTGTTAAATAGCATTATTGTCAGGGGAAGTGTACCTGCCTGAGCCACAACAGTTACCACAACCGATTGCCATATCTTGTCAAGCAGCAGGTAACGGGGCTGTAGCATGAGATAAAAATCATTATAGAAACAAATAATATAAATCACGGCAGAATAGGAGAGAAGAAAACC
>DAOQAX010000110.1:0-7571 GCA_035354395.1 Bacteroidales bacterium | reverse complement strand
CACTGACTACTATAAAGAAAAATGCTGCAAAGAGTTTGTTTGGGAAGCCCCTGGATTCAAAGACCTGCCCGGGATGTAATAATTTACCAGGAAATATCTTTTCTCCTGAAAATCTCCAAATATTTCGAACTGAGTAGATCCTGGTTCATTTCCAGATATTTGCTTTCTGAAGGTAGTCGTTGGCCCTCGACTGGTCTTCCTTTGATCTTCTCAGATCATCCAGATCTCCGGATATCTGGTACCTTTTGAAGTAGCTGTCGGACTCAGCCTGCTCCTGTTCGTACAGTTTCATATACATATTGTATTTGTCTCTGCTGTTTTGCTGCTCTCTGTAAACAGCTTTGTTAGCCATATCATCAAGATAGGAGTTATTGTCCTGCTGGTTGTTATAATTTGAATAATTTGAATAATTTGAAGAGCTGTTATATGCATCATTCAGAGAATTTGAAAAACTGTTAAGCGCATTGCTCACAGCCTGATTAACCATGCTCGTTTTTGCAAGTTCACGACCAGTGATTGCGTCCTTAAAATCAGGATCAAATTCCAGCGCTTTGTCAAAGAAACCTAATGCATCGGCATATTGCTGACAGGCATAATAGCATAGGCCTATATTGGTATAAGGCACCGGGTTGGTGTTATCAATATATACTGCCTTTGCATAGCTGGTTACAGCGTTAACATAATCTTTTGCTATGAAATAGCTATCGCCCTCATTACATAAAGCTTTAATATCTTCTTCCTTTTTGTAATGATCAAGCACTACCTGCATATTTCCCTGTGCGGTATTATTGTTTTTATCCAGTTCAAGGGCCTTTTTAAAGTCGGCCTCAGCATCCGTGTATTTTTTAGGCTTTAATTGGAGGTAGCAGTATCCTCTGTCGATCAATGCATCCACATTCTCCTTATCATATCCCAGCAAAGAGGTAAAACGGGATATGGCTAAATTGTAGTATCCTCCATCCATGTCGTTTACAGCATCTTTATATGCCAGCTCAAAATAAAGCCATTTACTTTCCTCTAAACCACCATTAACTGCCTTTTCAGCCCATTTCAAGGCTTCTGCATCATTCTTTTCAAGACCTTTTTCCTCATAAAGCATAAGTGCAACATAATAAGCAGATTCATTATCACCCATAGTGGCACTCTTCATATACCATTTTCCGGCCTCGCTGTAATTCCGATCCACGCCTTTCCCGTTATAATAGCAGTAGGCAACTTTTTTTATAGAGACAGTATCTCCTTGTTCAGCAGCAGATTTATAGTAATTGAAGGCAGTCTTCAGGTCCTGTTTTACTTCTATGGCATCAAAATAACAATCTCCTAAAAAATTCTGTGCATAAACATTTCCGTTCTCAGCAGCCATTGAGAACCATTTTATTGCTTCTGTCAGGTTTTTTTCTGTTCCTTCACCTTTCAGATAAATATTACCCAATGTTATCTGAGATGACATATATCCTTTTCCGGCCGACTTTTTATACCACTCTATTGCTGTTTTCAGATTCTTTTGTAATCCGTTTCCATTTCTGAATTTTTCTGCCAGTAAAAACTGGTATTTGGGATCCCCGCTCTGAGCTGATTCAGTCAACACACCGGCTGGAATTTCATACACAATTTCTTTTATTTGTTTTTCAGACAATACATCAGTAGTGAAATTCAGATCTTTATTATGGCATATGATTGATTTTAAATTGTAGCAGTAGTAGAATGCCTGTGATCCCACCTTACTGAGTTTTTCAGGAAAAGTAATTGACCTCAGGTTTGTACAGTAATAAAAAGCATCTTTGTCAATCACGGTAATGCTTTCAGGTAATTTTATAGTATCTATGCCTGAAAACATAAAGGCTCCCTCGCTTATATATTCCAGATTATCCGGCAGTAATACTTCCCTGAGAGATTTGCAATTTGCAAAAGCGCCTCTTTCTATTGATACGACTGATGAAGGAACGTAATACTTTGTATCGTTTCTCCCGGCAGGGAAACAGCAAATCTTTGTCATATCCTTAGTAAACAATATTCCGTCTGGTGCCTGAAAATAAGGATTCCCTGCAGAAACTGTGATCTTTTTCAACCCCGACAGGTTGCTGAGTGCCTTGCAGTCAACCATGCGTATTGAATCGGATAATACTATAGAAACAACATTATCGCACCCTCTAAAAGCATCGCAATCAATAGATGTAACAGGGTAACGTTTTTTTTGATATCTGATATCTGAGACTAGTACAATATCTCCTGATAACTTTCCGGTATATTTATTATAATCTGCCGATGACTCTTTATCGTAATTCTGTCCTACACTTGCCGTACCAGTGACAATATCAACGTTATATACAATTCCACCAGCTTTCACGGTGACTTTTTCAGAAAGGGCAATTGTACTGCCTGTCAGTAGCAGAAACAAAAAAAACAAAGCTTTCTTCATGAGATAATATTCGATTAGTAAAATAGAAAGTAAAAAACACAAGGCAAAAACAAAAAGATAAAAATACTTCACATACCGGGAAGTACAAAAAAATCATCCATCTGTTTTTTCCATTTATTCCTTCCTTTTCTTCGCATTGCAGCACCTGGAAATTATTCCGGATAATATTGTATAATTCCTGCTGCTCATGATCCATCTCAAGCAGATGGGTTTCTGTTTGTTTGGACGCAGGAAAGGGTACAAGTTATCCACAGGAATAACTATGCGTTAGATGCGTTTTAAAAAACACAGGATACAATCTACATTCATGGTGTCCGGGGGGGACGGTCGATGGTAGCAGGGAGAGGTAGGGGAATGGTCGGGATGTTTACTTTTTATATTATTTAAGTCTTCTATAATTACTTTCGAAACAATCAAAACATAATTGAGGCTTAGGAAAATATAATGTGTCACAAACTATTGTGAATATCTGACTTGTTGTGCCATATTGAAGAACATTTGAAGTTTCTTTAGTATCAGCAGAGATTGATTTATAAACATGAAATCTGCCCGAATCTTTTAATGTGTCATTCTTAAATGATTTATACATTGAATCTACCGTGAAAACAAGATTGATTCTTTGGTTGGTTGTTTCAGGAGTATAACAAACTCCTGCAATTCCACCACAAGTGCTTACCCAGGCCCATTCACCAATTATACTTGATGACGAGATAAAAGAATCTTCCTTTTTACATCCGTAACAGGACGCAATGATTATTAAGACCAATATTGCATACTTTTTCATTACGGTAGTTTTAGCGTTAATGTTTTCACAACAATAATCACGCCAAAAACTTATAATTCATTGTTTATACCCAATTTACATCATTTTCCTTTAATCAAGATTATAAGAAAATTCAAAGAAATTATGTAAATTAGAAAATCCAATTCGAATTTGTAATGTGGCATCGTGATTTTTGATGTGAGCATAGTAACACTAAAACTGATAGAATGAAAAAGTTATCTTTTATGTTCCTGTTTATAATCGGAATCATAGCATGTTTAGTGAACTGTTCAAAAGAACCAGTATATAAGGAATTCCTAATAAAAGTGGACAGCCTTACTACAGAAAGTCTCCAAACTGGTAGTGCGCGTCCATTACTCTCAGTTCATCTTTATGGGACTATCAGTCCAAATGGCTGCTCAAGTTATAGCCATTGTAAAAGTTATTGGCAAGATCAGGATTTTATTATTGAGGCCTGGAAAAATGTACAGGTTGGTGCAACCGTATGCCCAACGGTTATGGTTTATCTTGACCAAACTATCACTTTTAGCCGAGATTCCTTTCCTGCTAACTTCATTTTAAAAGTAAAACAGCCAGATGGGTCTTACCTTGAGAAACCAATTGAATAAGTGGAAAATCGATAAGAGTGTTTAAATCAGGATTTAATTTAAATGTTTTGAATGATTTCTGTTATAATCAATGTATTAATCAACCCTATACTAAGATGAAACCAATTATCGTAAAATTTATGCTGTTGACGATTTGTGCATTTATGCTTGGTTGCCAGAAAGTGAATAATTCCATTTCCGACCAAATCGTGGGTAAATGGGCATGGGTAAAATCAGTAAGTCCGTGGACAGGACAGGCATCGGACCCTCAATCTGCCGGATATTCATTAGCTCTTGAGTTTACGAGTGATGGTATTATGAAAGAATTCAGGAATGACACACTTTCAAGTTCCCTAAATTACAGTTTGGAAATAAACTCATCTGAATCCAACAAATACGTTTTGAACTATGGTTCGGGACTTCGTTCACAGTTATACATAAGTACTGACAGTCTTACTATAAATGCTGCTTATGTTGACGGACCGGTTTCTATATATAGTCGATTAAAGTGACACCAATATTGCAGGGGTATTAATAATTCCTTTCCCGTATACACGCCCTCTTTATCCCTATCAAAGGCTGGTAACATTTTTTTCTTTGCTTTTGACAGCGAGCTGACATTACCACAGAAAAAAATAAAGCCCGCCTCGCCCAAATGGCGCGACAGACTTTGTCTTTGGTCGGGGTGAGAAGACTCGAACTTCCGGCCTCTACGTCCCGAACGTAGCGCGCTACCAACTGCGCCACACCCCGAATATTAAAAAGAACATTAAAAACAACTTCTACGTCCCGAATCCCGATGGATCGGGACTACCAGCTGCACACACCCCGCAGTAGAATTAATTCCAACATTTTAAGAACTTCCGGCCTCGGAGCCTGTCCCGACTTGTCTGGATCCCGAACCCCTTTCTGATGCTGTAAAATCCTATTAATACTCCTTCAAATAACTCTTTCTCCTCTACCTCTCCCGATAGATCGGGAACCACACCCAGGTTGTGGTTTTGATTTGCAAAAATAACATTTTTTTAATTGTTACGACATATGCTGTTAAAAGCTGCAAAAAAAACCTTCCCGCTAATGCAGGAAGGCCCTTTTCACTAAATTAATACACTTTGTTATTAACTGCTCATTTTTATTTAGCAAGCTCCTTCTTGTATTTTTCAAATGATGTTTTCTCAGGCTCAGCACTCCATCCGGAAAGGATCCCTCCGTAAAAGTAAAATGTCACATCAAACACAACTTTACTGTTTTGCTCTTCCACCTGGTAACATTTTGTGGCTCCATATTCCTTAACAAGTTTATATTCGCCAAGCTTAAGATTAGCCTCCTTACTGTCCTTTGCGAACTGATCAGCTATTGCTTTCCCGACAGGAAGAAGCTCAGGGTTTCTCCTGGGCGCACTTGAAAGACGGCTTATATATTCTTCAGCTGAATTTCCCTGCAAAGCATTTTTTGACACTAATTCTATAGTTGCCGGATCGATTTTCTTCAGTTCAGGAAGTTTTAAAGCTTTTGCCAGGCTGAGTTTAGCCATCATATGCAGATTGACAGCATTCATGATGGCAGTTTTTTCAAACGGGTTGGTGTTTACTACTCTGGTGACCGGAGCTGCAGGATTTGTTTTGGCAGCAGACCGCGCTGCCCTTGCACTGTCGGCATATGCTTTGAACTGTGCCCTGACTTCAGGTGAGCGTAAACTTCCTACAGTAAAGATTGCAATACCTTCGGCACCGTTTTTCAGAGCTTCATCCATACATTTGAACATGACAGGACCATTGGAGCCTGTCATACCGCAATACAGGGTAGTCATCGGATTTTTGTCTCTTACATTCTCAATTGTACAATCCGAGATAAAGCTGATGTCTCCCGTATAGAAATTATGGTATACCATTGGGAACACAATGTCGAGATTCCACTTTCCCCAGTCCTGGCGTACCATCTTTCTCGACATTGCAGGGGTGGGGAATGGTGATGCTGCCATAACCTTGCCATATGAATGAACTACTTCTGCAATCTCATTGGCGACCTCTGTGATCTGATCGCAACGGAACTGAAGCCATTTCTCGTCTGTTGAAGGATCTTCAAGTTCACGGGGATCGTATCCGTATTTCTCCTTGAACAGTTTAATCATTGCAGGATGATATCCATAGTCAAACTCAGGATATTCTTTGTCCTGCACAATACCATATCTTGACCAGAGAGTGGTAGGAAGAATGACGTCCACAAAACGATGATAGTCAATTGCAATACCATTCAACCCCTCAACTTCACAATAGGATTTTATTTTATTTTTGATATACTCACGGACTTCCGGTACAGCAGGACACATGAACTTGTAATATCCTACATATGCTGTAGAATCGGCAAGGCTCTCACCTTTCCTGTTTACACTGAACCAGTCGGGGTGTTCTTTTAGAAGAACATCACGGTCGTGTTCAGGGTTCATAGTCCATATCCATGCATAAACCTCTATCCCGTGCTTTTTTGCAATAGGGATTGCTATACGGTAATCATCAGGTGTTGGAGCATTAAGCATTACACCGTCAATACCTGTTTCGTTCATAATTGTGCATATCGAATCGAAATTCATACCCGGGCGATAATCCATCCAGGTCCAGAACATAGGATACTCAGAGACTTTCTTCGTTTTTTCCGAAGAACAGGCAATAAAACCGATTGCTGCTGCTAGCAGAATGATAAATCTTAGATTTTTCATGCATTTGATTTTTAATTTATTACATTTTAAATTCATTGAATACTGATGGTTTTCAAACCTTTAGTTTAATATGGATCCGGCCCAGCAGATAAGTTACCCCAATAATTGCCAGGGCAAAGCAGAGACAGTTGACAATTCCCATAAAGCCATATGTAAACCAATCTGGTAAAATAATGCCTGTAAGATCCGCAAGTGCATATGAAACATATGGTATAAGATAGCATGTTAGTGTAGCTGTCCCCGCCGGTTTTATCACATTGAACCACGCTGCTTTACCCTTCTCAGCAAGCCAGCTGAGGATTGAGTATGTGCCAACTGTGATAGCTGTTACAATGAAAACCCAGGTAGGTGTTGCTCCCAGTTTTGCAAGTATCCAGAACTGACGGCAGATTACGCCGGCTATTAATAAGATGGATACTGCTGCAATGACATAGAGAGCTTTCTTTTTCCAGGGTACCTGTGCATATCTTGCACATATCAGAGAAAATATAACTCCTCCCAAAGTAAAAGCAGGTACTGCTCCGTTGCCAATATGCAGGATGCCAAGAAAATCGTTGTAGAAATTCGGACGAGGAAGTGACAATATCGCTGTTCCTCCCCAGGCCTCATTCATACGCGATCCAAGCATGCAGATGATCATAAAAGCTCCCCATACAGGTATGAGGTATTTCAGACGGTCGCGGGTGAAAACATAAATCATAGCGCATAGCAGATATGCCCATCCGATTGATCCGAGTATGCCCCAATTGGCTCCGAATACTTCTCCCTTGGGATTTCTGAATGTGACCGCCAGATAGAACAGTATTATTACTCCTATAAACTTCAGGGAAGTGAAAATCCATTTTCTTTTAGGGTCTTCAGTCCTGGGATATTGATTCCAGATACAAATAAACCCTGTAGCCATGAGTAGCCAATATATACCTATGCTATAAGGGACATCGGGAGACAATCGTGCTTCCGAGTTTGTGATAAAAACGCCCATCACCAACAGCGCCAGCGTGCGTGATAGAATATGCCCGATTGTCGATTCTCCCAACAATCCTTTTTCATATCTCCGTTCTATTG
>DAOQAX010000109.1:0-7616 GCA_035354395.1 Bacteroidales bacterium | reverse complement strand
AAAGAAATACTGCCAGTTATCCGCCATGTGATGGAGAATGCCGGAGAGATTCCTCATTCAGATAAAGGAGGTGCCTGGGCTCAGCTTCAGAAAGAGGGATATGGTTCATATCTTATGAATTTCGGGACATTGACTGACAAAACTGTAGATGAATGGATTGCAATGTGCAATAGCCTGGGTTTTAACCAGATCGATAATCACGGCGGGGGTGACTTTTTTACTTTCGGTGATTTTGATCTGAACTCTGAAAAATGGCCAGGTGGCTGGGATGATTACAAACGGATCAACGACCGGCTTCACAAGGCAGGTATATCATCTATATTTCATACTTATGCCTTTTTCATTGATAAAAATTCAAAATTTGTAACACCTGTTCCGAGTCATGACCTTGGGTATTTTGAATCGTTTACACTTGCAGCTCCCCTGAATAAAAATGATACTGATATAGCCGTAAAAGAGTCGACTGAAAGCATATCGATGACTAAAGGTTTTTTTGTGCGAAACAGCACCACTCTCCGTATCGGGGATGAGCTTATTGAATATAGCGGAGTCACAAAGAAACCGCCATACATGTTTACCGGTTGTAAAAGGGGTGTTAACGGAACAACAGCTTCTGTCCATAAGACAGATGAAAATGCATATCATTTACGGGAAATGTTCGGCCGTTTTGTACCCGGACCTGAGACAGAACTTTTCAGGGAGATTGCAAAAAGGACATCTGATATAGTAAATAAATGTGGATTTGATGGGATCTACTTCGATGCTATTGACGGAAGTGATATTCTTGGAGGTGAAGAGAATTTCTGGTACTACGGGACAAAATTCATTTTTGAAGTTGCAAAAAATCTTGAACATCCTGTCGGTATGGAAATGAGTTCCATGTCGCATCTTTGGTGGCATTACCGTTCGCGGTGGCAAGCCTGGGACAGACCTATCAGGGGCTATAAAAAATTTATTGACATTCATTCTACAGCCATCAAATCATCAGGGATATTCCTTCCTGACAAAATCAAATCAAACGAATATGAGCATGGACTCTGGAGGGGGAATACTCAGATTATTGAGAAATATGCAGAAATGGAAAACGGAGGGCTCTCTCTTCCGCTTCATTTTGGATGGTGGGGAAACCAGACATGGAATCCGCCACAGGGAGAACCAACGTTCCCTGATGATGTCGAGTATCTATGCTGTAAAATGATCGGGAATAACGCCGGTTTATCAATGCTTGGCGGGGTTGATGAGAAAACTCTCAAAGACAATCCTCTGTTCTGCAGACTGATACCTATAATACGTCAGTATGAAGAATTGCGCCATAAGAATTATTTCAACGATACTATCCGGGCGTTGCTCAGGCAGCCAGGTAAAGAGTTCACCTTATTCAAGGGTGATGATGGCAGATGGAATTTCAGACCTGTTACCTATGGTAAGCACAAAGTAACTGATAAAAACGATCTGTCAGCAAAGTGGACAGTTAACAACGAATATAATGCTCAGCCTGTTAAACTAAGGATTGAAGCTCTTATGTCGGTAAAACCTTACCAATGCTCTGACAACATCATATTGACTGACTTTACTAATAAACAGGACTTTGTTTCAAAGGGAAGCGCTTCAGGTATTTCAGGAGAGATCAACATCTCTGATGAAAAAACAGCCGATGGGAAAACCGGAGGAGTATTCATTGCCAACAGCCAGGGAAAAGTTATTCGAGAGGGTTCATGGATAAAGATGGAAAAGAGATATGAACCATGGCTGGATCTCAGCAAAAACCAGGCACTGGGTGTCTGGATAAAAGGAGATGGTAACGGGGAACTACTGAACTTCAGACTGGAAAGTCCGAAACACCTTTCAAATGGCGCCAGGGGGGATCATTTTGTTAAAATTAATTTCTCGGGATGGAAATATTTTGAGCTCGTTGAGATCGAATCTTCAGAATTTACAAATTACATATGGCCCGATTCCGGTTTTTATGTGTATGATTCCTACCGTCACGCTGTAATTTTCAATAGCATTGACAAGCTGCAGTTATGGTACAACAATCTGCCGGCCAATAAAGAGGTCAAATGCACGATTAGTCCTGTTAAGGCTATTCCTATGGTTCCTGTAACAATAGAAAATCCATCCATCAGCATTGGACAAGCAAAGATTATATTCCCGGTCAAGATGGAATCAGGAATGTACATTGAATTCAAGTCGTTTTCCGACTGTAAGTTGTATGGTAAGAAAGGTGAACTGATAAAGGAGATAACACCTGAGGGTAATGTTCCTGACCTTAGTGCAGGTAATAATAAAATCACTTTCTCATGCGGAGATACAGGAGGGATAAGTTCACGTGTTCAGGTAACCGTTATCAGTGAAGGAGATCCTTTGAAATAGTGTTAAAGTATTATATGAGTTTCACTCTTACAGATTAAATTAATCCGTAATTTTCCGGATATACCAAAGTAGAATTAGTTTTTGTTTAATTAAATCCATAGCTGATGAAAAAAGTGTTGTTTTTTCTGTTGGTAATAAGTACTTACCTTTTAAGTTGTAAGGAACAAACTAAAAATATTAAGGAAGATAAACAGATACCAATAATTGCCTGGTACAGCATTCCTGCTAACGAAACTACTTTATCCCGTTATGAAGAGCTGAAGGAGACCGGGATTACATACAACCTGGGCTTTTTTCCCGATTCAAAATCAATGGCCATAGCGTTGGATACCGCGCAAAAGGCTGGAATAAAAATGTTCGTCTCGTGCCCTGAGCTTAAGACCAATACTGAAGAGACTGTAAAACGGTTTATGAATCATCCGGCTGTTGCAGGTTATATGCTCCGTGATGAACCGGGACGTAAGGATTTTCCAGAACTTGGGGAATGGGCAAAGAAAATCCAGGCTGTCGATAATATTCATCCCTGTTACCTTAATCTCTTCCCAAATTATGCCAGCGAGGAACAACTTGGTACCAAAACTTATAAAGAGCATGTCGATCTTTTCATCAGGGAAGTTCCGCTTCAACTCCTGTCGTTCGATCATTATCCGGTAATTGGAGATTCGTTAAGGTATCAATATTACGAAAACCTCGAGATTATCTCCGAAGCTGCAAAAAATGCCGGAAAGCCCTTCTGGGCATTTTCGCTTTCTGTAGCACACGGACCTTATCCTGTTCCCACAGCTGCACAGTTGAGGTTGCAGGTCTTCAGCGATCTGGCTTACGGAGCTCAGGGAATTCAGTACTTCACCTACTGGACTCCCAATGATACTGCATGGAATTTCAATAACGGACCAATCTCACGTGATGGAAAAAGAACGGTTGTTTACGACAGAGTGAAACAGATGAACCGTGAAATAAAAGGCCTGTCGGATATATTCATGGGAGCAAGTGTTACATCAGTATCACATACCGGAGATATTATTCCGCGTGGGACCAAACCACTCACAACTCTTCCGGAACATATAAAAAGTCTGAAGACTGAAGGACTGGGAGCTGTTGTTTCAGTTCTGAAGAATGGACAATACACATATCTTGTCATTGTTAACCGCGATTTTAAAAATTCCATGAAGCTTTCAATTGAATGCGACAAAGAGGTAAGAAGAGTATTTAAGGATGGCACTTCTGTCCCGGCTAATGCATACCAGCCTGCCATAGAGGTTGATCCTGGCGATATTACTATCTATTCATGGACAAATTGATATTAAATTCATGAATTCACATCAGAGAACATATGATTTCATCAACGGTCTTTCAGTTGACCGTCCTCCTTTTCATCCCATCCTGATGCGTTTTGCAGCACAGTATGCAGGTGTTAAGTACAGGGATTTCTGCCTGAGCCCGGTGCATAAATGTGAAACCAACATCAAATGTTCAACTGATTTCTCATACGACTGGGTTAATGTAATGTCAGATGCCTATGCAGAAGCAGAAGCATATGGAGTAAAACTCATTTACCCTGAAGATAATTTACCTCAGGTAGAGAACCGTCTTCTTAAAGATATTTCTGATACGGATAAGCTTTCAGTGCTTAAGATCAACGATCATTCACGTCTAAAAAAAAGAGTTGAAGAGATAAAGGAGTATAAAAAACGACTGGGAAACGCCCAGTTTATTTGCGGATGGGTAGAAGGACCTTTTGCCGAATATTGTGATATAAGAGACCTTTCATCTGCATGTATGGATTTTTACGAATATCCTGAAAAGCTAAAACTGGCATTAAATATTATTACCGAAAGTGCCATGAGGTTCATAACAGCACAGGTGAATGCCGGGGCTCATTGTATAGGAATAGGTGACGCCGTATGTTCCCTGATCTCTCCGGAACTTTACAGAGAATTTGTTTTCCCGTTGGAAAAAACTCTTATTGATCATGCCCATTCTCTGAATTCAATGGTTAAACTGCATATATGTGGTAATACAACTGCGATATTGCCTGACATGATTAAAACTGGAGCAGATATAGTGGATATAGATCATCTGGTTACTTCAATGGGTGATTTTGTTCCACTTTTTTCACAGAAACAGGTACCCTCAGGAAACAGTGATCCCGTATCGGTAATCCGAAATGGAAACAGAAAGACCATAGAAGACAGCGTATTGAAGTGTTTTGAAGTAACTAATGAACGCGGGATAGTATCTGCCGGATGTGAGATTCCTCCTGATACCCCTCTCGAAAATTTCATTGCATACAGAGATGCAGCTCATAAGCTTGGAAAAATGATGTAGCTTCACTTATACTACACAAATGCCGGGAATGGCTAAAGTGTAAATCGCCCAAAAGAGTCAGTCATCTGTTCTCTTTGGCTTACGTATAAACGACACTACTATTGCACCTGCAAGAGCTACACAAATAAGAACAATAAAACCCGAAGAATAGCTTTTTGTTGTCTCATAATACAAGGCTCCCAGAAGCATTGGGAATAGCGACTCAGCAACACCATCCGCAACAAGGATGATCCCCATTGTCCTGCCAAGAGCCTTTACTCCGAAAAGATCGCCTGCCATCAGAGGAATAATCATATAATCCCCGCCAAGGCCTATTCCAAAGATCACAGCAAAAATATAGATTCGTCCCGGGAAGTCAGGAACAAGTAATAATGGAATTGCTGAAGCAACAATCATGTATATAAGTATCATCACGTACTTACGCCGGATCAGATCGGCAAGCCATCCCATAAGGACTCTTCCTGCAAGACTTGATATCAGTACAAGTGAAATCACATGGGCAGCCTGGGACTGGGAAAAATCAAGATCCCTGAGATATAGTTTCAGATGCTGATTTATTCCACCCACAGCACCTATTGCACACATACTGCTAATGGCCAGTAAATAAAAATTCCGGTTGGTAAGGACTTCTTTGATCGGTACCATCTGTTCTTTTCTTCCACTTTGAATAACTTTTGCTGATGCCCCTTTTAAGAAGTAAACCATTGGAAAGGCAATTAAAATTATAAGAAAACCAATTGCTGCCAGGGAAATATGCCATCCATAGTTTTTTTCCAGTCCGGCTGCAATCAAAGGGACAATAGCACCTCCGGTTCCTATACCCAGGTAAGCTATTCCCATGGCTTTACCCCTGTTCTTGTCGAACCATCTTGATATTAAAACCTGGCAGGGCAAGGGACCACCGCATACATAGCCGAGAGCATTAAAAATATAAAACAGGTAAAAAAATCCCAGGGAGTCGGCAAAACTTAAGCCTATCAGGGCAGTCCCCATCAATAAAACTCCTGTAAGCATCAATCTTCTTGGCCCGTATTTGTCTATCAACCAACCCGCTATAAAGCCGAATAACGGACCAACCAGCAATTTTCCCAGAGCATTTCCTGAAGTGATCACTGTTCTTGACCATCCGTACTCTTTTGTCATAAAATCAAAGAAGAATGGTAATCCGTAATAGGCAAATCCTGATAATGCAAGAAGTGAGAGGAATGTGGTAGCAATTATGTAGGTACGTGAACTTTGCTTCGCAACATCATTAACTGATGATAAGACTTTACTTTCCATTTAGGATATATGTATAACTGCGTTAAAAATCAAATATTTCTCCCTGCAAGGCGGGTCATGCCAAAATATGCACTGCCGATTAAAGAACCTGAAGCCCCAAGATTAGCCCTTTCAATTTTTACTTCAGCCCTGCAGTTTTCAAGTGAATTTTCAAAAGCACTCTTTTTAATCATTTCAAAATAACTGTCTCTGGCCTCTGACATACCCCCTCCCACAACAATGATCTCAGGTGCAAAAATAGAGATCAGGTTAGCCAGTCCTATTCCAACTATCTTCGAATTTTCATTGACAACTTTCACTGCTGCAGAATCATTCTTATAGCTTAACTCAAAGATATCCTTACACGTTAAACCTTTTTTGCTGTCATAGACCTTACCCGTTTCTTCATAATATCTTCTGACAACTGCCGTTGCTGAAGCATAGTGTTCAAAAGATCCAACTATTCCTTTGTCATTCAAACCGTTATCAAAGTTAATAATCATCTGCCCCATTTCACCTCCTGCATTATTTACTCCCCTGTAAAGTTTGCCATTTATTATTATTCCGCCTCCAATGCCGGTGCGAAGAGAGACAAATATCACATTATCAAATCCCTTCGCAGCTCCAAAACGGTGCTCGGCAATAGTCATCATGTTGGCATCGTTACCCACATACGCAGGCAAGCCTGTCTCCTGATTCAGAATTTTTGCAAGCGGCACATTTTCCCAATCCTTGATACCCCGGTCTGGTCCTAGGATAATTCCATATTTATGATCTATGAAACCTTTTGCAGAAACACCGATACAAATAGGATTTACCTCTTCTGCGGCTACAGTTTGCCGTATATCACTTATTGCTTCAAAAAGTTTTGAAAGGAGATACTTCTTCGATTGTTTTTGCTTTAGAGGATAAGATTTTACAGCAATAAACTCACCTCCTATTTTTACAACAGCAATTTTAAGAATATGCCGGCCTATATCAGCTCCTATGGCAGCAGTATGTTTAAACATTTAAAATAAAAGATATATTACAAAAATAGCTTTTAAAACATGTAATGTTGCCTTCAGAAAAACAAAAGTTCTCATTTGCCGTTTATTTTTTTTGTTTACTTTAGCTTCGCATTATTTATGAGAGATTTATGTTAGATAAAATTAGGGAAATATTTAATAATGAAGCATCTGCTGTAAGAAATATTCCTGTAACAGAGAGCTTCGGTGAGGCGGTTGAATTAATATACAAGCATGTTCACTGTAAAAAAGGAAAGCTTGTTACCAGCGGTATGGGAAAAGCCGGGCAGATTGCCGACAACATTGCAACAACATTCTGTTCAACAGGTACGCCTTCAGTATATCTGCATCCCAGTGAAGCTCAACATGGTGACCTTGGGATCCTTCAGGAAAATGATGTCTTTCTGGTTATATCAAATTCAGGAAAGACACGGGAGATTGTTGAACTTATTGAGCTTAAAAACAACCTGTATCCACAGGTGCCTGTAATTGTTATTACTGGCCAGGAAGAGAGCCCTCTTGCACAAAAGGCTGATTGTTTTATTTCTACAGGAGCTCCTTCTGAAGTCTGTCCTCTGGGTTTAACTCCTACTACATCCACTACTGTTATGACAGTAATTGGAGATGCTTTGGTTGTTCTTCTTATGG
>DAOQAX010000108.1:0-7627 GCA_035354395.1 Bacteroidales bacterium | reverse complement strand
CGGAGCAAATAATGGTTTAGGGATAAGAGCTCCTCTTACAGGCGATGCTGCTTATGTTGGAATGGAACTTCAGATACTTGATAATACTGCACCTGTTTACGCAAACCTTCAGCCTTACCAGTACCATGGTTCTGTTTATGGTGTGATCCCTGCAAAAAGGGATTATCTGAATCCGGTAGGAGAGTGGAATTATGAGGAAGTGATTGTAAAGGGGACCCAGATTAAGATTATTCTTAACGGCACCACTATTGTCGATGGCGATATAGCTGGTCCGAGAGATAATGGAACCATGGATCATAATGATCACCCGGGACTGAAGAACACAACCGGACATATCGGTTTCCTTGGTCATGGATCAGAACTTAAGTTCCGTAATATCAGGATAAAAGATCTTTCAAAATAGTTCTGTGTTATAGCAGACCTCTGCGCGTCTCTGTGTCATCTCTGCGACTCTCTGTGAAAGAATTTAAGAACTTACACAGAGGAAATCAGGAGAAGACACAGAGAACACAGAGAAAAACCGGTACTTTGTTTAAGATTTCCTCTGTGCCCTCTGTGTCTCCTCTGTGTCACTCTGTGTTAGTTCTTCTATGTAAAAACAGGGAACCACAGACAAATACTCCGGATGCACAGAGAACATAGAGAAAAATTAGAACTCTGGTTAAGTTTTCCTCTGTGCCATCTCTGCGATTCTTTGTGAAAGAATTTAAGAACTTTCACAGAGGAAATCAGGAGAAGACACAGAGAACACAGAGAAAAACCGGAACTTTGTTTAAGATTTCCTCTGTGCCCTCTGTGCATCCTCTGTGTAACTCTGTGTCAGTTCTTTTATTTAAAACAGAGAGCCACAGCGAAATACTGTAGTTGTGAAGAGAAAACAGAGTTTTTTAACTTAATAATTATATATAGATGAAAAAGACATTAATTCTTCTGATTACAACCGTCCTTCTGAATGGCTGTTCAGAGGTGAAACCTCCTGAACCATTTGGTCCGGTTCCATCTGAACGACAGCTTGCATGGCATGATATGGAATATTACATGTTTGCTCATTTTACTGTCAATACATTCACCGACAAAGAATGGGGCTATGGCGATGAAAAAGAGTCTGTTTTCAATCCTTCACAGCTCGATTGCCGTCAATGGGCGAAGGTTGCAAAGGAAGCCGGCATGAAAGGTATAATAATAACTGCAAAACACCACGATGGTTTTTGCCTTTGGCCATCTGAGTTTACAGAACATTCTGTGAAGAATTCACCATGGAAAGATGGACAGGGAGATGTTTTAAAAGAGCTCCGTAAAGCATGTGATGAGTTTGGCCTTAAATTTGGAGTTTATCTTTCCCCATGGGACAGGAACAGTGCTGTTTACAGTACTCCTGAATATTTAACTTACTACAGAAATCAGCTTCGTGAGTTGCTTACAAATTATGGTGATATCTTTGAAGTATGGTTCGACGGTGCCAATGGTGGTGATGGATATTATGGCGGTGCAAGGGAGAAGAGAAGCATTGATAACAAAACCTATTATGACTGGGCAAATACTCATAAGATAGTAAGAGAATTGCAGCCTTCTGCAATGATGTTCAGTGATGCCGGACCTGATACCCGCTGGGTTGGAAATGAAAGCGGTCAGGGGAGTCTTACAAACTGGTGCCTTCTTAAGAGAGATGAAATGTATCCGGGTGTTGGCGGAAGTGTTACTAAAATACTCGGCGAAGGTCAGGAAGACGGAAATTACTGGGTTCCTGCTGAAGTAGATGTATCAATCCGTCCGGGATGGTTTTACCATGAGAAAGAAGACTCTCTTGTACGGACACCTGAGAACCTGCTTGATCTATATTATTCTTCAGTAGGAAGAAACAGCAGCCTGCTTCTTAACATTCCTCCCGACAGGAGAGGCCTTCTGAATGAACATGATGTTAAATCGGTCCTTGCCTTTAAGGAATTGAGAGACAAGGAATTTAATAATGATCTTGCAAAAGGCAAAAAAGCTACTTCCTCTGCCAGCAGGGGTAAAGATTATAAAGCCATTAATGTAAATGACGGTAATTCTGAAACATATTGGGCTACAGATGATTCTGAAACAACCGGTGACATTATTATAGACCTGGGAAGTGAAACTGAAGTGAACAGAATCATTCTGCAGGAATATATCAGACTTGGTCAGAGGGTTCAGGAATTCAAAGTATCTGCATTGAGCAATGGAGAATGGGTACCGGTATTGGAAGGTACCACTATTGGACATAAAGTGATAAGGAAATTTCCTGTAGTAAAGGCTTCGAAAATTAAAGTCACTATTGCTAAATCGAAAGCCTGTCCGCTTATTTCAAACATTGAGCTTTACAGGGCTCCGGGAGAATAACGGAGAACGGAGACCGGAAACAGGGAAACCGGAAACCGGGAGACCGGAGAACGGAAACCGGAGAACGGAAACAGGAGACCGGAGACGGGAAACCGGAGAACGGAAAAAGGAAAGGATTTATTTCTGTGACAATATGTGTCTCGCCTGTGCTTTCTGTTTGACAAAAAAGTAATAATAAAAAACCACGGATTTTCTGATTATATGAATAATTCAGTAATCCGTGGTTTTATTTAAGAGGAGATAGCTGTTATTTATCAGGTACTCCAACAGTCTGTGCAAGTGTTATCTTCTGATTTGATCTTAGTCCCATCTCTGTAGCAAGACGGTCTTTCGATATAGATCCTCTGACAATGCATCCCAGGTTTGCTGATGCGCAGTAGAGATAGACATTCTGTGCAATGAATGCCGTGTTGGCATATGATAAGAGCAGGTCAGAATCGTCTATCTTTTCGCCTTCACTCTTACCTGACTTTCCAAGATCAGCAACGTACACAAGGTTCAATGCAGCGCTGCCGACAAAAGACTGGGTTCCGGTCAATCTTCGGAGATCTCCCTTCTTGATCAGCTTCAGCGAGTGAGATTTTGCCAAATAGAGATAAAGTCCTTCCGGCAATGTCACATACATATCAATTTCCTGATCATTCATTGCTGATGGAGCAGTTCTCCTGTCATCAGGTCTGTTGATCCCCCAGGCAGCCCAGAGCAAATCAGAGAGCTGTTGTTGCGACAAATTATCCTTTGTAAATGATCTCATCGATTGTCTTTCATTGAGTGCCTGCATAAGAGGTTTTCCTCCCTTTTTGTCAGGTGAGGGAAGCTTAATATCCTGTGCTGTAACATTCATCATTATTGTACCTGATAATAAAAAAAACAATAAGCCTAGTGTCCTTTTTTTCATAATAATGTTATTTGGGTTAAGATATTAATAATAAAAGTCAGATAATAAGATATTTGACCCTCTGTGATCATAAGTGCAATATCTGTGTAACCGTTTTTTGTAAAAGCAATGGTTGAAAACGCAGTAATATGTTTTAAGCTTTTCTTACAGTCTTTACCACGTCAACTGCTTCTGCAATCTTTTCAGTAAGTGTTTTCCAGTCTTTTTTCTGGATCAGATCTTTGGTAATAAGATTGGATCCGATTCCTACACATGCAACACCTGCATCAAACCATGCCTTAAGATTTTCAGCATTAGGTTCAACACCGCCTGTTGGCATTATACTTGACCACGGGCACGGGCCTTTTACTGCTTTTACAAAAGAAGGACCTCCTACTGATGAGCCAGGAAATATTTTAACTATCTCAGCACCAAGTTCTTCTGCATAGCTGATTTCTGACAGAGAACCGCAACCCGGGGCCCAGGCAATTTTCCTGCGGTTACAGACTTTTGCCATATCAGGATTCAGTACTGGGGAAACGATAAAATTGGCTCCGAGCTGAATATAAAGAGATGCTGTTCCTGCATCAACAACCGATCCGACACCCATTACCATTCCTGGAATCTCTTTTTCGGCCCATTTTCCAAGTTCGCTGAAAAGCTCGTGAGCATAATCGCCGCGATTGGTAAATTCAAAAACTTTTATGCCTCCGTCATAACATGCCTTAATAACGTTTCTGCATACCTCTGGATCCTTATGATAGAATACAGGAACAATACCTGCTTCTTTCATTTTCAGAATAACATCAATTCTTGCAAATCTTGCCATAATATTTAAATTTTATTTGAAGTTACTGTTAATGCACACAAATATACCTAATAGTGCTAAAGATTAAAAATTAGATTTTTACTTATTAGGTTTATTTAACAAAACAAATTACCTCTGAAAGTATAAAGAGTTTTCCTTTTATCTTTTTCCTTTTATCTTTTATCTTTCTTAATAAACTATCTTAGTAACTCAATTTTTTACAATGGCATTAAACTATATCTGGATAGCATTTTTCCTCATTGGGTTCCTTGTTGCGCTGGGGCAGCTGATTTTTGCGGGCAATACTCAAATATTTAATGATCTGATTAATTCGGTATTCTTAAATGCCAAAACGGGGTTTGAGATCTCTCTTGGATTGACAGGAGCTCTTACCCTGTGGATGGGATTGCTTAAAGTAGGAGAAAAGGGTGGAGTTGTAGCTATTCTTGGCAGACTTATAGGTCCTCTTTTTCAGAAGCTTTTTCCTGAATTGCCCAAAGGTCATCCTGCATACGGATCAATCATGTTGAACATATCTGCCAATATGCTAGGTCTTGATAATGCTGCCACCCCCATGGGACTTAAGGCAATGACTGAATTACAGGAAGCTAATCCGAAAAAAGATACTGCTTCTAATGCCCAGATAATGTTCCTGGTTCTTAACGCTGCAGGTCTTACGATTATTCCTGTGAGCATCATCGTTTACAGAACCCAGCTCGGGGCAGCTAATCCGGCTGATATATTTATTCCTATACTGATATCAACCTTTGCAGCTTCAATAACAGGAATGATCAGTGTTGCAGTGATTCAGAAAATCAATTTGTTCGATAAAGTCATTCTCTCGTATCTTGGTGGACTTACAGCAATAATTATTGGAATAATATGGTATTTCAGCGGACTTCCGAAGGAGGAGATATCAACGATTTCAACCTTTGCTGCAAACTTTATCCTGATGTCGATTATAGTTCTGTTCATTGTACTGGCATTCATAAAAAAAGTAAATGTTTATGATGCTTTTATTGAAGGGGCCAAGGAGGGATTTGGTATTGCCATTAAAATAATACCTTTTCTTGTTGCAATTTTGGTGGCAATAGGTGTTTTCAGAGCTTCAGGGGCTATGGACTTTCTTATTTCAGGCATTGCCTCGTTTTTTGCATGGCTGGGCATTGACACCCGGTTTACCGGTGCTCTTCCTGTTGCATTCATGAAGCCTCTTTCGGGAAGCGGGGCCCGGGGTCTGATGGTTGATGCAATGAGAACATACGGAGCCGACTCTTTTATTGGAAGGTTATCATGTACCATGCAGGGAACTACCGATACAACATTCTATATTATTGCCGTATATTTTGGTTCTGTAGGGATTAAGAATACAAGGTACTCGATAGGATGCGGTTTGCTTGCCGATCTTGCAGGTTTTACAACTGCAATATTTGTTGCATATCTCTTTTTTACCTAATTTTATAATTATCCTTTATTGAATCTTCATTAACCATTTCTTTTATTAGAAGTCAGCAATCTTCAATCCTCTGAATCCTTAACAGAAACTCTTTAATGAAAACAAAACCTCTCTCCTCAAACATACGATGGATAATCCTGTCGTTCCTGTTTCTGGCTACAACCCTGCTATATATAGACAGATCAGCACTCGGAATAATGGCTCCCTTCCTGCAGAATGACATTGGCTGGAACGAACAGCAATATGGCAATATAAATACTGCTTTTATGATCGGGTACGCTCTTTTCTTCCTTATTATGGGTTCTGTTGTTGACAAGATCGGAACAAAAGCAGGATACGCTATTTCAGTAGGTCTATGGGCGATTGCCCAGGCTTCTGCAGCGTTTGCAAAGACATGGATCGGATTTGCACTGTCGAGGGCAGGTCTGTCGGTTGGTCAGTCTGGAAATTTTCCTGTAGCAAATAAAGTCCTTGCCGAATGGTTCCCTAAGAAAGAAAGAGCTTTGGCTGTGGGAATCTTTAACGGAGGCGCAAATGTAGGGACTCTAATATCACCACTTGCCATCCCGGTTATTGTTGCTGCATTTAATGATGACTGGAGAGTGGCTTTTATCTGGACTTTGCCCATTAGTATAATATGGATTACATGCTGGATTTTGTTTTATAATAAACCTGAAAACCATCGCTTTGCAAGTAAAAGTGAATACGATTATATAAACAGCGATGTTGCTCCTGAAACAGGCGGTAAGGTTAGCTGGGGTGTTCTTCTGAAGACAAGGGAAGTATGGGCAATATGTATCGGGAAATTTCTTGCTGATCCTATATGGTGGTTCTATCTCTTCTGGGGTGCTAAATTTCTGAATGGAAAATTTGGATTGAATCTGAAAGAGATAGGGATTCCTTTTTTCACGATCTATCTTATTTCGTGGATAGGAGGAATTTTTCTGGGATGGCTTTCATCGAAATTCCTTAAGATGGGATGGTCTTTGAATAAGGGAAGAAAGATGGGATTTTTTTTCTGCGCCATATTTGCTCTGCCTGTGATGTTTGTTCCCCATACCAACAATGTCTGGATAGCGGTTGCATTGATTGCTGTTGCTGCCGGAGGTCATTGTGGTTGGTCAGCCAACATATTCAGTCTTATGTCGGATATCTTTCCCAAAAAATTAACCGCCTCAGTGACAGGGATAGGAGGGTTTGCAGGAGCCGTGGGAGGTGCCCTTATAGCTCAGCTGGTTGGCAGGGTATTGCAAAACCTTGGAACGGACGGTTATGTTATTCCTTTCTTTATTGCCTCTGTTGGCTATTTTATTGCTCTTACGATAATGCATCTATTAGTTCCGAAAATAAAACCATTAAATCTATAAATAGTAATGAAGAGTTCTGAACGATTGAATATTACACTCAATCATAACGAACCTGACAGGGTGCCGTACGATCTTGCCGGGACGACTGTTACAGGTATAAATAAAAAGGCTTATGTGAGAGCCATGAAACTCCGAGGATTATCTCCGGAATATGATAAGAAAGAGGTTGATCCTGTTCAACAGATTGTTACACCTGTAAGGGAAACCCTGGAAAAACTTCAATCAGATATAAGGCGTATCGGCGCGAGGAGAATTCCTGACTTTGAAAAAGTTGTAAGAATAAAGGATGGTGTATGGGAATTCACAGATGTATGGGGGTGCCTTTGGAAAATGGATGAATCGAAAGATTTTTATTTCAATCAGTATACCTATCCGATTGAACAGTTTTCATCCATTGGTGAAGGATTGCAGAATTACAGCTTTCCAAAAATGGAGTATCATTCCGATATTATACGCGGTGATTTGTCGGAACAGATAAAAGATATTTATGATTATGGTGTTCTTGCTGACAGGAATTGTGCGGGTCTGACTGAAATATCATTAAGGATAAGGGGATATCAGAACTGGTATATCGATACAATGGTAGACCCTGCCGGTGTTGAAAAACTTCTTGATCTGATCCTTGAATATAAGTTTGATTACTGGAATATGCTTATTGACTGGCTGATTGAAAACAATCTTCAAAACAGGGTAAGTGTTGTAGCAGAGTGTGACGATCTTGGAACCCAGACTTCTACTCTGCTGGAACCAGATTATTT
>DAOQAX010000107.1:0-7661 GCA_035354395.1 Bacteroidales bacterium | reverse complement strand
CCTGGGCTTTTCATCAGGTTTGGCAACTTCATCATCAATTATTGAAGCAAGAATAGACACTTCATATCTATCGAGTCCTTTTTCCTTTGCTTTTGCAAGCCGTTGATCATTCCAGAAAGCCTTATATTCCTTTAACATCCTGGAATAAAATCCTTTGGCATCAGTATCCCAATAAAACTCATAGGTGTTTGGAATAAATACTGAAATAACATTTTCTTTATTAAACCCATCATTAATATAGTTGGATTCATTTGAAAAGAAATTGATTATCTGAACGGAGTCGGCCTCAATCAATTTGCCAACTTTGCCTGCAAGCTGATTAACTGTCCGGATATACTTAAATGTAACTTTTACCGGAGTCTGGCGACCCGATCTCAGAATATTAATTAATTCACCATAACTCAGGTTCTTATTTATAACATATTTTCCTGGCTTTACCAGTTCAGGATAATGCTTCTTTTTTGCCATCCAGTCAAATAGTCCAGGATTTTTTATGATCAGGTTTGATCCGAGAGTATCCAACACCTGTTCATATGATGAACCTGATGGAATATACAGAGCCTGGCTCTTTTTGTTAATTTTTATGTTTGCACCAAACAGGATCCTGTATAAAATAATGATAAAAAGAAGAACAATAAATCCAATCCCTGACAATATCAATAATGACTTAATCTTTTTCATCGTCTTTCTGAATGACCGCAAATTTACTGATATTGTTGTAAGTGACAAATAAATTAAGAATTCAGGTTCAGGGTTTAGGATTCAGGGTTCAAGATTCAGGGTTCAAAGTTCAAAGTTCAAGGTTCAGGGTTCAGGGTGCAAGGTTTAAAGTTCAAGGCTCAGTGAAAAACAAATTAATTGTTACAGCACCGACGATTATATCCGGGATGGTTTATTTTTAATAATTTTGTACTCAATAATTTTGTGCTCATTGTATATCAAATTAATAATAAATGAAAATGTCAACTTCAATGTTAATAGCCCTTATAGGAATAGGGATACTCACAGGATTCATGGCAGGAATGCTGGGAATAGGTGGTGCAATAGTTATGATACCTGCCCTGGTATATTTTATGGGGATGTCACAGCATACAGCACAAGGAACAAGTCTTGCGGTAATGCTCCCTCCAATAGGCATAATTGCAGCTTATAATTACTATAAAGCAGGAGAAGTAAATATCAGGTTCGCATTAATCCTTGCGGTCACGTTTCTGATCGGATCATACTTCGGATCAAAACTGTCCCTGAACATTCCCCAGAACGTACTGAAAAAAATATTCGGAATACTTCTTCTTCTTGTTGCAGCCAAGATGCTCCTGTCAAAGCAGGCCGGATAGTAAAAAAAAAAGAGGCTGTCTCAAAAGCTTTTTATTACCCCCACACCCCCTAAAGGGGGCTTTGTAATAGACTGGTATTCAACAAGTCCCCTTTGGAAGATTTAGGGGTAAACAAGGATTAAAGCCTTCTGAGACAACCTCTCTATGATAATGAATGATTCAGTTTTGCTAGAACATCAAGCCAACGCTGAATAAAAATGCATTTGGACGATCGTCCATATTAAACTTTGTTCCGGTAACATTCTCAATCTGGTTCTGATATTTTTTAAGGCTACCTTCATACCTTACATCGAAGGTAAGAGTTTTTAACAGGTCAAAGCCTAAACCAGCCTGGTAACCTATGGTCATTTTGTTATAATTGCTTTTAAAATCAGAATCCTTAACAAGATCCTTGGGAGAATTTATCAGGAGTGATGCAGCAGGGCCTGCATTCAAACGGATAGGACCAAGTTTAAACCCTACCATTACCGGAATATCAAGTTTATTAAAATTCTGTTTTACGGCAGTTGAGACAGTACTTGAAACATTTGTTACCGTATATTCATTTGTTCGTGTTGAAAACAAAAGCTCGGGTTGAACGTAAATTCCAAGAAGAGTAAGCCTCATAAATGCGCCTCCGTGAAAACCATATTTTGCCTCTTTTACTGCTGAAATGGCATATTCTGTGGATCCGGATTTTACTGTCTCAAGGTCATCCATCGACAGAGAGGTTGTGTTCAAACCAGCCTTAAGTCCAAATTTAATTTGCGAAAAAGCAGGAACGGAGACCATTGCTATTAAGATAATTACAAATAGTTTTTTCATTGTTTCTGAATTAAGTTTTTAATTTATCAATTTATCAATTCACTAATCTACTCACACAACAACCCGCAATTTATTATAAACACACGATAAAGCCAAAAAAGTTGTAATGCTTATATGATTTTTACTGATTTCATTCTCATCTGACATGTTACTTTTTATTCAATTCATTAAAGATTACCCTTTTCATATTATCAAATTCATCCCGCTTATACAGACGTGTTAAAAAAATAATTTTACCTGAACGATCAATTATTACATTCCGCGTTATCCCGGCCTCCTTCTCTGCATAAAGAGAGAAGATGGCAGCTCCCGGATCAAGGGCAAGCGGATAAGTTATTCCGGAATCTTTCTTAAACTTAATGACTTTCTCCAGAGGTTCATCACGGTCAATTCCAATTACAATAAGCTCGGCAGGCTTCTTTTCCTTCCAGATCTCACTTTCAATAAAAGGCATCTCAGTCCGGCATACGCTGCACCAGCTTGCAGTGAACTGCAGCATAACAACCTTTCCCTTAAGATCAGACAATTTATAAGATTTACCTCCTGCCTCTTTTATCGTAAAATCAGGAGCCTTATCCCCTATCTTTACTATATAATCATCATTGTATACGTTTTTCTCCTGACAATATGTTTCTGAGCACATTGCGATTATCAACAGCAATATCCAATTAATCTTTTTCATAAAAATCCGCTTGCTTTTTTTTCAAAGATAGAATAGTAAAACAAATTACAATAAATAATTACCTTCGCAATTTCAAAAAGCAAAATAACATAAAATATACCGACTGATGAAAAGGAATTTATCTTTAATCATATTCTTCAGCATTATAACAACATCACTAATCTACGGGCAGGCTACGTCGGCTGAGAAAGGGCTGGATGCGATTACATCAAATGCTATAAAGGCCCAGCTGAATTTTCTATCATCCGACTGGACTGAAGGTCGTCAGGCTGGCGAGAAAGGGGAATATATTTCAGCCGACTATATAGCAAGTATGCTTCAGCTATATGGCGTTAAGCCTGGCGGCGATCATCTGGCTGCAAAAGAAATGACAAATAATTTCTGGGAAAATGAAAGATCATATTTTCAGAATTTCATATTGCTTAAGTCGGTTACAGGAGATCAGCAGATCCTTAAAGTGAAAACATCAGAAGGGAAGATGGTCAGAACCATAAATTTCACATATAATGTTGATTTTTTAACAAGGGCTTCTTCTCAGGAGATGGAAATTGATGCCCCTGTTGTTTTTGCCGGCTATGGGTTCAAGAGTGACAAGTTTAAATATAATGATTTCAACAAACTGGATGTGAAAGGAAAGTTCATTCTAAGGATATCGGATTTTCCGGAATTTGTAAAAGAATCACTCAGTACATCAGAACTGACAGCTGCTGCAAAGGAGATGGAGGCAATGTATAGAACAATGGGTGCAATCGGAGTAATTGACTTTAACCCTGAATCAAAGACCATAGGTAAACCGGAAGAAAAGGATTTTCTGAATATGTCACCTTCAGAGGAAGTTCCCCGTCCATGGAATCCTGATACAAGGTTAACGATCCCTTCAAAGAACACCCCTGACAGCTTTATTAAAATATCAGTATCGGTTAAAACAGCTAATGAAATTCTAAAAGGAACAGGTAATAATATTGATGATTACATTAAGAAAGCAGATACAAATGTTCCATATTTCATTTCACCTCTTGCTGGGAAGACTGTTTATATTAAGACAGATGTCAGAAACACTCAGGTTGCAGTAAGAAATATAATAGGCATCATTGAAGGGAATAATCCCGATCAGGTTATTGTAGTTGGAGCACATTACGATCACATGGGAATACACAACGGTTATATCTGGAACGGGGCTGATGATAACGGATCTGGCACTGTTGGTGTTATGACAATTGCTAAAGCAATAATGGAAACAGGAAAGAAACCGGACAAAACCATTGTAATTGCTTTATGGGCAGCAGAAGAGCCCGGTCTCCTGGGATCGAGATACTGGATCAGAAATCCCACAGTTCCTCTGAAAAGTGTTAAGTTGAATGTGAATTTTGATATGATATCCAGATACATCTCCGATCTCGAACCGAATAATGTCTCATTGACATATAATGACTCATATCCCATGTTTAAGGAGATGACTTTAGCAAATCTGAATAAATACGGTATTGATCTTAATGTTGATTTTCAACCTTCAAATGATCCTCCCGGCGGAACCGATCACAGAGCTTTTGTAGAAGCCGGTATACCTGTTATGAGATTTAAACCGGGCCACAGAGATGAATATCACACCCCTAAAGATGAGATTGGTACCATTAACTGGGATATAATGGAGAAGATAATAAGAATCAGTTTTACAAACGTTTGGGAGCTGGCAAACAAAGAGTGGTAAATTCTTTTATCATGGCATGATATTTGGATATAATGTATATATAAATGTACAGCCATGAAAAAAATTATATTTCTTTTAATAGCTCCTGTAGTCATGTTATCGTGCACTACTTCAAAAGAGTCAAGATCATCAAAGAATGAACTTAAGAAGGAGGAAAAGCTTGTTGAACAGGCAATGATTGAGAAAGCTGTTTTATCAAGAAAATTCATCATTAAATTTGAAAGACTGTATTTTACGCGTGGAGGAATTATCGATCTTGTACCAAGAGCAAATTATATAGTTGTCGACGGCAAGAAAGCAATAATAAGCACTGCCTATATTGGCCGGCAGTATGGCATCATGCCGATTGAAGGAATAAACATGCACGGGGAGGCCTCTTCATATGAGTTAAAAAATAATACTGAAAAAGGCCTGTATGAAATAAAGATGAAGGTAACCAGCCCGCAAAATTCATTTGATGTTTATATTACTATCGGGAAGAATGGTTCAAGCAATGCTTCTATCAATAATGCAAGAATAGATTTTGTGAGGTACTCCGGTTATTGTGTCCCTATAAAAACAAAAACAGATAATAATAACGATCCGGGGAAAACAAACACCACTCCTCCTGAAAATATTGTGATCTGATGTTTCAGGTTCAAGAGTTTACATTGCAAGTTTACTAATAAATGGAAGCTGTCTTACAAGCCCTATATTACCCCCACCCCCCTAAAGGGGGCTTTGTAATGAACGGGTATTAAATATGTCCCCTTTAGGCCAGCACTGACCGAAGCGTCAGCGGGATTTATGGTTAAACAAGGATTAAAACCTTTTAAGACAGCCTCTTTTTATTGATACGTGATATACTGGCTATTCTCGCTTATTTCCAAAAAATCATCGCCAATTTCGCGATATCCGTATTCGAAGCAGTAATGGAACTTGTTGCCTTTTGATGTTTCAATAACATGTGTAAAGAAACTGAAGTTATAGCCAAGGGCAAAAAGAGCATCCTTATGGACCTTTATTTTCCCTTCAGAATAGAGATCGGCAAGTATTCTTCTGTTCTTTCTCAACAGGCCATGTACATTCCGCACAAAATTGTTTGAATCACGGTTAAGCCTGTTGTTATAATTATTACGGCACTGATCAGAACAGAACTTCTTATCGGTACGACCCCGTATAAGGTCGCCGCAATCGAGACATTTCTTTTCCACAGCACTAATGTTTTTATAAAGATATAAAAATAAAATCTAAGTATATCAATTTGATATAGAAATATATAAACGTTTTCAAACGGATGCAAACGACTATAATTAATTTCAAACCGTATACAAACGGTTAATTACCGGGACAGGTTCAGAGGGTGGTTTAAGTTTGCTAAGAAATTAATTTATGTCAAACCAAAACATACAGCCATGAACTCATTAAAAAACAGAGTAATTCTAATCGGAAACCTGGGACAGAACCCGGAAGTAAAAACTACTGAATCAGGCGCAAAAGTAGCACATTTCACGCTTGCCACAGCTGACAACTACAAAAATGCCGAAGGACAAAAAGTGAATGAAACGACATGGCACAATATTGTGGCATGGAACAGCCTTGCTGATGTAGCCGGAAGATTTCTTAAAAAAGGCACTGAAGTTGTTGTTGAAGGGAAAATTGTATACCGGTCATATGAAGACAAAAAAGGAGTCACAAAACACATTACCGACATTGTACTAAGTGATCTTGTTCTCCTCAGGTCAGGCAAGGCAATAGAAAAAGAAAAGCTGGAATAGTATTGAGATGTGAAAGATGCCTGTCGTTGCATTTAAAAAGGGGGTGTATCAAAAGTCCTTTGCGTTCTTCGTGTATCCTTTGTGCTCTTCGTGGTTATTCATAAATCATTGAACCACAAAGGACACAAAGGTTACATAAAGAGCACTAAGGAAAATATTTATCTTAATTAACACTTTTGATACATCCTCATTTCTTGTCACCAAACCCAACCGGGATTATTTTTTCTTATTTCGCTTTTCAACTTCAGCCACCGTTGCAAGAACAATTGACTGATCAGCAGAAGTAACCTCAATCATGTCGAACAGAACGTGAGCAAGGTCACTGTAAGAAAGTGTGATCTTCTTGTTTTTCAGGATTAGATCGATGTATCTGATAGCCCTGTCAATCAGCTTATTATTGCTTGCTCTTACAAACGTCATAACATTTCCTTCATATCTCCCCAGTCGACCCATAATCAGTGTTGAGTGAGAGTTTAAAATCATCTTGAGAACCAGATGGGTAAACAGAGGATTTGTAAAAGGAGTCTTCAGAAAATGATGTTCATTTTCAAGAGAGAAATCTATTCCGTTATCCTTATATACTATCCTGAACCTGTGTTGTTCAGTTTTTTTGTTCATATTCTCTCTTCTTGCAAGCACCTTGCTGCTGAAATCAAAACCAAGTAATCGTTTTCCTGAGGCTACTCCGTTAATGTCTGCCCACTCCAGCGCCCTTGGATTTCTCCATAATAACTTTTTCCATGCGGTCTCACTGTCAGGAGCATCAGGCATATAGAGATAACAGAGTGACATGTTAGGTTCTTCATTCACATTCTCGAATGGATAAAGGCTGAATGTAGGAGAACGTTCCGTTGTATCGGTTATAACCGTTATACCAAGTTTATTATCAGTTTCATATAGCAGGAAGTCTCCTTTTTTATAAAATCCGCTTTCCAGCTCAATAAATTTCTCAATAAAATGAAAATCCGCCGAATTCCAGAATTCAGCCAAATCATCAATTGCTTTTCCTAAAGACTCATTAGTGTCATTATAATAAAATAATGCAATTCCTGCGGCAGCAAGAAGTATTGTGGATGCCTGCATTCTTGTACTGCCGGTAATACCCATTGGACCGACTGTCAGGTTTATCTTTTCAATATCAGGATTCTGGATAACCTTTTTTGATCTTTCAGCTGCCATGATCAAAAGGTCATCAGGATTACAATACAGGAAAAATGGTTTCCTGTCAGATATCTCTGCTGCCTTTTCAGTAGCTCCGATCACAAACGGCGTCTCACCGCCTTCAGTGGTGGAAACCAGCAAATCCCCATTTTTAAAGCCTGATTCAACCAGTTGTCGTGCTCCATATTGTGGAAAATCCTCAAAATTTTCAA
>DAOQAX010000106.1:0-7716 GCA_035354395.1 Bacteroidales bacterium | reverse complement strand
GTGTTTGTATAACCTTATCGTATAACGATTTTTGTATTGTAAACTATGCCCTACCGGCAATTGTATTTATATAACCTTACCGCGTTGTGGTTATGGTATTAGTATACGGCACCTGTCAGTGCCGGAAAAACTGCTTTCTATCCTGATTTAGTGTTCCACCTCATTCTGTCAATCGTCTTTTTGGCTTGATCCGATATTTTCTATAAAGGCCAGACTAATGATCCAAAAAACTTTCCTGAAGCATTAGTACTTCAGTTATCACACAAAAGGTTGTTTTCAAAGTCTTTTATTGTTACAGGCTATTTCAATTCATAATTTTTTTTATAAATTTGCCCCACTTAATTCCACATGGAAAAGTAATTGTTGCCCGGATGGTGGAATGGTAGACACGCAGGACTTAAAATCCTGTGGCCATAACGGCTGTGAGGGTTCAAGTCCCTCTCCGGGTACTGAAACAGAACGAGAGTGAGAGCGAGAGCGAGTTAGCTCGAACGAACACTCTCGTTCTGTTTCCTCGCTCCCGCACTCACACTCACACTAAAATCTTATCAAACTGAGCACCTCATTCCGGCGCAAACCGTCAGAGGATTAATTAGTTTATTATCAAAACCTGAAAAAAGCACATCCGCCAAGTGCTGGTGAAAATGAAGGATTACCTGTTGCATCAGGATTAAAATGATAATTTAATCCTGCATCCATACTAATTCCAAATTTCTTGCTAAAATAAAAATCTCTGCCAAACTTTAAATAAGAATACCACCAATTTATGATTTCAGTTAGATCTTCCCGATCATAATTTAATCCAATCCTGCCATACCACGGACGCAAGTCTGATAATTTTGATGAACCGGCAAAATGGTAATAGAAATCTCCTGAAAATGAAAGAAGATTTCCCGAATATTGCGAACCTGGCAACCATCCAATGCTCAATCCTATTTTTGCCTGATCAAGAATTTGGTATTTTATGCCTATGTTCAATAACTCCGGGAATCCAAATCCAACTGAAAAATTCGTCTTGTCCTGCCCAAATGCTTTTCCGCTGGAATTAAGAAGGATAGCAACTAATAACAGAATGTTAGATAATAACTTCATTATGTTTTTCATCGTAAAATGATTTTGAGAAATTGATGAAACTAAAACAAACAGATAATAATTATATTATTAAAGACACACCAGAAAAAATACAAAGTCAGATCTATTATAAGCTGAAGCCGTTGATAATAATTTCACAGAAAATAGTCCAGACATCCTGAATTGGTTTTTTGAATGGCAATTTATCTACCCCAGGATACATCAGCATCATAAGCTTGGCTATTATCAGTCACCTGAGTCAAGCCTGTACCATCAGAATTTATGACAAATAGATGACAGCCATATTCTTCAGTTGGAACTGTAAAAAGGATTTTCTTACCGTCAGGTGACCAGCAAAGAGAAACATCACAAACCCGATTATTATGCATCCAGTCAATAGGTGTCTTAAATGGTGTCACTCTTAAAAGTTCAGTGAGGTTGCTGCCGTCGGGATCAATAGTTTTTACTGAAACTGAATTCCATCCATATACTGAGGGCTCTGTCTCGACCACCAGGAAGGCAATTTTTAATCCGTCAGGAGAAAAAGCCGGAGATTCAAAATGCTGGTCGGCTGGGGTTGGCAACAGCAGGCTGACTCCTGACTTACCAACATAAGGTTCTATTCTCAGGAGACCCCTAATTTGGTTAATTAAATTGGAACAAACGAGCTTTTGCCCCGGAGATATGGAGAATCCGCCAGAGGGCTCAATAAACCAGGAAGGATCATCATCGTAATAGAATTTTGTAAGTTCAACCCTGTCTGTTGCATTTTCCACCGGTGATTGCATATATAGCGGACCATAAAGACTTGCACTAAAAACCAGGATCTTTGATCCATCAATTGTCCAGGCTGGGTAACGATCCTGATATACTGACTGATAAACCAGACAGCAACCTGATCCATTAGAATTCATTATATAATTATCATATGCAGTTGTAGTATTGGTAAATAATGAAAAGACAATCTTAGAACCGTCAGGTGAAATACTTGGTTCATGCATCAAACTGTTCAGCTTAAAAGCAGATGTTACTTCTTTATCGACATCTATCATTATAAATGCTATATCACCAGTGATATAGCCAGTCCGACAAAAGAGAATTTGCCCGCTCCCAAGAGCCTCATAAGGAATCTTATCTGTTGGAGGAGTAAGGGTAATAACCTTTAAAGGATCTTCCTCTGTGTCTTCATTTTTTTTACAACTGCTTGCAAACAGACATAAAAAGCCCATTAATACTAATTGGTAAATCCAAGATCTTAGTATTATATTCATGACTTATCACTATTAATAATCAAAGTTACACCACCCAAAAGCCAATGTCAAGAAGAGTCAACTTTATAATCATGTATCTGGATCAGAATTAATAAGGCTGATTGATGGTTGCAACTTCCATCTGTTACGGGTACAAAGAAACAAGAGGTCAGAACCGACCTCTTGTTTCTTTTTATGACATTCTGAAATCCTCACTAATTCATGGATTGAGATGTACTGACTTTTTAACCAGAAGGGTTGCAACAGGAGTATTCTATTTCTTCATATATCTGTCCGCGAAATCCAGATACCTCAGCCAGTCATACAGTGTAACATCGTGGCCGCCGGTACGGATGTGGTAGCCTATCCTTCCGACGACGGGCGAATTCACCGGAGGCATTTCAGTTGCGGGAAAACCTTCGTTACCCAGCAGCTTGTAAACAGGAGAGGCTCCAACACAAGACAGAAACTCGCCCTTAGGATCTGCCCACTGGTCATCCTGGGCGCTTGCAACATACAACGGGCGGGGTGCTATAAGTGTCAGCAACTGATGCTGGTCAACCGGCAGAAGCTCTTCCTTCTCATTATACTTGTTGAAATTGTCGCAGAACCAGTGGGGGAACGACCTGTTTATCCTTCCAACAGTCTCGCCGTAAATTCTTTTTGACAATGCTGCACCTCCACACCCTGAATTGTTAGAAATGACCATTGCAAACCGCGGATCAGTAACTCCTGCCCACAATGCTGCCTTGCCCAGGCGCGAATGTCCCATCACAGCTACCCTCTTTGAATCAACCCATTTGACTGTCTCAAGATAATCCAGAGCCCTCGAGAGCCCGAATGCCCATGCAGCAACGCTTCCCCATGATTCTTCATTTCTTTTTTCATCAAACAATGCATGAATCCCGTTTTTAAAATCATCATCAAAGTCGGGATCTACATCGCAATAATAGATTGTAGCGAGTCCATACCCTCTCGAAATGATCTGATTCACCTGCCAGCTGTCGGCGTCATTTCCCCTTTCAGAGTCTTTGCCCTTTACAGGAGCTGTAACGGGTTTCCGTGGCCATATGTCAGCAAGAGCGATACCCGGCTCATTCACTATAGTGTGGTTGCCATTGAAATTAAGTCCAAGGAATACCGGAGCCTTCTTTACATTCTTCGGAAGGAAAAGAAGCATGATCATTGAATGCTCCTTTACACTGTTCTTCATTGTAATCCTTACCTGCTTCATTATCGCCGTTCCTGAAAGTGCGTCCTCAACCGATGATATTTCATTGGAGATTATCTTTCCCTTCCATTCCGGTGTCCTGCCGTAAACCTCATCACAAAAGATATCATATAGCTCAGACCTTCGCTTATTCCACGCCTTTCTGTCAGAAACCTTTGTTCCGTTACTGAAAACAAGCGGATCAGGAAGTGTATAAGCCGGAACTTTGCTTTCATCATAAATGGGATCAAACTGCTGGCCTGAAGCAATTCCGAAGATGCAAAACGAAAGCATTGCAAAAAATATTTTCCTCATACTGACTTTATTTTTCTTGAACATATCTGGATAGTAGCGAAGATACAAATTGCCGTTGACTTTTTAAATCCGGTATCCCTGTTTATAATTCAAAACTTTTTGTATTTTCATTGCAACTAAAACAACTTATGAAACAATTGCAGTCAGCGGTTATCTGCTGCATGGGGACAGGCATTGTGATGGTTTCATGCCACAGGCAGGAACCGCAGAAAAGGCCTGATGTTAGCAAACAACAACGGGCACAAGGAAGTAGCCTATTTGCCGGGATCGTACAAATGATATAACCTGTGATTAATTATGCTTTTACCTATGAGAAATTTAAGATGGATGATTCTTTTGGTGATCATCATATTGTCAGCCGGCTGCAGTCCCGGGATTGATGAGATAATTGCCTGCGGCGACGACCAGGTGGTTGTTATTGACAAAGCCAGTTCCGACGGTGAGAATGTTGCTCTAAAGTGGCAATGGAAAGTGGAAGATGCTACAGACCTTCCGGAAAAATACATGAAGTTACTGAGGCCAACTGACGACTGCAAGCCCGTTGATGGAACCGGTAAGATCCTTGTTACATCGTCGGGAGGGGGAGTTGTGCTCATAGACCGGGAAACAAAAAAGAGCCTTTTCTGGTCGCACTCACCCATGGCCCACTCAGCTGAAATCCTTCCGGGAAACAGGATCGTGGTGGCTCTTTCCACCCATGCCGATGGGAACAGTATCGAGTTATATGATATCGACAAACCGGAGGTTGTTGTTTACAAGGACAGTCTTTATTCCGGACATGGTGTTGTCTGGATTAAAAAGCTTGAATCGCTATTTGCACTTGGATATGATGAACTCAGGCGATATACCCTAAAGAACTGGGATACGGACAAGCCTGAGCTTCAGCTTGCAGAAAAATGGACTCTTCCTGCAACAGGCGGTCATGACCTGATTTCAAGTTCCGATTCCAGGCTGATCCTTTCAACATCCAGGAATGTATGGGCTTTTGATATTCCCCAGGGGAAATTCAGCCCGTTCGGGCCACTTGCCGATACTGTTAATGTTAAATCGGTGAATTTTGAAGAGTCTACGGGTGAACTGGTTTACACAAAAGGTGAGATCAGCTGGTGGACTCATAATATATATTGCAGGGATCCTGATAAGACAATCATAATACCAGGGATCAATCTTTATAAGGTGAGGACTTTGAAGGAGTAAATCAGATAATGCAGGCTTCGCCAGGTTACCGGTATGCCGGCACGAAGGATGTCCACTACCTTGGTAGTAAATCAGATTTAGTATCCATTATATTTTTTGGTAAATCATGGCAAAATGTGGTCAGGATCTGCAACTTATGCAGTTAAGAATGTATTAACTAATGGAAAGTGGGTTAATATACAGAACATTAATTTATTTTTGCTTCTCAAGTTAATCAAAGCAAAATGAAAATTACTAAACCAACAATGAGGTGGGGTATCAGTTTGTTGTTACTTTCAATAATTATCATTATTGCCTGCATTACACCACTAACTCAAGATCCCATTCAATATTACGAAAGAGAAACCGGGCAATTAAAAACAGAAAAGGTGGCCGGAGAAAAGTGGTTGGTATGGTTGTATTATAATCCAATAGGAGAAGCAACCTTGTGGACACTGGCAAAAAGAAAGCTGGTTTCATCTGTTTATGGTAAAATGATGGATCGCACTTCATCAGCTAAAAGAATACATCCCTTTATTGAAGATTTTAATATTGATATGAGCAGTGTTCGGGAACAGGAGTATAAAAATTTTAATGATTTTTTTACCCGAAAACTAAAGGATAATGCAAGACCGGTTGATACCAGTTTAAATATTGTTATATCTCCTGCAGATGGTAAAATCATGGCGTATGCCGATATCAGCAACTCTGATTTTATAATAAAAGGATTTCGTTTTGATATACCTTCCTTTTTGGATAATCCAGTTCTTGCACAAAAGTACAATGAGGGCACCCTTATTATCATCCGGCTAGCCCCGGTCGATTATCATCGTTTCCATTTCCCGGTCAGTGGAAATCTTACTCCAAACAAAAAGATTGAAGGTGACTATTATTCAGTCAATCCATTTGCTTTACGTAAAAAGGCTGAGATATTCTTTTTGAATAAGAGAGAATATACAATTATTTCAAATCCTTTGTTTGGTGATGTTATTATGGCCGAAGTTGGTGCTACCATGGTAGGAAGCATCGTACAAACTTATACGGAAAATTCGGTAAAGAAGGGTGAGGAGAAAGGCTACTTTAAATTTGGAGGTTCAACGGTAGTCTTGCTGTTTGAAAAAAGTAAAATCGACATTGATAAGGACATATTGATCAATACAGCAAATGGATATGAAACTGCCGTTAAAATGGGAGAAAGAATTGGTGATGCTTCTCTCACTCAATAATTGGTGGGGTGTAATGTTTATCGGTAGGGTTAAGGATACAAACTGAGATCTATAACTATTCCTGTTGCAACATTTGTCCGTTGGTGGTACTGAAAAAGAGTGAGAGTGGAAGCGAGTGCGAGAGCAATCGCTAACACTCTCATTTTTTTCTCATTTCGTCCTCCGTAGCTTCAGCGAAGGAGGGCTCTCACACTATAATTAGCTAAACCCCTGAAACCATCACGCCTTCAAAGACCAGACTTGGAAGCCGCGCCTGGCTGAAAATCCAGGGGTCGTTGGCTATTTCAACCAGTTTATTCCAGAATTGCAGATGGTTGTCAGCAATGTTCATCTCAGCCACATTCTGAACAAATTGCCCCTTTTCAAATAACTTGCCAATAATTCCTACTGAGAAATCTCCTGTTGTGGAATTAGAATTCCCACCGATATAATCAGTTATTAAGATGCAACGTCCCAGATCTTTTATTATATCATTTACACTTCGTGATCCAGGGGGAATGATAATATTGCCAACAGAACCCGATGTCGGTTCCCAGCCTAATTTCCGGCTGTAATACCAATCGACCAGAAACTCATTTACTGTTCCTTCAGCTATAAGATTGCGTCTTTTTGCCGGAAATCCGTCTCCATCGTAGTACTTTGAGCCAAGACCCCTTGGGAGTAAAGGATCATCCTGGATTGTCAGTAACCTGCTCCCAATTGATTTACCTTTTTTGTCAGCCAGGAAAGATCTTTTCTGCTGTATATTTGCCCCTGCCATCGGATCGAACAAGCCGCCCAGAACACGAGCTGCTCCACGATTTTCAAGAATAATAGGTATTTTGGTCGAGGCAATCTTTTTACCTCCAAGGAGATCAAGCGTTCTTACTGCAGCTTCAGTTCCAATATCCTGAAACGGTGGCAAGTCGCTTTTGTATCTGCAACCTATATTATTATAGCCTGCAGGGCGACGGTCCCCTTCATCCTTTGCGGTCATAGTTGCTCCTGCCTGGCAGTAGGTACCCTTTGTTGAGCCGCTAAAACCATTGCTTGACTTTATAAATTCTTCAAAAGATTCATCATATACCCCGGCCTCGACTGAAATAACCTTATCGCCTCCTTTAGCCAAACATGCATCTTCAACAGTTTTTGCCATGCTATGTCTGTTTTCCGGGGTAATCTGGTTATAATCCGGATCATTTAGCTGAAGGTCGGCAGTTATTCCGCCAGCATAATATTTTGGATCAGGAAGTGTGCGGAATGGATCTTCCTCCATAATTTTAGCATTATCAACCACCTCCGCTATGAACCCGTTAAGGGTTGATTGTCGAAAATCAGGAGTGGACTTACCAGCAAACCGGTTATTCATAAAAACCTCAAGATAAAGGTTCTTGGTGGTGGCCTCCTTAATGACTTCAGGCTTACGGTCACGATAACTGATTTCCACAAGTCTTCTCTTTGAAATACTTACCCTGCTATCGCCTGCTCC
>DAOQAX010000105.1:0-7739 GCA_035354395.1 Bacteroidales bacterium | reverse complement strand
AGGCCAGCACTGACCGAAGCGTCAGTGGGATTTAGGGGTAAACAAGGATTAAAACGTTTTGAGACAGCCTCCTTTTCATGTATTAAGAAAAGTATAATATAAATATTTCTTCTACCACATTTTTTTATAAATTTGTTTATCAAAATCTCTCAATATGAGTAAAAAAGCTGTCTGCCTGTTTGTTATGTTTATTTTCACCATTTCCATCAAAGCGCAGGATAACAAAGACCTTCAGGAGACATTTCTTGAAGCAGAGTATTTTTTAATGAATGAAGATTACTCAGATGCCCTGACATATTATCTTCAATTATATGAGAAGTTGCCTGACAATGCAAATCTGGCACATTGTATAGGAGTATGTTATTTAAATATTCCGGGGCAGGAAAACCTTTCTATCAGCTATCTTGAGATCGCTTCAAAAAACATGTCAGCAAAACATAAAGAGGGTACAATCACTCAGACATCTGCTCCTTACGATGCATTATATGATCTTGCCAAAGCCTATCACATAAACTTTATGTTCGATAAGGCAAAAGAGACCTTCATTAAATATTCAGGAACACTTCTTCCTGATGACCATGAAAACATTGAGTTTGTCAAACACGACATCCAGGTTTGCGATATGGCCAAAGAATTGATCGCCAAACCGGTAGCTTTTACCGAAGAGAATATGGGAGAACTTTTTAATGATAACAGACCTGATTTCAATCCTATCATTTCTGCTGATGGGAAGTCTTTTGCATATATGGTCTCTCTTAAATTTTATGATGCAATAATGTTCTCGCGGCTTGAAAACGGAAGATGGTCCGCTCCGATTAATATTACTCCTGAGATTCAATCTGACGGAGATTTTTATATCTCATCCCTTTCAGCTGACGGCAAATTATTATTCCTGTCAAAGGATGATAATTTCAACAGCGACCTGTTTGTAAGCTCTTTTAACGGACAAAACTGGACAAAAGCCGTAAAACTAAATAAAAACATAAACACAAAATACTGGGAATCACACTGTTCTGTTTCAGAGGATGGTAATCATATGGTTTTTGCATCAGACAGACCAGGCGGTTTCGGAGGACTTGATCTCTACATTTCCGACAAAGTAAACGGGGATTGGGGGACTGCCGTTAACATGGGACCTGAAATAAACACACCATTTAATGAGGACCGCCCGTTTATTATTAATAAAGGCATGACCATTTTTTTCAGTTCACAGGGTCATGAAAATATTGGAGGATATGATATTTTCAGGTCAGATAAACAGACTAACGGTCTATGGAATAAGCCAGCCAATCTTGGCTACCCGATCAATACACCAGGCGACAATATTTTCTTCATGCCGTTTGGTGACGGGAAATCGGGCTATTATTCGGTATTTAAGAAATCAGGAGGCTTTGGAAAAGAAGATATTTACAAGATCACTTTGAAATAAAAAGAGATAACCATATTGAAATAAACCTGACAAATAATTATTATATTTGTTTAGATGGGTAACTTCAGAAGTAATATAATTTGTTTGTATTTACAGCTTTTGTTTCTGGTTTCTTTACCAGTCACATCCTCATCTCAATCTTCCACAGAAATGAAGAGCATTTTTGCTCAGGCTGAAGCTTATTATCTTTATGAAGAATACGAGCTGGCAAACCAGTTGTACCTGTTACTGGAATCTTCCGATAACATGAATATCAAATATAAGATAGGTGCATGTTATCTGAATATACCGGGTGAAAAAGAGAAATCAATACAATATCTTGAAGAGGCTGTCAAAACAGCCAGCTATGATTCAAAAACAGAATCATTTAAAGAAAAAAAAGCTCCCCTTGATGCCTATTTTCTTCTTGCCAAAGCCTATATGATTAATAATCAGATGGAAAAAGGGCTACTGACACTTCAGCATTTTGATAAACTTGTAAAGGAGACAAACTCCAAAGGAGGCATGAAGAATGCCGAGTTTGTTGATCAGCAGATCCAGGCATGTAAAAACGCAATTCAGTTTAAGGAGAATCCGGTTACTTTTGATAAAATATCTTTAGGCGACGAGTTCAATCTTGGATCAATAAATGAAAATCCTGCTGTAAGCTTTGACGGGAACACATTGGTCTACACAGAACGAAGAGGTATTGTCAATGTTATCTATTATTCAAGGAAAGAAAATGGAAAATGGCAACCACCAGTAGAAATTACCAAAGAGATAAAAGCTGGTGACGACTGCTCATCATGTTCACTGAATAATGATGGCACAGAATTATTCCTCTACAAGACTGATAATTACGATGGAGATATCTACTCATCTGACTATGTAAATGGTAAATGGACCCCGATAAAAAAACTTAATAAAAATATCAATACGAAATTCTACGAATCGCATGCTTCTATCTCTTCTGACGGGAAAAAGCTTTATTTTACAAGCAACAGGGAAGGAGGTCAGGGAAACCTCGATATCTATGTCTCTGAAAAAGATGAGACTGGCAACTGGGGCCCGGCAATAAATGTTGGTGCAACTATCAATACACCTTACAATGAAGATACTCCATTTATTACCCGGAATGATTCAGTCCTGTATTTCTCTTCAGAGGGACATCTTTCTATTGGAGGATACGATAATTTCAAAAGCCGGAGATCTGGGGACCTCTGGAACCCGCCTGAGAACCTTGGTTTTCCCATAAACTCTACTGATGATGATAAATTCTTTCAACCGTTGAATAACGGATTGAATGCTTATTATTCATTCACTACCAATTATAAAAAGAAAGATATCTTCTATCTTTGTTTTAATGGATCAGTAAACCCTGACGGATACCAGGCAACATCAGCACAAACACCAGCACAACAAACAGAATACGATAAGGTAGATCTCTCTGATATACCAACTGTTGCTGCCATTGACACGAGCATCCTGATTACAAATGTGAATGTCAATGACTTAAATGACAAAGATGTAAAAGATTCTGACATTCTTTTCTTTACTGTGCAGGTTATAGCGCTTCACAAACCGGTAGATGTAAGTTACTTTAAATACATCACTGATGTGAAGGTAATATACAATGATAATGATAAATTTTACCGCTATACTACTGGCATATTTAAAAACAAAGAAGAAGCTAATGCATTAAAACTGGAGCTATTAAGAAAAGGATATCCTGACGATATCTTTGTTAAAAAAGTTTCAAAATGATAAAAAACTCTGGCCATGAAATGCAAAGAACTTACACTCAGAGCTCTGGAACCGGAAGATATGGAACTCCTCTATCAGTGGGAAAACAATATCTCTAATTGGTTAATCAGCAATACATTTACTCCTTTCTCAAAATATACTCTTAAAAGATATCTTGAGAACTCCCATAAGAATATTTATGAAATTGGTCAGCTTCGTTTAATGATCGATCATATTTCAGACAAGGTTACAATCGGAACGATTGACATTTTTGATTTTGACCCGTTTCATAAAAGGGCCGGACTTGGGATACTTATAGCAAATGAAGAATACAGGAGGAAAGGATATGCTTCAATGGCTATCACTTGTCTGACTGAGTATTGTTTTAGCACATTACAACTTCATCAGCTTTATTGCAATATTCTGGAAAACAACCTGGAAAGCATGGATTTGTTCAAGAAACTCGGATTCGTTCAATGTGGAATAAAGAAAGACTGGATCAAGACAGCCGATGGTTATCTTGATGAGTATATGTTTCAATTAATAAGCAGGTAGAAACCAGATTTCTGCCGGTCTCTACCCGCAAATTCAGTTTATTTTTTTGCTGCCCTTGTGTCGCGATAATCACCTTTGAAATAGTTGATGCCTATTGCATCATATCTTTTTCTTAAAGTAGTAAAACGGACAAGAAATTCTTCAAAATCTTTTTTGCTGGCAGGAGTCCATCCTGTTTCTGCAATGGCAAATGCTCTCGGAAATGCCATATAATCAAGTTGTTCTTCTGTCGGTATATATTCTGACCAAACATTACCCTGAACACCAAGTATATGTTTCTTCTCCTCAGGAGTAAGCTCTTTCGGTGTTGGTTCGTATGAGTATACCTTTTCAAGCGGCAGGTAACCTCCAATTGCAAGTGGCTGGCCTTCTGGCTCACACTGATAATAATCGAGATATACAGCGTCTCCCGGAGTCATAATGACATCATGTTTCAGCTTAGCCGCCTCTATACCGCCGGCAGTTCCCCGCCACGACATCACTGTAGCTTCTGGGGCAAGTCCTCCTTCCAGAATTTCGTCCCAGCCTATAATTTTTCTGCCTTTGGAAACAAGAAATTTTTCGATACGGGCGATGAAATAGCTCTGAAGTTCCTTCTCGTCTTTTAAACCCTCTTCTTTGATTCTTTTCTGGCAGAGAGGACATTTCGCCCAACGGTCTTTTGGACATTCATCTCCACCGATATGTATGTATTGCCCCGGAAAAAGCGATACAACCTCAGTAAGGATATCTTCGAGAAAATTAAAAGTCTCATCCTTCCCTGCACAATAGACATCAGGAACAACACCCCATTTTTGAAAAACTTCAAACGGACCTCCTGTGCATGAAAATTCAGGATATCCCGATAAAGCTGCCAGAGCATGACCAGGCATCTCAATTTCCGGAATTACTGTAACAAACCTCGATTTTGCGTACGCAACAACATCCTTTATTTCATCCTGGGTATAAAATCCGCCATAAGGCTTGCCATCATATACTTCTGGTTTGTTATTAAGGTGGCCTACAAGCGTTCCCTTTCTGAACCCTCCTACTTCTGTAAGTTTAGGATATTTTTTTATTTCAATTCTCCAACCCTGATCGTCAGTAAGATGCCAGTGAAGTGTATTCATTTTATGAAGAGCCAGTATGTCAATATATTTCTTAACATAAGTGACGGGGAAAAAATGACGACATACATCGAGGTGCATCCCTCTGTATACATATCTGGGTTCATCTTTTATTTCACATGCCGGAACGGTAAGTTTCAGGCCTTCAACAATCTTGGCGTTCTCCACCTCTGCCGGAAGTAATTGTCTGATAGTCTGAACGGCATAAAAAAGTCCAGCAGCTGTACGTGCTTTTATTACAATCTTTTTGGGACTAACATTCAGTTCATATCCCTCCTTATTGACAACCGACGTGTCAATCGACATGAAAACTGAATTCGATTTGGCTTTTTTGCCTTGTTCAACAGGGATATTCAGACCGGTAGGATTCTTTACCAGAAGAGCAAGATATTCAGCTGCAAGCTTTGTCTCGTCGTTCAGATCCGATAAAATAATTTTGCTATTTTCTGAAAAGCAATAACTTCCATTCATCTCAACAAGAGATACCGGTGCCGGAATTACAGAATAGCTGCCTTTTTCGTTAGGCCCGGTGTTGGTACAGGAAGCATTCATCAACAATGAAGTTACCAAAATAAGGAATAATGTCTTTTTCATAGGTTTATAATTTATTTTAAAAGTTTCCGCCATGGCGGAAGAACCACTCATGATTGAGATATTCATTAAAAATATCACATTGCGCCAAATTTAATAAAACCTTTCCTTATTTAATGGAAGCCCGGAATTTTCCTTTTAGTGCAGGAATGTAACATCTCCCACTTTATTGAAATAAACACCATTAGCAAACCGGCCCGTCACTTTCCATACATATACACCCTGAACCGCCAGTTTGCCGTTTCCAAAATATCCATCCCACCCTTTGTGCAGATCGTAACTCTCATAGATCAGTACTCCCCATCGATTGAATATTTGTAATTTATATTCAATGATATTCTCGGAAAATGGCCTGAAAACATTATCATTTATCTGATTATCTTCCCAATACCCTCCAGTTGGACCGGTAAGGTTCCATTTGAAAACATTAGGAAATTTTATTTCGCCTTCTGAATAGCTTACGTTAACCGGCGATTTATATTTCATTGAATCGATACAACCATCTTCTGATGTTACTGTCAAGGTGACATAATAAATTCCTGAAGACTCATATTTGTGCCATGGACTTTCTTCCACGGAAGTGCTCCCATCTCCAAAATTCCATAGATATGATACTCCATAAAAAGAGAAATTTGTAAATATCACTACCTGAGAATTGTTTATGACATCCGTCGGATATAAAGAAAAGTTGGCTGCAGGATTTTCATAAACTGAAACAGAACTGACATATGATGACTGGCCTGTCACATTAGTAACAGTCAGTTTTACTATATAATCTCCCGGAACATAATAAATATGAACCGGGTTCAGCTCCGAAGAATATGTTTTGTCGCCGAAACTCCATAAATATGCCTCCCCTGAAACACTTAAATTACGGAACTGTACAGTCAGGGGAGAACATCCTGCGGTATCAGGTTCAAAGTAAGCTACAGGCAGCGGCGGTAAAATAACATTTATATGAATTGTATCTGTTCCGGTACACCCATATATATCCGGTAATGTCTGATATGTTATGACATGCGTTCCTGCTCCGGCAGAATCAGGATAAAAAGATTAAGCAGCTCACAGGTCAGAGAGATCATTTCTATGCGATGCTGCAGGATCAGGAAAAGGAGCTGGCGGCTCTTCTTTCGACAATTGATCAGTCCCAGAAGAAACTGGCGCAGCTGAGAAAGCGCATGGAAGATCTGCAGGAAGAGCTTTTCGACGATAAAGAAAAGGCGCAGTCACTGAATTCCGATCTCATGCTTCTGGATTCGAGAGCGAAAAACCTTGCGAATGACCGGATGCTCGTTGTCAACGAAATCGACGGACTTAAGATCAAGCTCGAAGATCAGGAGAAGATTCTTTCGGATCTTGTATCGAAGACTGCCCAGGCGGAAGCCGCACTTGATGGCAAGAAGGCGAGCCTCGATGCTTTGCGAAAAGAATTCGCTGCACTTACCGTTTCTGCGGAGCAGAAGAAGCGCGAACTGGACAATACAAAATACCGGATTAAAACCCTCGAGGATCTGGAAAAGAACCGTGAGGGTTATCAGGAACCCGTCCGCCGTCTTCTGTCAGCGGCGGAGACGGACGCCGAACTCAAAAAGTCCGTCGTAGGTGTTCTCGGCGAACTGATTCGGGTACCGTCCAAATATGAGACGGCGATCGAGATCGCTCTCGGCCAGGCGGTTCACAACATCGTAACGCAGACGGAGCGCGACGCCTCCTTCCTGATTGATTACTTAAAGAAGAATCATTTCGGACGTGCTACGTTTCTGCCCGTTAACGTTATTCGCGGGCGGGAACTCGAGCCCGGATACCGTGACGCTTCCGAATCGGCCGACGGTTTCTGCGGTATTGCGTCTGATCTACTTTCCTATCCGGATCATCTTAAAGAGATTATCAAAAATCTTTTGGGACGTATTGTCGTCACGGACGATCTTCCGCATGCACTGAAACTCTCTGCCAAAACGTCACAGGCATTCCGAATTGTTACTCTCGAGGGAGATGTCGTGAATCCGGGCGGTTCGATGACCGGCGGAAGCATCCGCAGGCAGGGAACGAGTCTTCTGGGACGCGCCCGCGAACTCGAAAATCTGAAAGCCCGTGAAGCGGAGCTGGAGCAGGCAATTTCAGGTTTTGCGGCCGAGAGCGAATCGTCGGAGATCAAAATCAAAAGTGCGGCCAGAGAACAGGCGGTACTTGACGAATCCTTGCGGGCGTATTCTCTGGATCGCGTACGTGCGGATGCCGCATGCGGTCAGATAAGAACCGAAGCGGAAAAGCAGAAAACAAGGCTTTCGCTGATTGACAAGGAAAGATCGGAGATCTCCGCAAAACGTCTTCTTGTT
>DAOQAX010000104.1:0-7798 GCA_035354395.1 Bacteroidales bacterium | reverse complement strand
GCTGAAACCATTCCCCACTCGGCTCCTGTTATTTCTGCAAGCCTCCTGCCTACACCGAAAGCCAGCTCATCATATTGCACAAATGACCCGGATGCATCGTGCATTGCTGAAACGACCTCAGGCCGTTCGAGTGATCCTCCGATGATTGTGAAAGTACCTACACAATTGATCACAGGTTCAACACCTATTGACTGGTAAATGTTACCCGCTCCGGCTGCAAGCGGTCCTTTTGCTGACCCCAATACAGACTCAAGAGGAAGAAAGCTTCCGGCAAATGGCAATACTGCCAGACTCTTAATTATATCTCTGCGTTCCATATATATATTATTATTTTTAGTTAGAATAATTTACCCTTTTCATTTTCCAGGCCTAGACATAGGCTATACAGTCCATTTGGATCAGATTGTCAGCCGGTGGAAGCCCATGTCCCACAGAGACCGTTGTACGCGCAGGAGGGTTTTTACCGAAACGTCCCCTGAATGCTTCATTCATTCCATCGTAATCTTTAATATCCTCAAGAAACACGGTGACTTTAAGTACCTTCTCCATTGATGATCCGGCCTTAATAAGTTCTTTCTCAATTATTTTAAGTACATTATCTGTATGTACCCTGATATCTCCATCAAGACGCTGTCCTCTGCCTGAAATAAATACAAGGTTCCCGTATTTTGTGAAACCTGAAAACAAAGGTACATCCTGAAAATTTGTTACATCAAAAGCTTCTTTTTCGGGGGAAGGATTGCTTTTTGCACTGGCTACCATGCCCAATCCTGCTATTCCTGCAACAGAAGCAAACATTTTTCTTAAAGCGGTTCTTCTTTCTGTTTTCATATCACTTAATTTTAATATTATATCTCTTATTTAATAAATTGTTTCCTGGCTGCAATACCATTCAGGTCCCAGACAACTTTTCCTCCCCTGATAGTAAGTTCTGCTTCTAATTTACGATCGCCTTCCATTCTGTTACCACCGGTATCAATAAAACCGAAGTTACCCTTTCGTACATTTAATACAGCAATGTCAGCATCAGATCCTTCGCTCAGATTACCCAGATCGGGGCGCTTTACAAATGTTGCCGGGTTCCATGTAGCGCGAAAAATGATATCTTCAATGCTCATTCCCATATTCAGATACTTCGACATTATATCAAGCATACTTTTCATCCCGGAATTCATACTGAAACGGTGAAGGTCTGAACCAAAGGAATCTGGTAAAAGTCTTTGTTTCAAAGCTGGTAATGCAACAGAAAAATGAAACATCGCTCCGCCGTGTCCTACATCAAATAATACCCCTTTCTTCCTGGCTTCCAGCACACAGGGTCTGATTTTGCCCTGTTCATCGAGGATGCAGGTCCTGTCTGCAGCTGTGCAAAAAGAATGAGTATATATATCTCCGGGTCTCATCCTTCCAAGAATATCTTCAAGAGGCAGCAAAGGAAGATGACATTCCACCAGAAGCGGCACATCTGCGATCTTTCCTGCTTCGAGTGCCCTGTCAAACGGGGTCCACTCACTGCCACGATAATGTCCGATCTTCACTCCTACAATAATATCGGGGTACTGCTTAATAACCAGGGAGGTCATATGCGAATCCATATCATTAATATCCTCTTCAGATGGGAATCCTGTCATTCCTGAACCCGCTATATTCAGAAAAGCCAGTACCCTTGTCTGCGACCGGTCAATGACATTCTTCTTAAATACCGGAAAATTACGCCAGCCTGATGTGCCTGCATCCACAACAGTGGTAATGCCGGCCCTGAATGTAAAATCGTCAGGGGACAGACTGGAGAATCCATCAGCAAACCCATCTTTGCTGCCAACAAAAACATGTGTATGAATATCAATAAGACCCGGAGTTACATACAGGCCACTTGCATTTACTACCTGTCTGGCATTACTTTCAGAGATATTGGGGGCTACTTTTAAAATTTTGCCGTTGGCGACAGCAACATCCATAATGGCGTCAATATTGTTTTTCGGATCAATTACATGACCCCCTTTCAATAGGATATCGATCTCCTGAGCCTGCAGATCAGAAGAAAAAATACAATGGAAAAAAACAACGAAACAAACAGCTCTAATATTCAAAAGAATATTTAATGCATGGTTAACAGGAAAGAGACAATTGATATTCATAGTTTCCAGGTTTTGTTATTCACATACCACCTGCTGTTAAAATAGCAATATAATTTCTAATACTAATTGATTTATTTAACGTTTTGCATTCCAATCGGGAGAACCTAAACCGTTAAGGTTCCAGACTATTTTCCCTCCGCGTATTGTAAGTTCTGACTCTAACTTCTGATTTCCTTCAAGCTTATTTCCGCGCACGTCAAGAAATCCAAAGTCTCCTTTTCGCAAGCTAAACACTGAAACATCTGCAACTGTTCCCGGACTAAGATTTCCCAGATCAGGTCGTTTAATAACTTTTGCAGGATTCCATGTAGCTCTCAGAATAACATCCTGCACCGACAAACCCATTGCCATAAATTTCGATAACAGGTTGGTCATATCTTTCATCCCGCTGTTCATGCTTCCGGTATGCAGGTCAGAACTTATCACGTCAACAATAAATCCCTGCTGTATAGCAGGAACTGCCTGGTTAAAGAAAAAGGCGCCTCCCCCATGACCGACATCAAATATTATTCCCCTCTTCTGAGCCTCAAATATGAAAGGTTTTACCTTTCCGTTTTCATCAACAGGGACTTCCCTGTCCTGAGGAGCGTTGGCATAAGTGTGAGTCCATATATCACCCGGACGAAGATGTTTTAAAAAAAGATCTTCGATGGAGAGCGGAGGATGATGTTCCCCAAGGTCAACCATGACAGGAACATTGGCCAGATTGCCTGCTTCAACTGCCTTATCAACAGAAGTAAAGTCACCTCCCCAGTAATGAGCCGATTTAACCCCCACAAGGATTTCCGGAAACAATCTGTTAATCATATATGAAACCATTACAGGATTCATCTCATTCACATCCTGTTCTTCATATCTGCCATACATTCCTGTGCCTGAAATATTCAGGAAAGCCAAAACCCTCACCTGAGATCTGTCAATTGTCTGTTTTTTAAAATCACGGAAGTTTCTCCATCCTGCCGAACCTGCATCCACAACTGTGGTTACTCCTGCCCTGAAAGTGAATCCGTCAGGAGGAAGGGCATCCCATCCGTTTGCAATATATGAACCCTGGTCTGTTCCATAAAAAGCGTGAACGTGCATGTCAATAAGCCCTGGGGTCACATACATACCATCAACATTAATCACTTTTTTTGCATTTTTTGCCGGAATATCCAGTGCAACCTGTAATATCTTACCATCACTTATGGCTACATCCATTTTTGAATCGATCTTATTCTTCGGATCAATAACATGACCGCCTTTCAGCAAAAGATCTATAGTCTGTGCCTGAATCTTTATTGTTGAAGAAAGAAGAAAAACAAAGAATACCAATAATCCGGGTATAGATAATGTTTGAATTTTTCTGTTTCTGAATATCATTACTTTTATACTATAAGTGTTGGTAAGTATTCATGTTAAACTGTCATTTCTGAAGAAAATTCAATATCAGCCAGAAATGTATAAGATGTGATAAAGAAAGTTTTAAATCTAGTTTAAAATTACTACAAAAAACAGAGATTAATTATTTTTAACATTTAAAAGCCAGATACTTCCCTGTGAAATAAAATATTCGTTACTTGTAAAATATTTGATCCTTACCAGACATGACTCTTACCGATTACTATGATATTCTTGGTCTGCCTGCCAACTCTTCCATCATGGAGATAAAGAAAGCATACAGAAAAAAAGCCCGCCTTTACCATCCCGATATCAATCATTCTCCTGAAGCGAAAGACCTGTTTATATTAATAACCGAAGCTTACGAATTTCTGATTACAAATCATGAAAAAATAGAATCGGACGAACAGAAATATAATCAGGCAATGGAAGACTGGAGAAAATTCAGACAGGACAGGTCAAGACAAAGAGCTACTGCCTATGCAAGAACCTCCTATGTAAAGTTCAAAAATACCAGTTTTTACAGAACAACCAGGATCTTTGACGGAACCACCATCATCTTCAGTTTTATTATTTCCATCCTGGTTCTCGTCTTTTCCGTATTCGGATATATCTACAGACTAAGACACCCGTTGCCTGGCCTCGAGAAGCCTTCAGTTATTGGTTTTATCATGATGCTGTTGCTTGGAATGATTTTTTTCATTGTCTCGTTTACTTTTCTTAAAGTGTTTATGGGAAATTCGAAAAAAAACAAAAAGAAAGCATAACCGGTGGCATGGTTTTTGCACTATCTAAATCTGATTGCAATTAACTCTGTTTCATCTATTTCACTAACCTCTTAGCCATGAAAAAGATTATTCTGAATTCAACTGTTGCATTATCATTATCAATTCCCCTTTTTTTACTATCGTGCAATAAGGAACAGGAAGAAGTTGTGCCTGTCGATCCGGTTCCGATTAGTCTGACAACCAACCAGGTTTCTCTTATCACTTCAGAGAATTCCTTTGCCTTTGATATCTTCAGGAAAGTTCTTGAAAATACCGATGAATCAAAAAATGTTATAATATCTCCACTGAGTATTTCCTATGCCCTGTCGATGACCCTTAACGGCGCAAACGGAAGCACCCGCGATTCAATGCTAAAAGCATTAAGAGTTAGCGGAATAACACCGGACGAGATCAATGATTCATATAAGAATCTTACAGAAGCCCTCCTTTCTGTCGATAAACGTATACATATAACCATTGCCAATTCGGTATGGACAAAAGATGATTTTGAAGTAAAGAAATCATTTATTGATATTCTGACAAATTACTACGATGCAGATTCAAAACGATTTAACCCAGAAGACCCTGCTGCCCCTGGCCTTATTAATGGATGGATTGAAGACAATACTAACGGGTTAATTAAAAACATGATTGATAAGATTGAAGACAACACTGTAATGCTCCTTATCAACGCAATATATTTTAAAGGTAAATGGAACTCCCAGTTCGAAAAAAGCAAGACTGTGGAAGAATCATTTCATACTTCATCAGGAACCTCAGTTGAAGTCCCTATGATGAAGCAGTCGTCTGATTTTAAAGTCTATGACGGTGATGGTTTTGTTCTTGCTGAAATTCCATACGGTCAGGGCAATTTTGTGATGGACATCATTCTTCCCGATGAAGTGAACAGCATCAATTCTCTCATACCGGCTGTTACAGATGCAGCATTTACAGGTTGGATAGGTGAGATGCGTAATATAAAGGTTGACCTGTCATTTCCCAGATTCAAATATGGGTACAAGGAAGAGATGAAAAAAACACTTTCCGCTATGGGAATGGAAATTGCATTTACCGATCAGGCTGATTTTTCCAATATAAACGCATCATATCCACTGACAATAACAAAGGTATTACACCAGGCTTTCATCGAAACAAATGAAGAAGGAACAGAGGCGGCTGCTGCTACTGTTGTCGTAATTGGAACAACCTCGGCTAATCCGACAAATTTTGTTCTGACTCTTGACCATCCATTCCTCTATATCATCAGGGAGACATCCACCAACTCGGTTCTTTTTATGGGAAGAGTGACCAATCCGTTGTCAGAATAAGAATTTAATCTCATAGGCTCAACCTTAGAAAATGATATTTTAATTACTTTTAGGGCAATTATTTTTGAGCTGGATGAGATTATTATTTACATCTTTGGCGGTTTTAATTTCTTACTTTTCTATGCCTGATAAAAACAGTTCAGCAGATATACAATTTCCTGATCAGAACAAAAAACCCATATTTTCATTTGGCCTTATTGCTGACGCACAATATTCTGATAATAATCCTGTTGGAACAAGATTCTACAGGTTATCATCACAAAAACTAAAGGAGGCGGCAGAATCACTTAAAAGGGATTCTGCTGATTTTATTATAAATCTGGGTGATATTATTGATAAGGATTTTGAATCATATAAAAAAGTTCTTGACATATTACGTGCTTCAGGAGTTAAGACTTACCATATAACAGGGAACCACGATTATTCAGTTGACCCGAAACTTAAAAATAAGCTGCCTGTTCTACAGAACTCCAAAAAAGGATATTTTTCTTTTGTTCATGAACACTTCAGGTTCATCTTTCTTGATGGAAATGAAATAAGCATTTATTCTTCTGGTAATAAAACAGCAATAAAGCAGGGAGAAGATACCCTGGTTTCCATGAAGGCCAGAGGTGATATTAATGCGATGGACTGGAATGGAGGAATGAGTAAAAATCAGCTCACATGGCTTAACGATCAGCTTACAGAAGCCACAAAAGAAAATGAAAAAGTCTTTATAATATGTCACTTCCCGGTTGTTCCTGAAAATGTCCATAACCTTTATAATTACAAAGAAGTACTCTCTATCCTGAAAAATTATCATAATATAGTTGCCTGGTTTAACGGACATAATCATGCAGGTAACTATGGAAGTTTCAACATGATCCACTTTGTTACCATAAAGGGAATGGTCGAGACAGAAGAAAACAACAGCTTTGCACTCGTCGAAGTTTATTCCGATAAGGTACTGATAAAGGGTTACGGGAGGGAAGAAAGCCGGACACTGACATATTGAATTGACAAGAGATAATTTTTATTCTATCTGAAGAATTTCAAATGACAAAATTAGCAAAAGAACTAACCCTGTATGGGTTGATAATGGTGGCGATAGGCTCCTGTATAGGGTCAGGAATTTTTGTTACACCTTCGCAGATTGTTGGCTTGCTTCCTTCTGTTCCATTGATACTTTTAATCTGGGCAATCGGAGGTGTTATTGCAATGACAGGAGCCCTGACCTTTGGAGAACTTGGGGGACTGTTTCCCAGGGCCGGAGGTATTTATGTGTTCCTTAAAGAAGCATATGGCGACTGGCTTGGTTTCCTTTATGGCTGGGCTTACCTGCTTATTATCACATCGGGCTCAATTGCTGTTCTTGCCCTGGCTTTCTCATATTATCTGAGTTTCTTCATCCCGATAGGTCCCTCAGGAAAAATCGTTGTCAGCATTATCGCAATCTGTATCGTAACAACATTGAATGTGCTGAGGGCCAAATTCGGAGAGATGTTTTCAAATGTTTTCACAGGATTAAAAATACTCGGCATTCTCATTATTATTGGTGTAGGACTATTCTTTGGAAATGCTGATTTCTCTTTCAAAGCAGGCATGTCAACATCCTCAAATGTCAGCCTTGCGAATTTCGGGGTAGCCCTCACAGGAGTTCTCTTTTCTTATGGCGGCTGGCAACATGCCTCTTTCCTTGCAGGCGAGACAAAAAATCCTTCCAGAAATGTTCCGATAGCCATGATAACGGGAGCTGTTATTGTCACAGTTATTTATCTCCTTGTCAACGTCAGTTATATGCTGTTGCTTCCGATTGAAAATATTTCAACCTCACAGAAAGTTGCTGCTGAAGCAGTAAGCACAATCATTCCATTCGGAGGAATGCTTGTTGCGGCGATTATTGCAGTCAGCACTTTTGGTACAATAGGTATTTACACACTTTCCACCCCCAGAATATATTATGCTATGGCAGAAGACGGTCTGTTTTTCAGGAGTATTGCAAAAGTTCATCCGAAATACCAGACACCGATCAATGCAATCATTGTCCAGTCGGTATGGTCAATTGTCCTGCTCCTTTTCTGGGGAACATTCGAAGACCTGATCACCTATACTGTCTCTGTTGAATGGATATTCTTTGCCCTGGCAGCAATAGGAATATTTATCTTCAGAAAAAAGATGAAAAATACAGAACGTCCGTATAAAGCTT
>DAOQAX010000103.1:0-7824 GCA_035354395.1 Bacteroidales bacterium | reverse complement strand
TACTATCAGATCATGAATATTGCGAACGAAAGCAGGGAAGTGCGGGCGTTTACTTTTAAACGCGGAAGCGATCTGTATGTGGTTTATTGGCATATTTCAGGTGACAGGAAGTTGGAATTACCGTTGAATCCCGGGGATATTACATTAATGGAAAATATTGGACAAGAAATATCAGTACAGGCTGATCAAAATGGAAAAAATTCCATAGTACCCGTTGGTAAACGTCGTTATTTAAAAACAAGCAGACTATCTAAGGATGATTTAATTACTGCTTTCAGGAAAGCTAAAATAACAGATTGATAACAAGGTTAATACTTAGGCAGTTTCATGTAAATGAATCTGTTTGTCGTCAAGCAGGTTTTTATATTCTTCAAACGTCACTGTGAAAGTGCAGCCATTCCTGTATTCGCTGCACCCATATGCTGTTTTGCCTTTTATTATAGTTCCTTTTTTGCATTTCGGACAGGTAATTGGAGCTGCTTTCTTTTCTTCATGCTTAAGATCCTGCTCAATAACAATCATTTTTTTTGTTTCAACCTTAACTTCTGCAACTAATTGTGAAACCATCTCTTTCATTTCGTCCAGAAAGCTTTTAGGGTCATATTCCCCCTTTTCTATCTGACGAAGTTTCTTTTCCCACATACCGGTCAACTCAGCCGATTTCAGCAATTCGTTTTGGATGGTATGTATTAATTGTATACCTGTCTGGGTTGGCACAAGATTTTTCTTTTCCCGTGTTACAAATTTACGTTTGAAAAGAGTTTCTATAATGTTGGCACGTGTTGATGGTCGTCCAATGCCGTTTTCTTTCATCAGTTCACGAAGCTCATCGTCTTCCACCTGTTTGCCTGCTGTTTCCATTGCCCTGAGCAAAGTGGCTTCTGTATGCATCTTGGGTGGTTGTGTCTGTTTCTCGAGCAAATCAGGAATATGTTCTCCTTTTTCTCCTTTTTCGAAATGAGGCATAATTTGTTCTTCGCTGGCGTCGTTTTCTGTTTCTTTATCAGCTTCCTTTTTTGGATACAGCACTCGCCATCCGTCTTCCAGTATGACTTTACCGGTAGTTTTAAACTCGTAAGCTCCAGCCATCCCCTTCACAGTAGTATTTGAAACAATACAGTCGGGATAGAATACTGCTATAAACCTGCGAGCAATTAAGTCATAGACCTTTTTTTCTGCCAGTATCAAACCTGAAGGCCTTGTGCCTGTAGGGATTATTGCATGGTGGTCGGTAATTTTTGTGTCGTCGAATACTTTTTTACTTTTCTTTATTTTTTTGCCAAGCAATGGAGTTATGAATCCGGCATAAGGTTCCATGTTTTTTAAAATACCCTCTATCTTGGGATACATATCGTCAGGCAGAAACGTAGTATCGACACGAGGATAGGTAACCATCTTCTTTTCGTAGAGGCTCTGGATATATTTTAATGTATCATCAGCGGTAAAACTGAATTTTTTATTACATTCTACCTGTAATGCAGTTAAATCGAATAACCTGGGAGGGGCTTCATTCCCCTTTTTTTGTTCAAAAGAGATGATTTCAAAGAGTTTTGTCTTTATTTCGTCAATAACCTGTGAAGCTTCCTCTGCAGTGTCGAATCGTCCCTTCGTGGAATTGAAAATGACATTTCTGTACTTTGTTTTTATTTCCCAAAATGTTTTGGGAACAAAATTATGAATCTCTTCAAACCGGCGGACAATTAATGCTAACGTGGGTGTTTGAACCCTGCCAATTGACAAGACCCCTTTTCCATCTACATATTTTAAAGTATACAGACGGCTGGCATTCATTCCCAGAAGCCAATCCCCTATTGCACGAGCGTTTCCTGCAGAATATAACCGGTCAAAATCCTGACCGTCTTTCAGCTTTTCAAAGCCTTCCTTTATAGCTTCATCGGTCATCGATGAAATCCATAAACGTCTCATTGGTTTTGAGCATCCTGCTTTTGTATACACCCAACGCTGAATGAGCTCCCCTTCAATTCCGGCATCACCGCAATTTATTACTTCATCACATCCGGCAAATAGCTTTTCTATAATACTAAACTGTTTTTTAACACCATCATTTTCAATGATTTTTATGCCAAACCTTGGCGGAATCATTGGTAAAGCGTTCATTCTCCACTGTTTCCAGTCAGGAGTATAATCTTCAGGATTCTTGAGCGTGCATAAGTGCCCAAATGTCCATGTGACCTGATAACCATTACCTTCAAAATAGCCGTCTTTACGATTATCGGCTTTTAATATCCTGGCTATTTCCTTTGCCACACTTGGTTTTTCGGCTATGCAAACTTTCACTTTAAAAATATCTTTTTAGACTTCCAAAATTAGGAAAATCACGGAACATTCAAATTGAAGCTCATTACAACAGCAACAGTTTTACAATTAATTCCTTTTCCTATCTTTACAATCTAACTACATTTTTATGTCCAGGGCAGTCTATGTTTTTATTGTCTTAGCGATTTTGCTTCCGGAGGTCTCCTGCAATGAAGTGAATGATTATTTAAGAAAACCGGAAACAAATACCCTTGTTGAAACGCTGCATTCAACCGTAATTACAGGCTATACGGCCAATCTGGCAATGAATGTTATTGAGGGTAATTCATTTCCCAATGTGAAAATATCAAGAAGCAATCAGGGTTTTCCTTGTTCTGCACTCATTGAAGTTGATCTCTCTGATGAGTCAACTCCTTATTATGCAAAAAAAAGGGCAAATGCAGTAACGGTTGCCGGAATCTGGGCTGACGAATCTACCGCCGTACTTACTATGTTATTCACCGATTATCATACAGAATCATCTACATTGGATCTGATCGGAATCGAAACAATACCGGTAATCCGTGAAGGAGAAAATACACAAGTGGTTTTAGCCAGCATGGATATTAGTTTAAATCCTGATAAGGAATCAATCCTCAGTTTAAACCTGACAACTCTTGAGATTGAAAGCGAATTACTCAGACTTGATGCAGTCCGTCCGGAAGATGTCTATGTTGCAGTAAAGCAGGATGCCTATTTTGTTGATGTTAACAACAAAGGAACATACATGAATACGGAAGATGACAATTATACTATTACAGGAGGTGGGCAATTGATAGAAGTTGCAGGTGCTTCGGCGGAAATTACCCAGCAGGCTTTAATAGATGTTAAGGTATCGGCTGAATGTAACAGCACTCCACTTGACGGTATGGCATTGGTAAGAACAATAGGCGTTAAAGATGAAGGATTTCCTGAACTGGGGACAGCACTGCTTGAATGTCCGTCAGCATGCAATGGTTTTGCCCGTGTCATTGTAGCAACAGGTATGTACATTTGTTCAAACGGTCAGGAGATATCATTTTCTCTTTAACAGCCTGTTGACAACCTTATTATTGGTCAAATACTTTAAGTTTGGATCATAACTTAGATTGCAGAGAATGTAATTCATAAAACCTCGTTGATTTAAATTTTGTCTGAGTATAATTGTTTATAGCCTGCCGTCTGAATTTTTATTATTTAAAGTGATCAGTTAAAATTTAATTACTGTTCAAATTACTTATATTTGCTAAATTATTGTTTTTATAGTATGTTATTGATTCACAATTAATAAGCATGACAGATCTTGCAATATTTTTGCCAACAGTTTTTCTGGGTTTTTTCGCAATGCTAAATCCTATAGGAAATACTCCCGTATTTATTTCAATGGTTGGAGATGCTGACAGAAAAATTATCAAAAGAGTTGCTTTCCGGGCTGTATTGACTGCATTTCTGATTATTACAGTATTTAGTCTGTTTGGGCATATCATCTTCAGGATGTTTGGAATAACTCTTCCTGCCTTTCAAATAGCAGGAGGAGTAATCGTATTTCTTATCGGTTACAATCTTCTTCAGGGGAAAAAAACTGACGACCAGCATTCTGAAGTAAAGATCTCTTTGCAGTCATATGAAGATATGGCAATATCACCCCTGGGTATTCCTCTTTTAGCCGGTCCGGGAACAATATCAACTGCAATGAACTTTGTAGGAGAAGGAAACAGTTTTCTTGTCACCATACTTATCGTTATGATATTCGGACTGGTATGTGCTATAACCTATTATATGTTTATTGTGAGCAAAAAAATCGCTGACAAGCTCAGTCAGTCCCTGATAAAAGTTATATCAAGAATAATGGGATTGATCCTTGCCGTGATAGCTGTCCAGATGTTGATAAACGGGATTTTCAATGTAATAAAGGAGTATCCGCATTAATTTTTTTATTTGCTACCGGCAGGTGACCTGTTTTATTATTTTACCTCCATTTGTACTTCCTCCTGGTCCGAGTTCAAAAGTTACGGTTGCTGCAGATGTCAGAAGCTGATCATGAGTGACGCATATAATTGTATTTCCGGCGGTAACTATCTCATTGAATAGCCCTAGAAGTATGGTAACATCCTTCTGATGAAGCCCGCCTGTGGGTTCATCAAGTAAGAAAAGCGTATTATTTCCGGTCATTGATGAAAGACCTGAGATAAGTTTTAGACGTTGTGTTTCCCCTGTTGAAAGAGTCTTCAATGAACGACCGCATGTAAGATGCCCAAGCCCTGTCTTTTCAATAAGCTGAAGAACAGTTTTTATCTGTTTTTCATGCTTGCCGTGGTGATGGGTGTCAATAAAAGCTGACATTTCACTGAAAGGGATTTGCATCACATCGTAAACAGTTTTTCCATCTATTTTTACCTGAAGCACTTCATCTCTGAATCCTGTTCCTCCGCAACGTTCGCATGGAGTTGTGACATCATTAAAGAAATCCATGCTGACCTGGTTGAATCCTGTTCCGTTGCAGGATTTACAGCGACCATTCTGTGAACTACTTATGAAATACGAAGATTTGTACCCAAGTTGTTTACTGTCGTCCGTATCAGCAAAAATTCTGGAAATTATCTCCGATAAGCCAAGCTTATCCCCTATTGTTGCATTAGGACCTTTTCCGGGTGTTGGTTGCCTTATATATATGACATCATCAAAATTTTCGAACCCTGATATATTTTCACAGAAAACAGGTTTACCATATAACCAGCTTTCATAAATGACATTATCAAGCAGACTTGTTTTTCCACTTCCGCTGACTCCGGTTATAACAGTCATTATACCTGACGGAATAATTAAATCAATGTTCCGAAGATTATTTGCATAGGCTTTTGTGATGTTTAGTGTCTCCTTACCATTTATTTCTTTAATATTTATTCCGGAAGCCTTATATTTCTCACCTGAAACAATCTTTGGACTTCCTTCATATACTATTTTTCCTCCTTTATTACCTGCCCCGGGTCCCATTTCAATTTCATAATCTGATTTTTCAAGCAGAAGAGGAGAATTTTCCACCATGATAATAGTGTTTCCATGTTTGTTCAGGTTCAATATCAGATCGCTTATGCGGCTGATATCATTAATATGAAGACCGAAAGATGGTTCGTCGAGAATATATGCAACACCAGTTAATGGCGCTCTTGTCAGTCCTGCAAGCTGCAATCGCTGATACTCGCCACCAGAGAGTGTCCCCACAATTCTGTCAGCAGAAATATATCCCAAACCGGCTTTGATTAATGCTTCAAGATGAGACAGGATATTCTCCTGCAAAGAAGAAGCAGCTTGCCTTTCCAGATCTGTCCCGAACATCGTTATAAAATCACCGGAAAACCAGTCTTTTGCATCTTCGGCAGTAAATGCCGTAATCTCTCCTATGTGAAGGTTATTAATTTTATATTGAAGCATCTCCGGCTTAAGCCTGTAGCTATGACAGTTCGTACATTCAATGTTCTTCATCAGGTCGAGCATGGCTTCACCACGGGCATCTGTGTGTTTTCGAATGTATTCAGCTTCAATAAGATGTAAAAAACCAGGCCACTCCGTATTAAGTTCATATAAACCCACATGTGCTCCTCGTTTATAATTCCAGTTTACACAGAAGATCTCATTTCCGCAGCCATTCATGGCCAGTTCTTTTGCTTTGGCATCCAGATCTTTGTAAGGTTTTGTATAATCAATTCCATACTTTTTTCCGACTGCAAGTATTGTAGCTACATATTGACCGTAATGATCACCATAAAACCGACCTGTTTTATTTCCATCAAAAGCGCCTGCAACAATTGATTTATCCGGATCTGTAACCACTTTATCCTGATCACAAACGGTAAGGTATCCCAATCCTTTACAAACAGGGCATGCGCCCTCTTCGCTGTTGAAAGAGAATGAAGTTGATAAAGGCCTTGATATTTCTGATTTTGATTTTGCCAGCCTGCTGAACAATAAACGATACAGATCATAGAGTCCTGTATACGTTGCAATAGTAGAGCGGGGATTTTTTATCGGATTCTTTTTCTGCAATGAGATTGCAGGGATCAGTCCGTAGCAATCTTCCAGCACAGGGGTGCCTGCTTTTGTTGCAAACTGTCGGTTATAAGAGGATAATCCTTCAAGGAACCTCCTCTGGCTTTCAGCATATAGTGTCCCATAAACAAGGGATGATTTTCCACTGCCAGAAACTCCTGTGACAGCTGTTATTGAATTAAGGTGAAATGAGACATCAATATTCCTAAGATTATTGGTTTCTACATTTTTTAATCTGATCGTATCTTCAATGGTCTCTTTGCTGTACGGGCAATTTGTAGTTCTGGTTACGGATGCATCACGTGATAAAAATTTTCTGAGTTCAGATACTGTAAGTGATTCCGGATGATCAATCAATTCGTTTACAAATCCTTCTGCTACAATACATCCACCCTCTTCTGCGCTGCCCGGACCAAGGTCAACCATCCAGTCGGACTGAAGAATAAATGCAGGGTCGTGTTCAATACAAAGCAAAGTGTTGCCCCTGGAGATAAGCTTTTTCAGCGCTTTCAGAAGGATTTCAACATCAGCCATATGCAAACCGGTTGTTGGTTCATCAAGGATATATAGTGTCTGCCCGTTTACAGAACGTGAAAGTTCAGATGCAAGTTTTACACGTTGTGCTTCACCGCCTGATAATGTTGTTGAAGGCTGTCCAAGCCTCAGATATCCGAGTCCGAGTTCAGAAAGGACTCCTGTAATTGCTGTTATCTTTTTGTATCCATCAAAGAAGAGATTAGCTTCATCGACAGTCAGCTCAAGCACATCGTAAATATTCAGTCCCCTGTATTTTATCTCAAGTGTTTCGTCAGTAAATCGTCGGCCTTCACACACATCACATACTACCTCGACATTCCCGAGAAAATGCATGCCTATTTCCTGAACGCCGGCACCTCCGCAACTTTCACATCGCCCACCTTTTACAACAAATGAGAACTGACCTTTTTTGTATCCTCTCTGGCGCGATTCGGGCAGTGATGCAAAAAGGTCGCGTATATGATCGGACATGCCTGTATATGTTGCAGGATTGCTTTTAGGCGTTCTTCCTATTGGTGAAGAATCAATATGAATTATTTTACGGAAGATATCAGTACCGCCTTTTTTATTTCTGATAGTGTTTTCAAGAAGAAAATTTACCAGACTTGTTTTTCCACTTCCAGATACTCCTGTAATTACATTACAGGCATTTATTAAAAAATGCGGTGATATATTCTTAAGGTTGTTTTTATCAGCGCTTTCCGCACTGAAGAAAGAGTTGTGTGTGTGTGGTATGTTTTCAGATATGGTTATATTTTTTTCGACCAGGTATCTGCGTGTAATGCTCTCTGATTCAGGTTGGTTAAAAAAATCATGTGCCGATCCGTTAAAAAGAATTTTTCCCCCGGCTTCACCTGCTCCCGGACCGATATCAATGATCCAGTCTGCTTCCCGTATGCTTTGTTCGTCATGGTCTACCAGCACTACAGTGTTGCCTATACTGAC
>DAOQAX010000102.1:0-7854 GCA_035354395.1 Bacteroidales bacterium | reverse complement strand
TCAAGGGAAAGAATTTTTCGGATGAGATCGACCGGATATTCAAACAGGGGAAACTCACTCCCCAGCAATGGATGAATGGTGCCACCGGTACAAAAGTAACAGTTCAGCCTGTTATTAACGCTCTTGATAAAGCGCTTGCCGGTCAGACTAAAAAATAGGTCATAAACAAACACTTATAAACAAACTAAAATCTTTTATTATGCTTAAAAAAATATTTGTTCCATTATTTATCTTTCTTATGTTGACTGCAAATGGACAGACAACATACACTCCTTCACCGGAGAACCTAAAATCGCGTGAATGGTTTCAGAATGCCCGGTTAGGGCTATTCATACACTGGGGAGTATACAGCGTTCTTGGTGATGGAGAGTGGGTTATGAACACCCAGCAGATCGACAAGGAAACCTATCAGAAACTCCCTGCCTTCTTCAATCCTGTAAACTATGACCCGAAAGAGTGGGTTTCAATGGCAAAAGCAGCCGGTATGAAATACATTGTTATCACCAGCAAGCATCACGATGGTTTTGCCATGTTCGATTCAAAGCTTACGGACTGGGATATTGTTGATCGTACTCCTTATAAAAAAGATGTGCTAAAGATGCTTGCTGAAGAGTGCAGGAAACAAGGTATTAAGCTGTTCTTTTATCACTCACATCTTGACTGGTATCAGGAGAACTACTTCCCGCTTGGCAGAACAGGACATTCTTCAGGACGTCCTGCAGCAGGAGACTGGTATAAGTACCTCGATTATATGGATGGCCAGCTTACTGAATTGTTAACCAACTACGGAGAGATAGGCGGAATATGGTTTGACGGTTTTTGGGATAAACTGGATGCTGACTGGCGGCTTGAAAAGACATACAGCCTGATACATAAACTGCAACCCGGATGTTTGGTAGGTAATAATCACCATCTTGCTCCATTCCCCGGAGAAGATTTCCAGATGTTTGAAAAAGATCTTCCCGGTCATAACACAACCGGATTCAGCGGAGATTCAAAAATCGGGGACCTCCCTCTTGAGACATGCGAAACCATGAATAATTCGTGGGGATTTAATCTTCAGGACAAAAACTACAAAACACCAAAACAGATTATCCAATATATCGTTAAGGCTGCAGGTTACAACTCAAATTTCCTTCTGAATGTTGGTCCTATGCCTGACGGCAGGATTCAGCCTGAATTTGTAAGCACACTGAAAGAAGTCGGTAAATGGATGGATAAATATGGTGAAACAATCTATGGAACCAAAGGCGGTCCCGTCTCTCCAAAAAGCTGGGGTGTAACTACTTACAAAGGCAATAAGATATATGTCCATGTAATGAATGCTGAAGACAACAACCTCCTTATCCCTGATTTCGGAAAGAAAGTAAAAGGAGTAACTCTATTCACAACATCTGAAAAACTTAAATACAAACAGGACTCATTCGGAATAACTATTTCTCTGCCGAAGAACACTGAAGAGACAGACACGGTCCTGGTAATAGAGATCTGATAGCTGAAATATTTTTTTGAATTATTAAATTTTCCCTCACAGGAGGGTCAGTAGTAAAAAGAGAGGGTGCCCGTTTGAGACACCCTCTCTTTTCTAAAATAGTAATTATTATTTCAGATAGATCTCAAGTACAGGTATCTCACTCTGTGGTTTTAGTACCGGGAGCTGAAGATAGAGATCATTTTTGTTCTCATCACTTCCTGCTCTGAATTGGATTTCGGAAGCATCATGCAGAAATTGAACGTACTTAACCTTATCACCCATATTCTCAAGAGTAAGGTTTCCCATCGGATATACTAACAGATGAACATATAATCTTTTAGTCGAAGGATTATATGTAAGCAGGGTATTTGCCGGAGCAGTGAACCCTGCAGGGGCTTCGGTACATCCATAGATAGAACGGCTATTAAACTTCATCCAATCACCCATTGCTTTTAGCCTGTCCTGAGCTCTGTAATCGAATACCCCACGGGCTGTAGGTCCGACATTCAATAACAGATTCCCGCCCTTGCTGACCGATTCAATAAGTAACTCCAGTAATTGTGCAGGACTCTTCCATGTATTTTCGTCGCGGTAATAGCCCCATGAACCTGAAAAAGTCTGGCATGTCTCCCAGGGAACTCTTTTGCCATTATATTCAGGCCATTTTGATACTTTAACCTGTTCAGGTGAAACAAAGTCCCAGCCTCCATTTACATCTTTCATATCAAGACGGTCATCAATAATTATTCCTGGTTGAAGTGATCGTGCAAGCTTAATAATGCTTTCTGAATCCCAGTCTTCATGTCCTTTACCATTCTTCCCCGGGAACGAGAAATCGAACCATATAATACTTATTTCACCATAATTGGTAAGCAGCTCCTTTACCTGGTTTTTCAGATACTCCCTGTACCTGCTCATATCTTTTCCTTTATTAAGACGGGCATAAGCAGTATCCGACTCTTGTCTTTGCGGATGGCACCTGTCGATAGTATAATCGGGATGATGCCAGTCGATGAGCGAATAGTAGAACCCAACCTTCAATCCTTCTGCTCTGAAAGCATCCACGTACTCCTTTATGAGATCTTTTCCATAAGGGGTATTTGTAGCTTTATAATCAGTGAATTTCGAATCGAACAGACAAAAACCCTCATGATGTTTTGCCGTAAGGACAACATATTTCATCCCTGCTGCTTTTGCCATTTTGGCCCATTCATGCGGATCAAACATATCCGGATTGAACATCTCAAAGTATTTCTGATACTGCTCGTTGGTCATCCGTTCCTGATTTTTCACCCATTCATGACGGGCAGGCAAAGCATACAAACCCCAGTGAATAAACATTCCAAAGCGGGCATCGGTCCACCATTGCATCCTTTGAGCTTTTTGGGCATCAGTTTCTTTAGGGAGCTGAGCCGGAACTGTCTGTGATAATACTAATAAACAGGTCAATAGTATCACCGTAACGAAGGTTTTACTTCTCATATACATGGTTTTAGTTATTAAAAATATGTCATAAAGGTTTCATTCAATAACAAATTTACATTTTTAATCAATTAGTCATTCCGAAAACTATTATGATTACTAATAACCATTATGTATTCCCGCTGATTATCAAAATTAATTTGCTTTTAACTGTACTATTCAGCAGCACAGACAACTACACTATTTCTATTACAACACTTCTGACTATTTTGTAACTTTTTTAATGAATATCTGGGTAGGATATCCTTTCCTTATTAATTCTGCTTTAAGCGCATAAGCTTCCTCTTTTGTCGCAAAATTTCCGGTAGTGTACCTGTAAAATTTATCATTATCATTGTACATCACCTTCATATCATTTATGTATTTGAAATATGTGACGTCGACAGGTTTATGAAGAGCAATAACCTGAACTGTATAGTAGAGAACCTCAGAATCGACTACAGATTTATCATTTTCATCATGAACACTCACATTTTTAATAAGAATCCCTGAATCAATGACATCAACGGGAGGGATCTTCAGGAGGTCTATTTTTGCATATTCAACTGGTGCAGACTTCAGGAAAGAAGTTGTGTCTTTCAGAAGTTTAACATCGAAATTCAATGTCGTCTGAGAATCGTTCTGGACGATAATTGTATCGATGGATTGCGGGTAATAACCGTCACAGGTAAACAATATTTTGAAAATACCATAAGCGACATTTGCACTATAGATCCCTGTTGCTATATCGGGGCTTCCGGTAAAGAGTGTGTCTCCGGTAACTTTATTTACAATTTTAACTAAACGACCATTTTCAGCAAGACGAGTTGTGTCGTCGAGAATAAATTTGCCTGTGATCTTATGAATCTGGTTATCGTTTGCCACATCAAAACCAAGATAGAATATATCTTTTTGCTTATAGTCGGTTATCATTGAATAATAAGCATTCAACCCATTATTTACAGGTTGAAGAAATTTATCATCATCAGCTGAATTAACAGGATAACCAAGGTTGGAAGGAGTCTCCCAGTCGGTTTCTTTTCTCACACTCTTAAAATTATCAAAACCTCCCATCGAATTATGTCCCTCTGAGCAGAAATACAATACATTACCATTCTCAGTTATAAAGGGTGTATCCTCATTATATGGAGTATTAATGGTGGTCCCTAAATTTACCGCAGGGCCCCAGTCACCAGATCCGTCTTTTTCAGAGACATAGATATCAAGATTACCCTGCCCCCCATCTCTGTTGCTGGTGAAATATAATTTCTTTCCGTCAGCCGAAATAGAAGCGTGTGACTCATAAAATTTGGTATTAATATTCTTATTTAGCTTCTTTATTGGGGTCCAGGCGTTATTTACATATTTTGACGAATATATCACCCCGTCGTAGTTGTCTGTCTTATAAAGAAATAACTCTGTGCCGTCACTATTCAGGGAACATGATGAGCAGTCTTCACCCGCCTTGAGCTCTGAAGTTATTTCTACAGGAGGTTGCCACTCTCCTCTGATCTTCTTAGAGAAAAAGATAACATTTACAATACCTCTTCGCTCTGTGTAAACCATAGTATTTCCGTCAAAGCTGACAGCCGGATTATCATTTATTGATCCCTGGCTTATGTCGCTGCTTAATTCTGTTTTACTAAAAGAGGTGGGAACCTGTCTAAACTGAATTGCATTTTTGCACGCCTGTATCTGCTGTTCAATGTAATCAAGGTTCTTCATTCCTCCTTTTGATGCTGTTTCATTTGCCAGTTTTTTAAATGTATTAAGAGTATTGAGTCCATCTTCAAACTGGTTATTTATCATATAGGCTTTTGCCAGGAAAAAATAGGCATCAAGGGGAGCTCTCATCTCTTTATATGAGTCAGTCTGTGAATCATAAGTAGCTGTTTTGACTGCTTCTACCAGGTAAGGAATCGACTTTTCCTTTTCACTTGGGATGTTCAGGTAGCATGTGCCAATCTTGTACTTAATATTCATATTGTCAGGAGTCTCTATAAGAAGATATAGCTGGTTTGCCAGTTCGTATTCTTCAAATATATAGTAAGATTCAGCCTGAGTAAATATTTTTTTCATTTCATCACTGCTCGTTTGAGATGATGCAGTAAGAGAGAAAAAAACATATGCAATCAATGACAATAGAATACCGTAAATTCTAGCTTTTAAATTTGACATAATAATGATTATTGTAGTTTTTTGTCCATTCCAAACATGACCAATTATTAAGAGATCGTGCAACCTCAAAAATTAGAATTATTTTACTACTGAGACAACACCAATACCTGATCCCTGTGGCTCATTAATAAAATCATAGCTAAGTTGATATATTCCGCTTTTATTGCAGACAAAATCAACAAACAGGTAAGTTTTGCCTGTCTTCTGATCAAAAGAAGAAAGCACCACTTTATCGGTATCATCCTTAATATTAAGGATCAGGTGTCCCTTGGAATCATCAGTATTACAAAGAGTAAACCTGTATTTTGTATTTTTCCAGAGCGACATATTCGCTTTATATCTAAGCTGACTTGGGTCATCGGCTTTTCCAAGCTGGACCCTGAAATCTTTAAGATATTTGGTATCAGTCCCTGCATTCATTACACATTGGCCCAGAAACGGGTCGGTTGACTGTCCAAACGACGCTAATCCTAATATTAGAAAAAACGAAAAGGTTAAAACAAATTTTTTCATATTACTTATTTATATTATTCTTTAAAAATATTTTGTGTTAAACTATCTTCCTTGGTGATCAATACAAAAGCCGATTATATCTGAATGAATATCAATTAGATAAAAGATTATTTTTCATTGCATATATTGCAAGCTGAATAGAATTCTTAGCGCCTGTCTTACTTATCAGACTAGACCGGTGCCCCTCAATTGTTCTTCTGCTAATACCAAGCTTATCTGCAATCTCATTATTTGAATAACCAACGCACATTAGTTCCAGAATGTCACTTTCACGTTTTGAGAGCCTCACCTCTTTTGGAGGATCGCATTTGGTAATTTCTTTCTTCTGTAAAAGGTCTTTAATTATTTTACAGAGGACCTGATTTGAAAAATAGTCTTCTCCATTTAAAACCATTGATATTGCCTTAAAAAGTTCTTTACTTCCTGATGTTTTAAGTATATAACCGTGAGCGCCGGCTTCAAGCATTTTATAGTAACTTTCCTCCTCCTCACTCATTGTTAATGCAAGAACTTTTAATCCCGGATGCTTTTTAACAGCTTCTCTGGTTGTGTCTATGCCATCATAAACCGGCATATAAATATCCATTAAAATCAGATCTGCTTCATATTCATCAATCATATCAAGAAATTCCCGTCCATTAGAAAACTCAGCAATCACATTAAAACAATCAGACTGTGCCAGAAGATATTTCAATGCGTCCCGAAACATGCAATGATCATCAACCACAATAATATCATATGTCTTTCTCATTTGAATATCATTTAGTGATGGCCGTTATATACATGTACAAAAAACTGAAATATGAATTATTCTTCATTTATATAGAGCTTTTTATGTTAATTTGTTTTTTCCCTCCAAATTCCATGGCATTTTTCAGAATGTCATAATAAAGAGTAATATATAGGATAACCGACATTATCCAAATAATTATAAGATCAAAAATCAGTGTATCCACCTGCATATAAAAGATATACTTTACTGGTGCAAAAAAGTGCGCACGTAATGAAAAGACATGTCCGTCAGGAGGATATGAAAATATCGGTTCGTAATTCTGTACCAAACGATTTTTTCCTCTGATTATTTTATTTCCTTCAGTAGTCTTCTTTACAATATCGGCCAGAAAATCATTATAATTATTATCATACATTTTAAGGTAATCATCCTTTCCTGAAGAGTTTTTCTGAGCCGACAAAATCAGATCGTCTTTCTTTTTGCTGATGATATTGAAGACAGTGATATATTTCTTTTCCAGTTTATTCAGATAATCTTTAGCTTCATTCACAACTTCACCGTTGAATTTCTCTGTTGAAAATCCTTCCATTGACATTTTGGGCAGGTCATCAAAAAGAGCTGCTTCTGATCCGAACTCGTTTTTCAACAGATCAAGATTCCCTGATAAAAGGATCTTTGATGAATCATTATTCATCTTTGACAACGAAACAGACTCATCTATAATATTCCTTAGCTCAGGTATATAATATACCTGTTTATAATTTGAATAGCTTTCTAATTGTTCTATATTATAAAAATCTTTTTCATAGGGGTTACTCTTGAACTGTGTGACCGACAATGCTTCATAAGCCCAGCGTGAAGGCATTATATCAGCAATCAAAGGGGTCGTTCCTTTACCTCCTCCGAATATGCTGTTGATTTTATCAAAATTAAACATAGCGCCTCCAAGTGCCATCATTGGTATTATAAGCAATGGAATCAGAATGTAAATTGTAACGGCAGAATTGAAGGATGAGGAAATATTCAGACCAAGTATATTGGCAAAGCAGGATGCAGAAAACAGTACTAACCAATATTCAACAGTCAATCCTTTAATACCGATAACCATATTTCCTATCAGCACATAAATCAACATCTGAATTGCTGAAAGTGAAAAAAGTATTACGACTTTTGATAACAGATAACTTGATCTGGAGAGATTAAGAAACCTTTCTCTTTTAAGTATTTTTCTGTCCCTGAAGATCTCTTCTGCACTCACTGACAATCCTATAAAAAGAGCAATTATTATACTCATGAAAATATAGGGAGGCAAGTTATCATTTTGCCTGAAGATATAATGAGTTGCGTTTCCTGGTGTGTATCTGATGATAACCGTCAGGAAAAGAGCCATTATCGGAGCTTCAAGAAGGCTTATTAACAAATATTGCAGATTGTTTATTTTTGAAAGAACATCCCTTCTTATGAATATCCCAAGCTGATGTAATTTATCAGGGAT
>DAOQAX010000101.1:0-7867 GCA_035354395.1 Bacteroidales bacterium | reverse complement strand
ATTCGATAATCTTGTTGTTGGTGATGTAAAACAGTCAATTTACAGGTGGAGAAACGGGGATTGGCAGATTCTTGGAAAAGTATTGCCGGAACAGATAGACAATGAGCGGTATGTAGGGAAATCACTGACAACTAACTGGAGAAGCCGCTCAAACATCATTAAATTTAACAATTCACTTTTTTCTGTTGTCCCTCAGTTGGTGGATAAAGAGCTAGATGACGGCAATCTTTCTTTAAGCCTCAGTGATCTCTATTCTGAAGCGATACAGACTGATCCGGGAAAGAGAAAAGGCGGATATGTAAGACTGGAATTTGTTGAAGATAATACAGAACTGAAGTGGATTGAGAAAGTCCTAGGAAAGCTCCCGGCTGTAATTGAGTCTTTTCAGGATAAAGGCTATAATGCTTCCGATATAGGCATTATTGTCCGCGATGGAAAAGAAGGCTCCCTGGTTCTGAAGACATTGATTGACTATGGAAATAATTCCTCATATGAAAAGCAAAACATTTATAACTACAACGTAGTATCAAACGATTCATTGCTTCTTTCAAACTCGCCTGCAATCAATTTTATAATTTCTGTGATTACAGTGCTTAACGATCCCTCCGATATGATAAGCAGGGCAGCAATGCTGAGATTCTTTTTACTGGCAAAAGGCAGTGAAGATATTGAAGAGGTTCCTCTTTTTAACGATAAACTTGTCGAAAGATCCAGAGAATATTTTCCTGAAGGATACGAATCTCTGCTTGAAAATATTAAACAGGTTCCTCTTTTTGAAGTTGTAGAAAGTATTATTGGTTTTTTTGGCATTGGGAAAAATCAATGGAATGTGGCTTATCTGAATACTTTCCAGGATTATGTTATGAGCTTTGCCGGTAATAAGAATCCTGATATTCAGTCTTTCCTTGAATGGTGGAAAATAACAGGAATAAAGAAATCTGTTGTACTTCCCGGAAATCAGGATGCCATGCGCATTCTGACAATCCATAAATCGAAAGGCCTCGAATTTAAAGTGGTTATTTTACCATTCCTGTCATGGACACTCGATTACCCTTCAACCAGACAACCTTTTTTATGGGTCAGACCTGATTCGGCTCCATTTAATGAATTGGGGATTGTCCCTGTTAAATATGGAAAGGAATTGACAGGGACAATATTTGCTTCTGATTTTAATGCAGAGAGGCATTCTGTATATATCGACAATATAAATTTATTATATGTGGCTTTTACCAGGGCAAAAGATGCCATCTATTCTTTTTCGTCCGGGAATCCTAAATCAAATGGTACTGTCGCAACAGTTTTAAAAAACGCTGTTTCTTCCGGAATGAGCGATCAGGATAAATCATTGCTTGACCTTAACAGTTTTTATAACAAGGAAAACGGTCTGTTTGAGTATGGTGAAATTCCTGAAAACAAGGATGAAAAGAGAGATAGTCTTCACCTTGTTCCGTCAGGTTATTCAGTAAGTAAAGATCTGGAATCCCTGAAACTCAAGCTTCATGGTATAAATTATTTTTCATCAGGACTGACTGAGGTTAGGGAAAAGATCAATTACGGGAAACTCATGCACGAAATATTTGAAAATGTTTATGTTCCTGATGATGTACACTCAGCCGTCGGAAGACTGGTTTTGGAAGGAAAACTGCCGAAAGAAGAATATTCCGAAATTGAAAACAGAGTCAATTCATTGATCAGCTCTCCTCAGGTTGCCGGCTGGTTTTTACCAGGAAACAGAGTCCTGACCGAAGCAACAATATTATTGCCTTCAGGGAGCACAAAACGACCTGACAGGATAATATTCAAAGATGATAAAACTATTATCATTGATTTTAAATTCGGGGAAGAGAATCCGCGTTACTTTGAACAGGTAGATCTATACAAAAACCTGTTAAGCGATATGGGTCATAAAAGTACAGAGGCTTACATCTGGTATGTTGATAAGAACAAAATAATATCTGCAGATGTCAACCGGTAATATTGAGAAAAGGGTATACCCGTGGGGGGATGGACGCAGGTTTAATGCCTATTCGGGCTACTTCAGAAATATTTATGGAGGAAGGGTGCAGAAGGTGTCAATAGATGCAGGCTTTACATGTCCTAACCGGGATGGCTCAAAAGGATCGGGTGGTTGTACTTATTGCAATAATGATGCATTTAACCCATCTTATTGTATCGCAACAAAACCTGTATCTCAGCAGATCAGGGAGGGAGTTGAATTTCATAAATGGCGTTACCGGAGATCAGTATCCTATCTTGCTTATTTTCAGGCATATTCTAATACATATGCTCCATTGGAAAGATTAAAACAACTTTACGAAGAGGCTTTAAATTATCCCGGAGTAATTGGTATCGTTATTGGCACCAGGCCCGATTGCATCGACGATGAAAAGATTGCATATCTTAAAGAGCTGTCGGAAAAATGGTATGTCATGGTTGAATATGGCATTGAGTCATGTTACAACGCCACCCTGAAAAGGATAAACCGCGGACACTCTTTTGAGGATGCTGTTCGGGCAATTGAGAAAACTGCTTCTCTGGGAATAAATACGGGCGCTCATATAATTTTTGGCTTGCCGGGCGAATCAAGGGAATCTATGTTGAATGAAGCAGAAATAATATCAGAATTACCTCTTACGACAATTAAATTTCATCAACTCCAGATCTTTAAAGGAACTACGATGGAAAAGGAATTTGTTGATAGTCCCGAAGATTTTGAACTGTTTACTCTTGAGGAATATCTCGATTTTTTTGTCAGTTTCCTTGAAAGGTTAAATCCTTCTTTTGTTGTTGAGCGTTTCACAGGAGAGGCTCCTCCGCGGTTCCAGGCAGGGAAGGGGTGGGGTAAGGTTCGTACCGATCAGATCGTTACCTGTGTTGAAAAACTTCTTGATGAACGGGATACATGGCAGGGAAGGTTATATAAAGGGAAAGGATGTACATAGGAGAAGGGAGACCGGAGACCGGAGACCGGAGACCGGAGACCGGAGATAAAAAGTTTTATGAAATATTGTACTAAACTACCTGAATAACTGTGGTTTAGTAAAATAGAATAAATCAGAATACAATACGACAACCAGATACCAATGACCTACTTTCTCGAAAGAATAGCTGCCCTGATACACGATGAATACCTTGATCATCCGGAGAGGCAATGCCTTGTTTTTCCAAACAGAAGGGCAGGTCTCTATTTTCTTAAATATCTGGCCGCCAGGATTGAGAAGCCGGTTTTTTCGCCATCAATCCTGACAATAAACGAACTGTTCCGTTCATATTCATCTTTACAGACAGCAGGAAGTGAAATGCTTCTTTTTGAACTCTATAAAGTTTACCTGAAGGTGAAAAAGTCACCTGAAAGCTTCGATGACTTCTACTATTGGGGCGATATGCTGTTAAATGATTTTGATGATGTTGACAAATATCTTGTAAATGCATCACTTCTGTTCAAAAGTATTAATGACATAAAGGATATTGATCAGCAATTCGGAACCCTTTCAGACACCCAGGTTGAGATCATTAAAAAGTTCTGGGTGAATTTTGATCCGGGAAAGCCGACAAGGGAGAAGTCGGGATTTATAAGCATATGGTCTGTCCTGAATGATCTTTATTCGGGGTTCAGAAATTCTCTTAAAGAGCAGAATCTGGCTTACGAAGGAATGATCTTCAGGGGACTTGCTGAAAACAAAGATAAGAATTTCTGTCCGGGTAATCGCTGGGACATGGTCCATTTTATCGGATTCAATGCGTTGAACGAATGTGAAAAAACTATTATGACCAGGTTCAAAGAGGCAGGTAAAGCACGCTTTTACTGGGATTACGACAACTCTTATCTAAGCAAAAGCAAGTTGAATTCTGCAGGTTTTTTCTTACGTAATAACCTGGTGCTCTTTGGAAATGATATGCCATCTGACTGGAGTTATGATACTTTGGTCACCTCCGGCGCACCAGAGGTCCGTCATCGGGTAATAGACACATCCTCTGACATAGCACAGGTAAAACTTATCCCAAAACTACTTGAAGAGATACCTGACCTTTTTCCGGGAAATGCTCATCATACTGCCGTTGTACTTGCTGACGAAAACCTGCTGGTGCCTGTCCTGACCAGTCTCCCTGCAAATATTGGAGATATCAATATTACTATGGGGTATCCTCTGAGGCAGACACTTATATATACTCTAATAAAAGACCTGATGGATCTTCAGAGAACAGCTGTCTCCGAAGACAATACTATCCGTTTTGGTTTCAAAGAAGCAGACAGGGTTCTCAAACACTCACTGGTTTATGGATTATTGACTGTATCTGATAATCAGATAATAACAGAAATCACCAAAAATAATCTTGCCTGGATACCGTCTGCCAGTTTTGACAAGTCAGAATATCTCCGGAGAATCTTTATTAAACCTTCAACTCCATCATTGCTCTCTGATTATCTCAAAGATATTCTCTCATTGATTGCCCTGAATGATGAGACTAATCATGAGGAATCAGGTAACGATGTTCAGAAGAATATAAGGAATGAATTCATCTACAGGGTGGTATTGTCGATAAACAGGCTTGAAGCAATTACCGGTAATAGTGATGTCACTTTTACCACCGATACATATGCAAGGATCCTTGACAAGATGTTAAAGACCCAGTCTGTTCCCTTTTCGGGAGAGCCTCTTTCAGGAGTCCAGATAATGGGCATTCTTGAAACAAGGGCTCTTGATTTTAAAAATCTGATTATTCTTTCTGTAAATGAAGGCCTCCTGCCTTCCCAGTCAACCTCTTCTTCTTTCATCCCGTTTAGCCTGAGGGATGCGTTTGGTTTGCCTTCAATTAACCATCAGGAATCAATATATGCCTATCATTTTTATCGTCTTCTCCAGAGAGCTGAGAATGTTACGTTTGCATATAATTCAAACTCTGAAGGTTTAAGAAGCGGAGAGATGAGCAGGTTCCTTATGCAGATGAAGTATGAGAAAAAGTTGTGTCCCGATTTTACTGACCTTAGCTTTGAAATAAAAACACATGGTTCAATAAAAGATAGAATTGAGAGAACAGAAGAGCATGTTAACAGACTCAACTCTTGTTTCATTGATAAAAGCAGGAACGGGATTTCCCCTTCTGCAATAAATACCTGGCTGAACTGCAGGATGAAGTTTTATTACCACTATGTAAATGGATTAAAAGAGCCGGAAAAGGTCTCTTCAGAAATTGATCCGGCTATGTTTGGGAATATTCTGCATACTATCATGAAAAACCTGTATAATGGATATAAAGGTCAGGTTCTTGCTTCCGGAATACTTGATTCGGTTATCAGGAACAGGCAGCAGCTTGAAAAGTCTATAGATGAAGCAATCAGGGAAAAGCTAAACCATGGGATCGACAATACGGTGAGCGGAAATGAACTGATAATAAGGGATGTATTGAAGGAATATCTGTTAAGGATACTCAATTTTGATAAATCAGTTGCACCGTTTACTGTTTGGCATCTCGAGGATACGTTTGGTTTCAGGTTATCTATGGAACCCGGTGGATGCCAGATTGAGATACCTGTAGGAGGAACAGTTGACCGCATTGATGAAGTCAATGGAGTGTTCAGGATTGTCGATTACAAGACAGGTACAGTTGCAGACTCAATTGGTTCAGTTGACGATCTTTTTGCAGTCGACAGGAAAAAAGATATTGATGGCTGGCTGCAGACTTTGTTATATTGCGAAGCCTTCATACAAAGTGTTCAGGACAGGTTGGTGAGGCCATCAGTATACAAGGTCAGAAAGCTGGCTGGTGATTCATCTTCAGATTATCTCAGGATAAAAACAGACAATAAAAACACTTTTATTGTTGATGATTACAGAACAATCAGGGAGGAATTTATGACCGGACTGAAGAAAACGATTAAAGATATTTTCTTTTCCGGCGAACCCTTTCTAATGACAAACGATATCAGGGGGAAGTGTTCATACTGCCCCTACAGATGTCTATGTATGAGGTAGATACTATTCTTCTACGTCCAGCTGCAAAGCTGCCATTTTTATTGCTGTAACTGCAGCTTCATCACCCTTATTCCCGAGTTTTCCTCCGGCCCTGTCAACGGCTTGTTGCTGTGTGTTGGTTGTTAAAACTCCAAAAATAAAAGGTATATTGTATTCCATGTTCAGCTGGGTAATGCCCTGAGTTACACCCTGACAGATATAAGTAAAATGAGGTGTTTCGCCCTGTATAACACATCCAAGACAGATGATGCCATCAAGATCATCGTATTCAGCAAGCCATTGAGCCCCAAGTGTAAGTTCAAAACTGCCGGGAACATGCTTCACAACAATATTTTCGTCAGTCACTCCATGCTTTTTCAGGGTGGTGACAGCTCCGTTAAGCAACGACCATGTTATCTCTTTGTTCCAATCGGAAACAACTATTCCAAAACGCATATCACTTGCATCCGGAACACTTTCAGCATCGTAAGCTGACAGGTTAACTGTACTCATAATTTTATATTTTAAATAAAAAACGCATCTGCCTCATGAAAAATGAGCCCGATGCGTTATATTATGATTGCAAAGAATTTACTTATAGCAATTATTTTATTAAGAGTTTAACTCTTGCAATGTATTTTTCAATAGTTGCTCCTTCTGTACTCTCCGGATACTCAGTTTCTATTCTTTCGTATAGTTTTAATGCATCAGAGTATTTCCCGTTCAATTCATAAATCTCTGCAGCTTTCATCAGAAAGAGTGGCGTGTTAAACGAGTTTTTGGCAAAATCAGCAGCTTCAGTATATTTTGCTGCCCCTTTGTTGAGATCACCCAATTCAACGTAAGCATCGCCGGTTGCGCCTATGGCTAATGATCCGAGTACTTTATCCTTTTTTGAATATTTGTCGAGATACTTGATTGCTTCCTTGTAATCACCCAGATGCAGATAGCATATTCCTGCGCTGTATCTTGCAAGGTTGCCAGCATTGGTAAGTTTGTAATCCTTGGCTATGTCAAGAAATCCAAGGTAATTGCCATCACCGTATAATGCAAGTTTCAGTGAATCCATCTCAAGGTATCTCTCTGCCTGGTACATCTGTGCCTGGGCATCTTTGTTCCTCTTATTCATATACATCTTGCCGAGCCAGACTATTCCGACAAGGGCAACAAGAACGATTAACCCAATAATAATATTTTTATAATTCTCTTCAAGAAATTGTTCCGTCTTGGTCAGAGTTTCTTCGACATTTGAGATAGTCTGTGGATTTTCATCCTTTTTGTTCTTAGCCATATTGGTCTTTAGTGTTATACTTCAAATTTTTCCAACGCAAAAGTAATTTTTTTCAGGTAATTTTGAAACAATTAATTTAATGATTATCATTCAGAGCGCAAAATAATTGTTATCTGATTGAATATGAATAATAATGAGATAATTCGGCAGGTGATAAACTGTAATTTACCGATGATTAAGAGTTCTCATCCTTCATATCTTTTTCTAACTTTGGAATTTTAAGCTTTATAAATAGCAAACTTTTATCTTTTTACTTTTGTCTTTTTACTTTTGTCTTTTATCTTTTTATCTGATCTTCGATGTATCTCAAAAAGTTATCACTGACCAATTTTAAAAACTATGAGCTGAATGAGCTTGAGTTTTCTCCAAAAATAAACTGTTTTGTAGGTATCAACGGGGTTGGAAAAACGAATATTCTTGATTCAATACATTATTTGTCACTTGCTAAGAGTTTTTTCAATAACATCGACAGCGTCAGTGTCAGACATGGGGAGGAATATTTTATAATTCAGGGAACTTTTGTCAGGAATGGGGAAGAAGATCAGGTATATTGCGCTTTTCAGAAGCAAAAACAAAAGTTACTGAAACGGAACGGGAAAGAATATCAAAGAATTTCTGATCA
>DAOQAX010000100.1:0-7899 GCA_035354395.1 Bacteroidales bacterium | reverse complement strand
GATATTGAAACAGTACCTGTTTCGTCTTCATATGATCTGCTTAGCCCTTCAATGCAGACTCTCTGGGATAAAAAATCAAAGCAGTTCAGGTTGCCTGATCAGACTGCAGCGGATGTCTATGAGCGAGCCGGCATTTATTCTGAGTTCGGGAAGATCATATGTATATCGGTCGGCCTTTTCAAAGAGAAAAACCCACTCTGTTTCAGATTAAAATCGTTTTATGGTCACGATGAAAAAGCTCTTCTGTCAGATTTTTCTTCGATGCTTACGAAATTCTCAGGAACCCACCATGAGGCAGTTTTGTGTGCTCATAACGGTAAGGAATTTGATTTTCCGTATATTTCCCGCAGGATGATAATTGACGGACTTACTATCCCTGGAATTCTTGACAACGCAGGTAAGAAACCATGGGAGGTAAAGCTTCTCGATACCATGGATCTATGGAAATTCGGTGACTATAAAAATTATACATCACTCGATCTGCTTACATCAATTCTCGGAATACCAACCCCAAAGGATGATATCGACGGGAGCATGGTAGCCGGAGTTTATTATGCTGAGAATGATGTTGAAAGGATTGCCCATTACTGTGAGAAAGATGTACTTGCAATTGCCAGAGTTCTTCTGCGCTTTATGAACCTGCCAGTACTTGATGATGATAAGATTGAATCAGTGACCTTTCAGTAATTCCAGAAGTTGAATAATTACTTGTCCGGGAGAATCTGAATGTACCCAATGACCCGAACCGGATATCGAAACAAATTTAGCTGAAGGAAAGACCTTTGATATACTGATGAAGTCCTCTGACGGAAGATAATCAGATTTTTCACCCTTTAAAAAGATGACATGAAACCCGGTTACAGGATGACCGATGTATCTCTCACTATCTATTCCCTGAATAATATTCTCCAGGTTATCAATAAGAGAAGGAACATTGATTCTCCATGCAAAATCATTACCGGTGGTCCTTTGCAGATTTTTCAGGATGAAATTCCTGATCTTTTCCGATGGAATTTTTTCAGATATGAGCAATTCAGCCTCCTGGCGGGTGGAGATTGATTTGAGATCAAACGACTGGATGATTTTCAGAACTGAAAGATGCTGATAATAAACATTATGCTCCGTGTCTTTATTGGCGAAAGGAGATATGTCGGCAATAAGAAGACCAGACAACCTTTCGGGCCATCTGAGTGCAAAGGCAGTTGCAGTTTTTCCACCCATGCTGTGCCCGGCCAGGTAAAATTTTCCAAGCTTCAGATCTGATGCCAGTTCAGAAAGGTCATTGCTCATCGACTCGTAATCGTGAATTTCGCTGTGAGGCGAATGACCATGATTTCTCTGGTCAGGCAGATATACCGTAAAACGGTCGCTGATTTTTTTTGCTATGGTGACCCAGTTATCAGAAGATCCGTACAAACCGTGCAGGATCACCAGGGGCGGGCCTTCGCCATATTTTCTGTAAAACAGTTTCATCGGGCGGTCATCAGGCTAACTGCCGCTTGTACATCTGTATTGTATTTTCAAGACCAAGATAAAGAGCATCAGAGATGAGGGCATGTCCGATTGAGACTTCGTCGATCCATGGGATATTCTGATGGAAAAACTTAAGATTATCGAGATTCAGGTCGTGCCCGGCATTTATTCCCAGTCCTGCCTCACGTGCAATAATTGCAGCTTTTACGAATGGTTTGACAGCATCAACAGCATTCTTGTTAAACTCTGTTGCGTACGGTTCGGTATATAGCTCAATTCTGTCGGTCCCGGTCAGCTTTGCATTTTCAATATGAACAGGATCAGTATCTATAAATAGGGAGGTTCTGATACCTGCTTTTTTAAAAGCTGAGACAATGTCGGTAAGGAATGCCCTGTTTTTAAGTGTGTCCCATCCTGCATTTGAGGTGATGGCATCATGAGGATCCGGAACCAGGGTCACCTGGTCTGGTTTCACAGAAATAACGAGATTAATGAACTCCTCAGATGGGTACCCTTCAATATTGAATTCAGTTGTAATAACAGGCTTAATATCTCTTACATCCTGGTATCTGATATGTCTTTCATCCGGTCGCGGATGAACTGTTATCCCATCTGCTCCGAAAGCCTGGCAATTTATTGCTGCTGTAAGGACATTTGGTGTATTTCCGCCTCTGGCATTTCTTAAAGTCGCAATTTTATTGATGTTTACACTTAACTTTGTCATTGTCACAAATTTATGATTTATTCGTGTTCTTATTGTTGTGCAAAATTACAACAACTGTGGTTTTTTTACTATTTTAGATGAAAATAAATGGTTTTTATGGTTGCTAAAGATTTAATATCAGAAGTTATTCCTACCCTGAAGACATCGGACCTTGGACAGACAGCACTGAACTGGATGGAGGTATTCAGAATATCACACCTGCCGATTGTCAATAATCAGGATTTTCTCGGCCTCATATCCGATACCGACATATATGATATGAACCAGCCTGAAGAACCTATTGGCAATCACCCTATTACGCTATGTAAACCTTTTGTTAAAGAGGACCAGCATATTTTTGAAGTCATCGGACTTGCTTCGAAACTGAAGCTTTCCGTTGTTCCAGTCCTCGATAACGAAGATCATTATAAAGGAGTGATAACAACAAATGACCTGATACATTATATAGCCAGTATATCGTCGCTCGATCAGCCCGGAGGGATAATAGTCCTCGAACTTACTGAAAGAGATTACTCCCTTACTCAGATTGCCCAGATTGTTGAAAGCAATAACATAAAAGTTCTGAGCATGTATATTACATCGCCTCCTGAATCAATAAAGATAGAGGTAACACTTAAGGTAAATTCTACCGACCTGGTTTCAGTGATAAGGACATTCGAAAGATACAATTATGAGGTCAAGACCTGGATTACCACGAATGATTTGATGGACCGTTTTTATTCTGAAAGATTTGACCTTCTTATGAAATATCTTAATATCTGAAAACATGCTGGAAAAGGTAGCAATATACAGTAAAGACAGTAACTTAAAGACAAGAGAATGTGTAATTAAACTGGTTAATGAATTTACCAGCAGGGGAACCAGGATCCTTTTACATCGCAGGTCTGACGACTTGTCAACCGGCCAAAATGAAGGATCAGCAGAGCGGTTTACTGATCTTTCAGATGTTCATGGATTACCGGATATTGTATTAAGTGTCGGGGGAGACGGCACTTTCCTTGAAACAGTCCATTTAGTAAAGGACTTCGGGATCCCGGTTGCAGGCGTTAATACAGGGAGGATGGGTTTTCTTGCAAATATTTCAACTGATGAGATAGGGCATTCAATTGACATGTTAAACCGGGGTGAATATGAGATTATTGAAAGATCTCTTCTTAAACTTACACAGCCGGCAGGTCTGTTTGATGAGAAATCTTCATCTGCACTTAATGAAATTACAATCCAGAAAGCCGACTTCAGCATGATAACTATTAATGTATTTGTCAATGGGGTATATCTTAACACATATTGGTCTGACGGTTTGATTGTTTCGACAGCCACAGGTTCCACAGCTTATAACCTAAGCGTGGGTGGACCTATTTTATCTCCTGAGGATGAGAGTATTATCATTTCTCCTATCTCCCCGCATAATCTGACTATTAGACCAATAATACTCTCAGGAGAAAGCAAACTGAGGATGGTTGTCGAGGGAAGAAGTAACCAATATCTGACAACATGTGACTTCAGATCAAAAAGATTGCCATTCAGCCAGGAGATTCATATTGAGAAAGCTCCGTTAAAGCTTAAAACAGTTATGCTGAACGAGCGGGATTTCTTCAGTACACTTCGTAATAAGCTTATGTGGGGTGCTGACAGAAGGAATTGAGTTAATAAATTAATTATAATCGGGTAACAGTGTTAAGATTTGATTATTATATTTGTATCAGGAATATTATCAGAATTCTTATGAAAAGATCCGTTTTGGTCATTTTAATCATTTGTCTCCTTGATCCCCTGGCTGAAGCTCAACTCTGGAAAATGAGAAGATTTGAAGCTGTTGCAGGCATTGGACCTTCGCTTTTTTTTGGAGATGTGGGCGGATATTCGCATACAAAGAATATTCTCGGGCTCCGTGATATGTCTTTTTTGCAAACCAGATTCAATCTTAATGGTAATATGAAATACAGGATCACTCAGGATATAAACGTCAGACTAAGTCTTTCATACGGGTTACTCCATGCAACTGACGAACGAGGGTCAAATGAAAAAAGAGGTTTTGAAGCAACTACATCGGTTTTTGAACCTGCGATTCTGGGAGAGTATTATTTTATAAAAAACAGAGCTGAAGATAGTTACCTCTTTGCAAAAGGAAGGAAATATGGCTTGATTGGGATGTTCAAATCGCTCGATTTTTATGTTTTTACCGGAATTGGCGGACTAAATTATAATGTAAAGACTAATGATAAACTGTCAGGTTATGTCACGAATACCGGTGGGTTTACTGCTGTTTTCCCGGTTGGATTAGGAGCTACATTGGTCTATTCTCCCGATTTTAATTTCGGATTTGAGGTGGGCCGGAGATATTCCTTCTCGGATAACCTCGATGGCTATACTTCACAATATTCCAGCGCAAATGACGTTTATTATTTTTTAAACTTTACATTTACTTATAAACTGAAGTCCAGACCGAATAATCTGGTCTCTTTCAGAAGATAATGAGCTGGATCTTTTAATGAAAAGAATACATTGGTTTTTATTACTTATGTTTTTCCCTTTTTCTCTGTCGGGCCAGCGGAATGCTGATTATGGTGTCTTTGCTGGCGCCTCTTCGTATTTTGGTGATATTAACCATGGTAAACTGCTCTATTCCCCAATGCCTGCAGGAGGATTATTTTACCGCTATAATTTTCATCCCAGGGAGGCATTAAGGACCAGCGTTTTATTAGGCGGACTTAAGGGAAATGATCTTGATTTCAAGAATGATTTCCAGCAGGCAAGAAAAGCCTCTTTTTCAGGATCCGTAGGAGAGCTGGCGTTACAGTTCGAATTTAATTTTCTGCCATATACTACTCAGGGGAAATTATGGGATTATACTCCTTATTTTGCAGCCGGAGCAGGTATCGCCTTTGTAAACACCACTACATTTACATATATTCCTGTTATCCCATTTTCATTTGGTTTTAAGGCTAATATATATAAAAATGTAGGTTTGGAAGTTGAATATGGTTTTCGTAAAACTTTTTATGATAACTTTGACGGCTTAAAAGATTTTGTTGATCCGTCTGATTATGCATGGTTACATAATAATGACTGGTACTCATTTACAGGAATAGCAGTGACATGGAAGTTTTATAACAAATTAGCCGGATGTCCGGCTTACTATGATGTGGATTCCAAAAAAAGAAAACGATGATATATGCCGTTAAGGGAACAAATAGACATTGATAAATTGCCTTCACATGTGGCAATAATTATGGATGGAAACGGCAGATGGGCACGGCAGCGTGGCCTTGACAGGATATTTGGGCATAAGCAGGGTGTGAATGCTGTCCGTGATGCTATTGAAGCTGCAGCGGAACTGGGGATAAAATATCTGACCATATATGCTTTTTCAACCGAAAACTGGCAAAGACCTGATGATGAGGTCTCAGCCCTCATGGGAATTATGGTCCAGTCGCTCAATGATGAGACAGATACTCTCCTGAAAAATAATATTAAATTGAATATAATTGGAGATGTTGACCGTCTGGCTGATGATCTGAGGAAAAGATTGAATGAAACAATAGAAGCTACTTCAGAAGGGACTGGTCTCAATCTGATCGTTGCTCTTAGCTACAGCTCAAGATGGGAAATTACTGAAGCAGCAAAAAAAATGTCGGTCGACGCAGCAAAAGGGATCATTGATCCTTATTCAATTACTGAAAATGATTTTAATAAGTACCTGACTACCTCTGGGGTTCCTGATCCTGAATTGATGATCAGAACCAGTGGTGAGTTAAGGATAAGCAACTTTCTCTTATGGCAGCTTGCATATTCAGAACTCTATTTTACTGATAAGCTGTGGCCTGATTTTGGTAAGGACGATTTCTATAGTGCCGTAATCGATTTTCAAAAAAGAGAAAGAAGGTTTGGTAAGACAAGTGAACAGGTTTTGGAAAAATGATGAACAAATGGTGATCAGAAGAATAATAAGTTTCATTACTGTATTTCTGACTTTGATAAGTCTCCCGCTGAATGCACAGGAAAAACAGGAAATTATCGATTTCTCGACATATAATGACTATACAATCGGAGGTGTGACCATTACGGGAATCAGATATCTTGACACAAATGCCCTTATTGGTATTTCAGGACTAAGGTTAGGACAGGAAGTTACTATTCCGGGTGACGCCATTACCACTGCAGCTCAGAAACTATGGCAGCAGGGATTATTTTCGGATGTGAGAATTACCATCACAAGAATTGTATCAGATTCTGTTTTTCTTGACATTTTTCTGCAGGAAAGGCCAAGAATTTCAACTGTTAAGCTGAATGGATTAAGAAGCTCCGAAACAAAGGACCTGGTTGATAAGATCAATATGCCTGTCGGATCACAGGTTACCGCATATCTTTTGAATAACGCAAAAAAAATAATAACGGATCATTTTCTTGAAAAAGGATTTCTTAATACTACAGTCGATTTTGTTCAGAAAGCTGACCCTAACCAACCAAACAATGTCATCCTGAATATAAACGTTGACAAACATGAAAAAGTAAAGATCTCTGATATAACCTTTATCGGGAATGAATATTTCACAGCCAGGAAGCTGGACAAAAAGATGAAGGGCACCAACAAAAAGAATATGAACATTTTCCGGTCTTCCAAATACATAGCTGAAAAGTACAATGAGGACAAAGAAAAGCTGACAACTTTTTACAATGACAATGGATTTAAAGACTTTACTATTATTTCCGATTCCATCTATCCCACATCTGATGACCGTGTAGCATTGGTTATCAAGATTGATGAAGGCAAACAGTATTTTCTTGGCGATGTTACCTGGGTTGGAAACAGCGTTTACAGGAAAGAAGATCTTGACAGATTCTTTGATATGAAGAAGGGGGCGGTTTATAATAAATCTCTGATCGACGACAAGCTAAATGGTTCAGCAGGCAATCAGGATGCTGTAAGTTCATTATATCAGGATAACGGATATCTGTTTTCCAGCCTTAAACCCATAGAATCTAAAATAAATAACGACTCTGTAAATCTTGAGATCAGGATTTTTGAAGGCGATCAGGCTTACCTGAATGATATTATTATTGCCGGAAATACAAGGACAAACGAGCATATTGCACGTCGTGAAATATATACTCTTCCGGGAGATCTGTTCAGTAAATCAAATATTGTGCGATCTATACGACAGCTGGGTGTCCTTGGTCATTTTGATCCTGAAAAGATAAGTCCGACCCCTGTCCCTAATATTGCAAACGGAACAGTTGACCTCCTTTATAAACTTGAAGAAAAAGCTAACGATCAGTTTGAGGTCTCAGGAGGCTGGGGAGCAGGCATGCTGGTAGGAACTGTCGGAGTACGGTTCAATAATTTTGCCATGCGTAACCTGTTCGACCTTAAGGAGTGGAGACCATATCCGTCAGGAGATGGCCAGTCGGTGAGCATAAGGGCTCAATCGAACGGACGTATATACCGCTCTTATAACATCTCTTTTGTAGAACCATGGCTTGGAGGTAAAAATCCAAATACATTCTCGGTTTCCATATACAAGTCATTAATGACTAACGGCAGTAAAAAGTCGAGTGACAACTATCAGTCAATGACCATCTACGGAGGGTCGCTGGGGTTGGGGAAACGACTTGAATGGCCTGACGACTATTTCTCAATTTATGGGGAAGTTGGTTATCAGAGATACGACCTGAACAAATATAACTATGTTAATTTTCTT
>DAOQAX010000099.1:0-8050 GCA_035354395.1 Bacteroidales bacterium | reverse complement strand
GTAAAAAGATAAAAGTAAAAAGATAAAAGTAAAAAGATAAAAGTAAAAAGATAAAGGATGCCGATCCCTAAATAAGGATGACTTTTTTGACTTAGTTTTTATTCTGTTTTAATAAGCTTCTATCGGACAATTATGAGCCGTTGTTACTGAGGGTTATTTTTTAAGCAAATTAATAAGCTGGTCACAATTATTCTCTTTTGCCGCCTTTATTGCGTTAGTACCTTTTTTATCTTTAATAGTAGGATCTGCCCCATGTTCAAGTAATAATTTTGCTATTTCATAATCATCATCGCAGTTACAATTAAACTGACAAAGTCTTTTTATCACAGTTGTACCTTCATAATCCTGTTCATTAACATTAATGTTTTTTGTAAGCAATAGCTCCATCATTCTTATTCTATCTTTCTTCAGGTAGCAAGAGTAAATGATTTTATTTATCAGATCATCATTCTTTATATCCAGGCCATTATCTAAAAACAACTTAAATATTTCATAAATATCCTTATTGCCTGAACCATAATAGAATAGTACATGAATTGGATAAGATTGTTCATCAACAAATTGGTTTTTAACCTTATATTTATAATACCCATTCAAATCAGCACCGTTTTTAACCATCTCCCTTATTGCATCATTATCATTGGCATAAATTGCCTCACAGATATTATTATACTCTTGAATATACTTTTTCCCGGTTTTTGTTATTCTCATGCTTTCACCATTAAGCGTAACAGTGGCTAAACCATTATTGAAATGACCTGCTTCACTATAAATAGCAGGTATAACTTCTTCTCCATTTTTGTTTATATAGCCATATTTTGCATTGACGAAATTCTTTTTTACCGGGTCATAGGTTCCTTCATTTACAACCAGGGCCATGTCTTCAACATAATCATAGATATAATTATATTTTGGTGGAATAATTTCTTTCCCTGATGAGCTTACAAGTCCCCATTTCCCGTCAATGACAATATTGTCGGCGTTTGGCGTTCCGCCATTGTTGGATTTTGCATAATCACCTTTCAGTTTTGTCAATAAATCATATTTGGGAGAAATCAGCTCCGTTCCCGATTGCATGTCAACAAGCCCAAATTTCCCGTTAAGTTTTACAATTATTATATTATCATTAAAACCATATATCTCGTCGTATTTGACAGGGACTATTTCAACCCCAAGAGTATCAACATAACCCTGTTTATTATCACGCAATGCCAAAGTCCTGCCTTTTTCCAAAAGAAAAACCTTATCATATTTGCAAGGCACCTTTTCGACACCTTTATTATTAATCTGTCCGAATTTTCCATTGAGTCTGACAATTGCAAATCCATTATAGAAGTTTTCAATATTGTCATATTTATAGGGCAGTACAAAATGTACATTCTTGTCAATAAGTCCATACTTTTTGTTTAAGCTTACTGTTGCTACTCCGTTTTTAAAATCGGTTTTTGTATCGCATTTTAAACCCGATTTATGATAGTAGTACTTTTTATTATCGTCGACAATTATCCAGAAAAATCCATTTTCATCGCATAAGAAAACATTTTTATTAATAACGGGAATAATCTCTTTCCCGGTAAGATCTAATAGCCCTTGCTTTTCATTCAGGGTAACAATCAAAAACGCATTCGAATAAACTATACCATCATATTTGCAGGGGACTATTTCTTTACCTGTTTTTGAAACGAAACCCCATAAACCATTCTTTTTAACTGAATAGTATCCACCATCCTCATATTCCATACGGGAATAAACTACAGGGGTTAACGTAACTCCTTTTGAATTAATCATACCATACAGATATGTTGAATCAGTTTTTGAATAATCTTCAATAATCGCAACTCCATTATAAAAATCAGAAACTGCAGAATATTTAAGTGGAATTACAACCACGCCCGATGTATTAATATAACCCCATTTTCCTCCCGAAAAATACTCATCATCATATTCATCATATTCATATGTCCCTCCGATATTTACAGCAGCCAATCCTTCTGAAAACTTATTTACACCTGAATACTTTGCCTGAATTACAATTTTATCTGTAACAGAATCTTTATATCCAAACAAGCCTGTATTCTCATCTTGAAAAGTTAACAATACTTGTTTTGGATTCAATTTACCTGAACTTGTTAAGTTCATGTTTTTTTCTACCGGGTTTTGTTGACCGAACAAAAGAGCACCATTAATTAATAACAGTGATACAGTGGCTAAAAACAGGCTGTTTTTCATAAGATAAGATTAGATTATGCTTGTCATTTGTGATATTTGGTTAATGCGATAAACTGCCAGTTAATGGCTGATTTTTATTGACAATTAGAAATCAATAATTTGACATTTTGAGTAATTCATAATTTTAAAAGGATCACAGGCGGATTTATGTGTTAATGATAATGAGGCGTTTACCTGAACTATGCCTTGCCATCAACTTTCACACAAATTCACTTTTATTATGTTTTGTATAAAATGATAAATGCCTAAACATCCTGTTTAGTGCTTCTAGTCCAATACAAAAATCTTCTCCTGGAAAGCTGCTCTCTCAATTGTGTCGCTTCACTAAGATAATGAAGAAAGATAAAAGATAAAAGGAAAAAGATAAAAGGAAGACCTTCACTGAAAGACTGCATGTATACATGTCCGCAAAATCACGCGGCAAACACAAATTCAGTTTTGTTGAAAAACCGCCGGATGGTCCGCTGGCAGCTTATGCCACATGCGGTCAGCGACGACAACCACGATGGCAAAAGCAACGATCAGAATACTGCCTGCAGTTGTTACCGGGATTATCCCCATCAGAGGATTCATGGAGTTCATGGAGGCATGAAAAACAGCAACAGGCCAGATGTTTCCGTTTGTCCGAATGAAGATCCACGAGAAAAGTATGGTAATAAATGGATACAGACCAATCCTCATAAGCAGATAACCGCCATTTTGATATTGTATGATATCGTTGGGGATATGCCAGATAACCATGAAGAGCCACAGGATAAGAGCGGTGATCAGTGGGCTGTATCTTGCCTGTAGCCTTAGCTGGGCAAAACCGCGCCATCCAGACTCCTCATTCAGCCCTCCCGAGAAAAGAAGAACAGAAAAGAAGGTGATGATGACGTTTAACAATAAATGATCTGCCTGGTTTACCTGTGGTAACAGCGCATTGTCATTCCATAAATTTGTTATTATCATACCTGCAACTGACAGTACGGGGAAGGTAAACAGTGCAATGAGGTAATAAATGATATGACCTCCGGGCTTTATCAGTGTCTTAAGCATTTTGCGAACACCCTCAGAACCAGAGTATGCTTTTGTAATAACCCAGACAGGGAGCAGCGATACAGGGAGTGATAAAATGACCAGTCCGGCAGTTGTGGCACCCGGCGGCGCGGTGGTTCTAAGATTGGCGATGTTTACAGTCATTGCAATGATCCATACCGGCAATGATATTGCTAACTTCCTTAGAAAGGGGACCCGCACCCGGTCGGAACGGATGGCCCGTGTAACGATTATAGCTGCAATTGCAGGACTATAAGTGCCAAAGGATGAGAGATAATAAATCAGGAGCTGACCAGGTGTGCTATCACGTGGTATAAAATAAATTGCAGTGAACAGCGTCAAAAAACTGATAGCAATAGCTACTATAAAAAAAGCTAATTCGGGACACTGTCTGATCCATCCCTGTACAGGCTTGTTCATAGCCTCGGGTTTTTGCTTTATTTATTGTACCAAAATTACGGTAAACAATTGAAAGCGACTGTGAAATATGACTTTTTCTTTCAGTTTTGCCCGGCTATTGTGATCAATATGAATGACAAGGGGCGAATTATTTTTCTCATCATTAAGTCTACGGCCATCACCTTATTAAAAGATCCGATAATTCTACTTAAGCTGAAAACGCAACTTATAAGATTCAGCAAATGATGAATTGTTAATAGGTGATTTCCATTCCATGATAGGTGGTTGGTTACTGTATATCGATTTTATATATGCATGGAGGTTGTAGTATTTATTCCTTTCCAGCTTTACCATGGTGAACCCCACATAATCATAATCCTGAGGAGTGAAGATGTCAATATCCGAAGTAATGCCACCTGTAATCTGCCGTGTGATTGTGCTGTTTGAATCTTCATCTGTAATGTCCACTATCAGGGGATTGCCAGGGGTAATATGGTAATCTGATGCTGCATCCCTGGTTATAAAAACCAGCAGATAGTTGAAGTCAGGATCAAAAACAATATCATCACTAACCTTGTCCAGGTTTCTGTTCACAAAAAATGATTCGCCGTTAAAAGTTATGCGTGAATACCCGTCACTATCAAACCATGAACCAATACGACTCAAAGGGCCAAGAGATTTCCCTGTTCTCAGATTGTAATATCTCAGTTGGTTATTATCATACAAACGAACTATATCAAAGGCTAATTCCTGACTGCTGGTCATACAGGTATCGAATTGCGGAGAGCCGGTTTTCTTAAAATCTCCTGAGTAAACAAACTGATACTTGTTGCCTTTCCTGGCTGTATATATTGCACCCAGGGTCCTGTCAGCAGGGCCCACTTCTTCAAGCCTGCTGAAGTTACATCCTGTTGAGTCTCCCCTGACAATATTGACAAGCCCGTATTTGTTGCCTCTCTTTACACGAAGTATGGCATTATTTGCACGTGCATATGCGTCAAATGGCTCAACTGCATCATATTTGAAAGCAAGACATGGCTTCTTGTTCCTTAATACACCCCAGCGATTGTTTTTGTTTACTATCATCATGGTGTCGTTGAGATATTTAATTGCAGGATAAGCCGGAGGAGTAATCTCTTTGCGTGTGGTACTGTAGAGCCCCTGCAAACCGGATTTTTTATCATAAGTTGTCACGACCAACTCATTCCTGTCATTCGTGTTTGAAGTACTGTAGCTAATGCTGTCGTATGCTACAGGCACAACGATCCGGCCATCCAGGCTGATGACTCCCATTTTGTTATTTTTCCCGACATAAACATATTTTGTGTCAGTCATTGTTTCAGCCATAGTTGCCATGTCATAGCCGGCAAAGCTGTACAGAATTTTATCTTTTGTCAGGATATCAAATCTGTGGTCGTATTCACCTATGTACTGATCATTGGTATATTTGATGAACCGGGTGTATTTGGGATCAACAAGTGCTCCGGTGGTGGCGTTGTAATAACCAGTCAGACCACCGCTTTTTAAAACAAAAACACTGGAACCGCTGAAAAAATATCCTGAAGAACTTCCTATTTCATCATATTTTGGAGCAAGGATTTCCGACATATTGCCGGTGTTATACAAACCCCACCTGCCGTTCTTCTTTAACATGAAAAGGTATTGATCTTCTTTGCCCCATTCAAAATATGATAGAAGCTTATAGCCTTCAAAGGTACCTTTGTCTTCCCATGTCTTTGAAAAAATGCGACCCGGAGCATCTCCCTCATTTACCGGAGTTTTATCGAACACAAAACAATAATCGCCCCAGATGGAGACGTCCCAGAGAGAAATGTTACCGGTATTGATTATCCTTATATTTTCGTCAAACAAAGCCATTTTGTAACCGCTCACCGGGCCTGAGCTCTTAAAGAATCCGCCGCTAAAACTTCCGGCTTTTATCTCTCCGATTTTGGTGACTTCTTTGCCTAACGAGTCCAGGATTGTACGTTCTACCTGTGAGCCTTTTTTTACTTCTGTTACCAGAAAATAGTTCTTCCTGTTTTGTTCTATGTACTGGTACCTGGGCTTTATTATTATCTTACCCTGCTCATTTTTCACTCCGTTAAGCTCGTTCTCTGTGAAAATGCTGTATTTCTGGCTAAAAACATTTAGAGAATTAAACAACAGCAGCATTACTGCAAACTTTCTCAAAATCATAATTTTAAAAACACATTATATTAAATAAATCAGGTTTCAATCTCAAATTGTGCAAGGGACCATGCTGTTGTACTTTTGAGAATTGTTTAGTTATATCAAAGATAATAATTAATATTTTCCTTGTTAGCTTATTCAACCACAGAGTCAGCTTTTCAATGAAAATTACCGGGATGTTTGTGACATTTAAACAATATGATTTCTGAATTAGTTTTGGTTCAGCAACGCAGTCTGTTTCATGCAAAACACATGAATTTAGAAGTCTTTTCTGTCTTTGTTTGAAACTCTTATCCGGTTCAGGCTTAGCAGATCAGCTTAATTGCTGAAGGCCAAAACGCTTCCTCTGTCAGAAAGACTGCGGGTAAGAGTGTAAAAGAGAAGAGATAAAAGAAAATCTCGTTAAACTTCTTGACATCAAACCAGTTGATTTCATAACTTTGAAAGTGACAGGTCGCAATACCAGAGTCTGATTTTTCTATAAATATACAGGAATGTGGAGCATATCCTCAGTCTGTTAAATCATTGGATTAAGAAACAAAAAATCATTATGACCACTCTATCAGCATCCAGGTACAACAATGATGGGAAAAACAAATATGCATTTGTTGATTTCCCTTCGGCAAAGATCTATAAAGCCACTACCGGCAACAGTTGGTATAATCATCTGATTTTTGGTGATTACGTTAAGATACTTGATGATAATATCGTTGACGGACGGGTATACGTCAGGAGCCGCAACAATAACGGGTGGATAAAAGCCTCAGAGCTCAGAAAAGACAGGATACTTGAAGTTAACTTCATTGACATAGGCGTTGGTGATGGCTGTCATGTGGTAACTCCTGATGACAAACATTTAATAATTGACGCGGGGAAAACTGATAACATGATCCGTTATCTGACATGGCGGTTTAACCTTAAGAATACCAAGACACCGCGAAAAGCTTTTCCGATGGACATTGTTATCAGTCACTCCGACTCAGATCACTACCTGGGTTTCTCTCATGTTTTTAAGGAAAAAAATCTGCAGGTAGGCAAGGTCTATCATAATGGTCTGGTAGAGCGACCCGGGAAAGACAGCCTGGGAGCGGTGGCAGGTGATTACATCACAGGTATAGTAAATGATACGGCTGAGATGAAGGGAATTATCCTTAATCCTGACAACATAAAGGGGGATGGATCGGTTTATTGCAAAACGCTGAACGAGTCTCTTAAAAACAATCCAGAGATTGTTTTTAAGGCCCTGTCAACAGACGACGGATATGTTTCCGGCTATGAACAGTCAAATAAAATTGACAACAGGGAATTTTCCATAAAGGTTCTTGCCCCAATCAGAACTGATATAAATGGTACAAAGGGACTGAAAACAATAAAAAACCTGGGCAAGGATAAGAACGGGCATTCAGTGATTTTGAAAATTCAATATGGAAACGCAAAAATTCTTTTAGGTGGTGATGTAAACGAAGAGTTCGGGAAAATCATCCATGAATATTACAGCAGTAATAACAACCTTGATGATTTAAGAGTTGATGTTGCAAAAGCATGTCATCATGGGAGCAATCATTTCGATTACAAGTTTGTGGAGTCGATAAATGCCGCAGGTACGGTTATTTCTTCAGGTGATGACGAGAGTTATTCGCATCCCAGGCCTGATGCCATCGGCACCTTTGGCAAATGTGGTTACGGAGCCAAGCCCCTTATCTTTTCAACTGAGCTGGCCCGCTCAAATAAGGAGATAACAAAGAACGTATTGCTTACCCTCTCCGAGAAGATGGATGAGATAAAAACTCTGAAAACTGAACTAAAGTCTGCTACTGACGAGACGGCAAAAGGAAAATGCCAGGCACAGATAGACAAGCTGGAAAAGGAGACAAACTCCTTCCTCACAAAATATGGCATGATAAACCTCCGGACTGATGGTGAAAAGATGATTATCGCCCAGAAACTGGAGAGGCCTTCCAAGGACGGCAAATGGGATATCCATGAGCTGGTCTATTCGCCAGTTACAAAACGATTTGAGCTGGAAGAAAAAGTGTGAGTGTGGGAGCGGGGAAACAGAACGAGAGTGAGAGCGAATGCGATTACTCTCGGCCTGACATAGCAAAAAAAAAGCCCTGCTAAATGCAAGGCTCTGTGGTTGCTCCGTCAGGGCTCGAACCTGAACTCTTCTGATCCAGAGTCAGACGTGTTG
>DAOQAX010000098.1:0-8069 GCA_035354395.1 Bacteroidales bacterium | reverse complement strand
AATATCATATCTGGTATGGCTTTAGAAAATTTAGTAATTTTACAGACTAAAGCAGTCCTTTGAGAAAATTTGACGATTAATATAATACCTCAAAATAAATAGCGTTAACTATTATGAATATGAACGTTAATATTAATGACTATGAAAAAAAGTATTATTCTTATTACCGTTTTATTTGTCGGGTTTGCAGGATCACAATGTACGAAGAATGAAAGCTCTCCCGATCTGAAACTTTCCTTCCAGAGCAGTATAAACGATATTAATACTGCCATAAGTAAAATCTCCGGGACAAAAGGTTATCAGTTAATGTCGATGAGCGGCGATGCTGCCAAAAGTGAAGACTCCTTTAAAGATAGCATCACGCTTCCACTTATTGCAGGTGTTTACGATTATCAACCTGATCCTGTTCCCAGGCATCACAATTATTTTTCTTACAGATTATTTAAAAAGACCGGGGAAAGTGAAAAGATGATAGTCAATCTGCCTGAGAGGATGGTTTCCCATCCAAAATATCTGCATTATTATTCTCCTAAAGATACTGTTCTGAAGAATAATTTTACAGTTACCGCTTCGGATTACCATCTGTATTATACCTGGTGGAAAAGTTATGATTACAGGCTTTCTGCAGGTTTTACCCTCGACTCGGAGTACATCGGCGATCTCGACGTATCCTCTTCGGCGCATTCATTTATTGATAACTCTTATTCTTCAAAATTCACATTCACAGAAGGATATCGTGTTTCCACCGAATGGCAGACAGGTGATACAACTGTCTCATCTTTTGCTCTTTTAAAAGATAATGACGTACTTCTAAAAGAGACCAGAGTCTATATCTGGAATGATTCGCATGAGGGAGAAAGGCAGTATATACTGACCATAGGAAATATTGATATAAAGAGAGCTTCAAACATTGATTCCATTCAGGTATACCTCGACGGGGTCCTTCAGAAAGAGGCCGCAGCAGTAATAAAAGACGGGGCTGATACAACTGGCTCAATATGTCATAAAAGGGACATATTACTTACTTTCGATGATGGAACAACTGCAAAACTCAGTGAGAAGATAGATCCTGCTCTCACAAAACTGAGAACTCTGATTGATTCTATGCACAGCATGTATTTTGCCAGGAATATTGTTGATTATATTGCAGTCAGCATCTATTACAACTCCAGGTGATCTTAGACCCCTTAGGTGTAATAAAACCTGAATAGTCAGCCACCAGGTTACAAAACATAACATAAAGATATGGCGATGATCTGAAACACACTGCCATACCTTTATGTGCTTTGCTGTAATTGAAAACAGATTGCTGTCAGAGAGAATCATTTTTACAGCCGGGAAATATGTTATTAAAACATTAATGTGGACAGCACCATGATATAACAATTCTTCTAACTTTATAAACAAAAAATTGTCATGGCACACTTTAGATTTTTCCTGTTCCCTATCCTCCTGTTTATATTAGTGGGTTGCCGGTCCAATCCTGATTTCAATCAGATCATGAAAGATATTCAGGGTGAATTCCTTTCCGGAAACTTCAATAATGTGGTCTCTCTATCTGATTCTTTAAAAAATTACTTTCCCGACAGCATTCCGCAGATTCATTACGCAGATTCGCTTACACAGATGGCAGAAAGAATCTGTCGCGATTTTTATATTACCGAAGAAGATATGGTAGCACAGATAGAAAAAAAGATCGGCACATTCTCTGATGAAGAGATGGCATATTGGGAACGGAGGGGTTGGATTGAATTCAGGATGATAAATAGAAAGAAAACATACTTTGACAGGTCTGCGTCAAATCTTGTGCTGATGAAGAAATTCTATGAGCAGAAAGAAATGAGGCTAAAAGAAGAAGTAGCCGATCCTGATCTTGTTTTCCGTCTGAAACACACCAGAGAAGTATGTAAAGCTTCAGGGAAAGAGGGTAATCCCGTCTGTCCGGTAAACATGAAAATAACTTATACCATTACCGTTCATCCCGATGTGGTTCCTGAAGGAGAGACGATCAGATGCTGGATGCCATTGCCAAAAGAGAACCATGCACGGCAGAAAAATGTAAAACTTCTTAATACTTCCGAAAAAGATTATATTCTTTCTCCTGACACTGCTGTTCACAAAACCGTTTATATGGAACATCTTTCGAAGAAGGGAGAACCTGCTGTTTTTCAGATATCTTTCTTATACCAGTCGAATGCCCAGTACTTCAATATGAAGGAACGGAAGATACTGCCTTATGATAAGACATCTGATAACTACAAAAAATACACATCGGAGCAGCTTCCCCAGATATGTTTTACGGATCATATAAGGCATCTTGCCGACAGTATTAGCGGTAAGGAAGAAAACCCATATGAAATTGCAAGAAAGATTTATTACTGGTTTAATGAGAATATACCATGGGCCGGAGCACTTGAATATTCCATTATGCCAAATATACCTGAATATGTATACCAGCACAGGAGAGGCGACTGCGGTATGCAGACATTTACAATCATGTCGATGCTGAGATATAAAGGGATCCCTGTAAGATGGCAGAGTGGATGGATGGTACCTCCTGAATCAGAGAGCCTGCACGACTGGTGTGAAGTTTATTACGAAGGTACCGGATGGGTGCCTCTGGATGTTTCGTATAGTCTCCAGCAATCAGAAACAGAGGCCCTGAAAGAGTTTTATATTTCAGGAATAGATTCATACAGGATGATCATAAATGATGGCGTAGCTGGTCCTCTTTACCCTGCAAAACAATATCTGAGAAGCGAACCTTTTGATTTCCAGAGAGGCGAAGTTGAATGGAAAGGCGGGAACCTCTATTTTGGAAAATGGAACTATAATATGAAAATTGATTATCTGAAATAACCTCCGGTTTGATGAAAAGAATAATCCTGTCTGTCTGTGTGGTTTTGTTTGCGTTCGCCTGTTCCACTTCTGTAAAAGTTACTGCAGATAAAGAACTTAAGGAAAAAGTTAAGAACGACGAATACATCCCTTTTGTGAAGGCAAAAGCTCTCGATGTCATAAAAACCGGGTTTAACGCCGGTGATGGCTACGGAGAAGTATGGATACGCGATTACAACACCTTTATTGAGCTCTCCGGTCAGGTTTATGACAGTCAGATTCTAAAAGAGAACCTTCTTGTCTTTTTCAGAATGCAGGGTGATGATGGAAATATTATTGATGGGTATATACCACGTGAAAAAGCTTCCGCTTCAAATGCTGATTACGATTATATCTATTCTGAGAACGAGCCGCGTTATGCCGGACACAAGAATACGGTGGAAACTGATCAGGAATCATCACTGGTACAGGCAGTCTATAAATATGTGAATTTAAGCGGCGATAAAGATTTTCTGAAAGATACTGTCGGAGCGATGACAATCGCCCAACGTCTTGAAAAGTCACTTGATTTCCTGCTGAACAATCGCTTCAATGAAAAATACGGCCTTATATGGGGTGCCACAACAGCTGACTGGGGAGATGTTCAACCTGAACATGACTGGGGTGTCTTTATTAATGAAAACACTCATTATGCCATCGACATATATGATAATGCAATGTTCCTTATCGCCCTTGATGACTTCATAAAAATGGTACCTGAAAAAAAGGAAAAATGGATAAAAATTCATGATTCAGTTAAAGCTAACTGCAGGAAGTACTTATGGGATACCAACAATCAGAAATTCATCCCGCATATATATTTGAATGGGTCTCCCTTCCCTGCCAGCCTCAATGAAAATGAGATTTATTATCATGGAGGAACAACGATCGCAATTGAAGCAGATCTGCTTACCCCAAAAGAGATAAAAACATCTCTTGAGAAAATGATAGAAAATGTGAGAACCTCCGGAGCCGGTTCAATAGGATTAACAATGTATCCGCCCTATCCTGAAGGAAGTTTTAAAAATAAAGGTATGTATCCATATGGTTATCAGAACGGCGGTGATTGGACCTGGTTTGGAGGACGGATGATACAACAGCTGATAAGAAACGGAATGGTAAGTGAAGCTTATGAACAACTGCGACCTATGCTTAAAAGGGTCAAAGATAACAATGGCTTCTATGAATGGTATTCAGTCGATAACAAACCAAAGGGTTCCGGAACATTCCGAGGGGAAGCCGGTGTTCTGTTCAAAGCCATCACAATGCTTGAAGAGTCGGTTGAGTAAAAACATAAAAAAAGGTCAACTATGAAAAATAATCTTACAATTTATTTCAAGTTGGCCTTATAGTTTTAATAACCATAGTTCCCGGTTTGGATCAAAAATCTAATCCTGGTCCGGGAACCTTGTTTATCTTGATGTCTGCTAATGCAAAACTTACTCTTTTAGTCTACTTTAATTTTCCCGACAAGCTTTTTGATTGGTGCATTTTCTCCATCTTTTAAACCCGGACGATGTATATCAGATGGGAATAAAATAAAGAATTTTTCAGGTGTAGCCTTAATGTCATCGCACTTGTTGACAGTCATGAACTCAACATCTTTGGCTGGATCGTAAGGTTTTGTAATTTCTTTTGTTTCAGATAGAGGGGCCACTCCCATAAGCTCAGAACCACTGATAACATATTGAAGATCAATATAATTCTTATGAGCCTCAAACCTTGCACTATCAACATCTTTAGAAAGATACTCACTTACAATAACAGACAGATTAGCTCCTTCCAATTCGTATTTTTTTACTTCCAGATTTTTCAGATCGTTTGTTTTCAGGAAGGTGAAAAGTCTATCCCATCTCTCTTTATTTTTAAAATAAGAAATTGCAAACTCTTTTCTGTTTATTGAAGCATCAGGGGAAACAGTCCAGCCATTAAGCCATTCGCCTTTTTCAAACCACTGATCAATCTTTTTACTGTCCCAGTTAGTGGGATCATTGGAACCTTTGCATCCGAAGACTCCAAATAAACTTGTTAATAGCATGATTTTTACAATTAAGTTTTTCATATTAATAATAATTAGAATTTTATATTCTATGGATTTCCCCAGGAAAATACTTATTCATTTACAATTATCCTTAATAAATAGCTGAATCCCAGGAACTATCTTGATTCTAAAAAAAATTACGGATAGTTTTTAATCCGGTGAAAAGATACTAAGAATAACAAAAAAAACATAATCAGAAACTAAAATTACCCCAATTAATTATAAGTTGCGTTAATCTGTCGTTAACAGAGAAAACGAAAATTTCTTCAGGTTAAATCTTTTTGCAAGATTAGCGTTACGGGAACTGATCGGTAAGTCTATTATTTAATACTGGTAATCAGGAGATAACAATACCGTAGGGAAAGTTGTTTATCCGAACAAAAACCTCTCCGGATTAATCTCTCCGATCAGTTTTTTCTGCCTGTCATCAAGTACCTTGCTCTGAATAAAATTATTCAGATATTCATTATAAGAATCTGACCATATCAGATTAATAATAAAATCTGTTCCAAACAGAATATGCGATTCTGAATCCTCATTCATTACCCGTTTTACAATTTCATAATCCTCCTCGTGAGGAGTCAGGCATGAGCAATCAGTATAAACATTATGGTTTCCTTCAATGTCGGCAAGAATAGTCTGCAGCCACTCACTGTTACCTCCGGACTGACTTCCCATATGCGCAAAATTAATTTTAAGATTTGAATATTCAGGACGGGAAAGAACCATCTGCCATTTCTGCGATGGTTCAGTCAGATTCCGTGCCTCAGGAGATGTTTTAAATCCTCCGTCACTGCAATGGACAGTCACCGGAAGTTTTCTTCTTATACACTCGCTGTATAGAAATCTTACTTTATCAAGTTCTGTCTGATCATCAGAAGGCCACGGATCAAATCCAAGAGGAGGATAAAGCTTAATTCCTGCAAACAAACAGGAATAATAATCACTATCAATTGCCTCTTTTCTTCTGAATATCATATCCTCAAGGTCAACGTTTACCGTTCCCAGTTTATTAAACAGTCTTGCCTGCCGGTCAGATGGATAATGGTCATCTTCATATCCTCTGAAGTATTTATCGAACAATTCTGCAATCTCTGAGAGATCATAGTTTTGCGTATTGATTCCGAGAAACGGGTAGATCTCAAATAGTTTTTTCTCTTTTGGTTTTGTTGTCGGGATTAGTTTAAATTTCTCTGGTTTTTCCGGATGAATTATAATATCATAGTTATAATAGAAATAAATTGCTCTCAGAAGATCAAGAATCTGGTTAACAACCGGTTTGGCTGGCGGATAGTTATAAAAACAATCAGGCTTTTCCATACCCTTGTAACCAAAATCTATAATAAGCGGGCTCACTGCTATCTTGTTATACATGAAAGAATCAGAGTCACCGAAATAGAGTTTTTCTTTCAGTAGGAAATGTTCAGTATATAAGAAATGATAATCAACAGCACCTTCCATCACTGAAAGAAGGTTAAGCACATTTCCTGTATCATGTTTCAGAAAATCCTTTACTCTTTCAGATATCTTGCCCGAAAAAAAAGATGCAAGCCATAAAGGAGTTATTTTAAGTATGAAAGGCAGTTTGTCAAGGACATCCCTTACTTTTTTTTTCGTAATAAGGTCATCTCTGAGCAGAAAAGCCAGAAGATTAGGATGGCTCAGATCAAACAGGTGGTAATGAATATCGTAGAGTTTGCGATCCATGTTAAGCGGCAGTTTCACATGTTTCGCTTTTCATAAAATCATCTTTTGAGTTTGTCAGCAGGTTTTTTGTAAGATAAGAAACTGCAGATCCTACAGCTGCTATTACTACCGGTTTTACATTAAGCCAGTCGATGACACCTCCACTGACTATTACTTGATAAATTCCAGTAATAAAAGTGCAAATAGTAACAACAATCATGCCCTTAAAAAAATCACGGGCATTCAGGTGCAAAAATTCCGATCTCATGGCACAAAATTTTATCAGGTAGACATAATTTCATACCAAATTTAAAACATAAAACGGTAATTATCAAGGTGTAGACGTTTGATTTTTACCACTAAAAAAGATTTGTGTAAGAATTTTGATATGATTCTGGGCCATTTACCAGATTTTTTCCTTCAGAAGGATGTTCCTGAGCTCATTCGGAGCAATATTCTCCTTTATAGAACCGGCATCAACAACAGTGATAAAACCTGATTCCTCCGAGACAACTATTATAAGAGCGTCAGTCTGTTCTGACATTCCTATAGCAGCCCTGTGTCTCATTCCATAACGTGGTGGCAACGATACCTGATCTGTTATCGGCAATGGACATCTCGCAGCAACGATAAGTCCGTTTTCAATAAGCACGGCACCATCGTGTAACGGAGTATTTTTAAAAAAAATAGTTTTCAGTAATTCCGAGCTTATCTTTGCCTTAATAACTTCTCCGCCTTCGGCATACAAAACGAGACTGCTTTTCCTTCCAATAACAATTAGGGCCCCGGTCCGGGAAGACGCCATTGCTTCGCAGGCTCTTGCAATTTCCTCCGCACCTTTGGCACTTACCTGTTCTTCCTTGACAGAAGAAAAGAATTTGAAAAATGAGAATCTGCTTGTCCTTATATAACGGTTCCCGAGAACAAGCAGAAACCTTCTTACTTCCTGCTGGAAGACTATGATAAGCGCTATAACACCAACACCAATAACCTGACCCAGTAAAGCACTGATCAGCTCCATATTAAGCGCTTTCACAATAAGCCAGAAAAGATAAATCAGGAAAATAGCAATGAAAATACTGAAAGCAGCAGTGCCTCTGATTAGCCTGTAAAGCTGAAACAGTATTATCGCTACCAGGAAAATATCAATTATGTCAAATGTCGAGATGCTAAATGGCATATTAAAATAATTGTCTGTAAAAATAACAAAATTCTTTGCACCTCGCCTTAATATACAATTTATCTAAAACAGAGAGCTCAGCCATTAAGCTTTCTTTGTCTTAAGGTGCAGTTTTACTGCCTGTACAGCTTCTTTTACATCATGAACACGCAGTATATCAGCCCCATTGGCAAGAGCTATTGTATTCAGTATTGTTGTCCCGTTCAGGGCTTCATCGGCTGATATCTCAAGTGTTTTGGAGATCATCGATTTTCTGGAAAGACCTACAAGAAGAGGTAGTCCGGT
>DAOQAX010000097.1:0-8116 GCA_035354395.1 Bacteroidales bacterium | reverse complement strand
GTGGTTATGGAAAGATGAATAAGGATGCTTATGTTTCAGATCTTGCAAAAAACAAACATTACCTGACCATTTATGGAGAAAAGACAATGAATGAATGGCTCGAACGTAATCATTGTCCTGAAAATGACAAGCTTACCGATCAGGCTGTCTGGTTCACACAGAACATGCTTCTGGGTACAAAAACAGATATGGATCAGATTGCAGAGGCTGTAAGTAAGATCCATAAGAATGCCTCTGATATAAATAAAGCCTGAACGAAAACATACGAACTTTCAGATCCGGGCAAGGCTGGGTTGTACAGAGCGCAGGATAATATGTAGATTATTAATTGAAACATTGAAATTTAATTATGAAAACAGAACTTAGGTATGCAGCACATCCGAACGATGTTAAAAGCTACGATACAGAAAAGATCAGGAAAGAATTTCTTATAGAAAATGTCTTTGCAGCTGATGAGATATCATTCGTATATTCTTTATACGACAGGCTTATAGTCGGAGGAGCTATGCCGGTAAAAAAATCGTTGAAACTTGAGCCATTTGATGATCTTAAAGCTCCATATTTTCTGGAAAGAAGAGAATTGGGGATAATTAACGTAGGCGGCGATGCTGTAGTTGAGGCTGACGAAACCATCTATAAACTGGCCTATAAAGAATCGTTGTATATTGGAAAAGGGACAAAAGATGTCGTGTTCAAGTCAGTTGATCCTTCGAAACCGGCAAAACTCTACATTAACTCTGCACCGGCTCATCATTCATATCCATCAAAAAAAGTAACAGTAAAGGATGCCATTGTTGTTGAATTGGGAAGCCTTGAAGAATCAAATCACAGGGTAATCAACAAATTACTGGTTTCCGGTGTCATTGAAACCTGTCAGCTTCAGATGGGAATGACTGAATTAAAACCGGGAAGTGTTTGGAACACAATGCCGGCACATACACATAACCGCAGGATGGAAGCCTATTTCTATTTTGAAGTTCCGGAGAAACAAGCGATTTGCCATTTTATGGGCGATCCGGATGAAACAAGACATATCTGGATGAAAAATGATCAGGCTGTACTATCTCCATCATGGAGCATTCACAGTGCAGCCGGTACCTCAAATTATACCTTTATATGGGGTATGGCAGGGGAAAATCTAAACTACGGTGACATGGATGTTCGCCAGCCTGTCGATTTGAAATAATCTAACTATAGAAAAATAAAAAAATAAAAAAAATATTATATCGTATGAATGACTTATTTGATCTGACAGGTAAAGTAGCTCTTATAACCGGCGGGACACACGGTATAGGTATGGCAATAGGCATGACACTTGGTAAAGCAGGTGCAAAAATCTGTGTTAACGATCTTAGGGAAGAGAAACTACAAATCTGTAAGGAAGAATACAAAAAAGAGGGGCTCGATGTATATACGCTTAAATTCGATGTAACAGATGAGAATGATGTCGACAGAGGTATCTCAGAGATAGAGAAGAATGTGGGTGTTATTGATATTCTTGTCAATAATGCAGGAATAATAAAACGTATACCTATCCTCGATATGCCTGTGGCTGATTACAGACAGGTTATTGATGTTGACCTTGTTTCTCCGTTTATCGTTTCAAAAAGGGTAGCTCCGAAAATGATTGCACAACGCAGCGGTAAGATCATTAATCTCTGTTCAATGATGAGCGTTTATGGACGAAACTCAGTCTCTGCTTATGCTTCTGCAAAGGGAGGTCTTAAGCTCCTTACCGAAAGCATGACCTGTGAGTGGGCAAAATATAATATCCAGATTAATGGCGTTGGTCCCGGTTATATTGTTACGGCACAAACTGGTCCTATCCGCGAGAATGGTCATCCATTCAACGACTTGGTTATGACACGCACTCCGGCAGGGCGATGGGGACAGCCAGAGGATGTTGGCAATGCTGTATTGTTTCTTGCTTCAAAAGCTGCCAATTTTGTCAACGGACAGGTGTTATACGTCGACGGAGGAATTCTCGCCAACTTTGGGTATGTGAAAGGTGAGAACGATATCTGATTTTCAGTAGTCTTATTGGGGTATTTGCCTGTCAGACTTTAATGAATATGTTTTTTTTAAACATAAAATAGAGTAAAAGCCATACTCCGATAAGGCTGCCGATTGCAGTAATAATAGTACCCGGTTCACCCATTAGCTTTGCCATCCATCCAATAAACATCCCGGTAACATCTCTTACCGGGATAATACGAACAAGAAGATATATAAAAATGGAATTCATCCCGATGACCTTAAAGTAGAATGACCATTTTTGAATATGGCAAACATCTATTACAAAATAAAACAGTGAAAGCAAAATAAAACTTATACCTCCGGTAAGTAAGTTGAATGTTGTGGTCCAGCAGTTCTTTATGACAGGATAGTATGGTAAAAGAAGGAGTGCAATTACAATTAAAGTTATTCCTGTTGCAGTGAGAATGATTGTTTTTCTATACTCAGTAACTGATTTGCTTTGAAGAATATAACCTGCAATTGCTCCCATCAGGGTAATTCCTGTTGCCGAGACAATGCAAAGGATTCCCAGTGCATCGTATATCCCGTTGCCTGAAGCCAACATGCCTTCATGTCCGTAAGCCAGACGCCCTGGCAGAAGCAATCTGTCGATATATCCGTTCATGCATCCTTCCGGTGTCAGAATACCAGCTCCGATACCCGGAACCGGGACGAAAAGCTGAAGGCAGGTAATACCTGCAAGAATACCGGATACCCAGAATAGTATTGTTTTAAATGATCCTGAATTGATGATAATCAGAGATGCAAAGAAATAAGAAATTCCTATTTGAGCCAGGACACTTACATAGCGGGCATTGGTAAATCCTTCCCGAAATACGCCATTATATAACAGACCTAATAAAACCAGAACTATCATACGTCTGAAAGCTTTTGTTAAAATGGTTCTTTTTGATTTGTTTTTTGCCAGTCCTGCTTTTACAGAATAGGGAATAGCTACCCCCGAAATGAACATAAACAGAGGAAAGATTAAATCAAGAAAATGAAAGCCATCCCATGGCACATGTTGCATCTGTTCATTTAATACTATCAGCCATTTTTTATTGAATACTTCAGCCAGTGTATTAATAAGGTAAGCTCCACCTGTAATCCAGAACATATCAAAACCCCGAAGAACATCCAAAGAGAGCAGCCTGTTATTTAACTTCTGAACAGCTGGTCCCGAAGTGCCGGCAGATGAGGCTGAATGGGTTACTGAATCGAATAATCCTTTAAAAGCAAACCATTCAGATGTTTTTGATACTTGTTTGTGCCATAAAAGCGAGCGTCTCATTTTTGAATCCTTGGAATGGATATTGAATCCTGCTGATATTCCTGTTGATTTCTCTTTCATAAATAAGCTGTTTTTTAATGAATTTAGAAACGTTTAACTCAGATTACGCTGTCCTTTCAGCCGGTTTTTAAGGATGACAAGCTTTTGAATCCTTATCTCGTTTTGTTTTCTGATTTCAGACTCGTAAAGAAATCCTTTTTGTAAATGCATGAATTTTTTATCGATTTTTTTTGATTCAATGAGCAAAGAATCAACCTGTCTTATCAGAGCTCTTTTATCCAGGATTGAAAATTTATCAGAATTGTATACAGATTCTATCTCTTTACCAGCAAGATAAAATTCCCTTATCCTCGACATTAGTTTAAAATGTTCGAATTCGGTTTTGTTTTTTTCAGGTGTTATTTTATACAATTGTGATGAAACAAGTGATAATGAATCACGCATATCAGCAATAGATCTTGATGTTGCAGGTTTTCCGTTAACTATTAATTCCGGGTTTACATTTAACGCTTTCCATAATACCTTACCTTGTGCAGGAGAAAGACCAAATCGTTCCTCTGCATAGTTAACAACAAATTTTTCGGGATTAAGAGGTGTTGTATCTTTAAGTGAGTGCGCATAAGCTGCAAGTAGTATTCTGAAACCGGACAAAGGGTAGGTGTTTCTTATTTGTTGCATATCAATAACTTCGTTTCCGACATCCCATGTGTAACCGTATACTCCTGATGTTGACCATGATGTCATGATAATACCTGTGTATCCTGCTTTCCGGGCATAAGGGATGAATTCACTCTGGTTCGAAAAATGTTTTCCCCAACACGTGACAAAATAATTATCGGGATGGCTTCTTATAGCCGGCGCGCCCCAGAATTCCAGACCCCTGGATTGAAGGGCACTGATATTTCCAAAATAATTTGTTTTCCATCCGTAGTTCCAGTCGACAAATATGGTTTGTGGAGGTAATTCCGAAGCTGCTTCAGGATATTTGAGCAGAATATCAGCCCACATAACCGGAGTTTTGCCCATGCTGATGACTATATTACATATCATCTTCATGTAATCAACAAAAAGTTTCGATTTACCTTCGGCTAAGGCTTTTTTCGAGCATTCCGGACAATGACCTAAAAGATATGTCTCGTCGCCTCCTATATGAAAATATTTTGAATGATGCACAGACGATAAGTCAGTAAAAAGTCTTGTAAACAGGATGCTGTCCTCTTTGATTTTTAACGGACATATCTGGGATATCTCTTTTTCATCTTCGCGAAGATTACAGTACCTGTCATGTTTCACAATGTATTCTACATGACCAAAGCATTGTTGCAATGGAATTACATCAATGCCAAGCTTTTCACAATAACCGATAAACTCTGTTACTTCCTCCCTTGTATATGCCAATTCATTCGATATAGTCGCATCTTTGTCAAAAGGGTACGAAGCTTCCCATTCCATGACAAGTGTATTCAGTCCAAGTGAAGCCATTTCTCTTGCAAAATCCTTAAGTGCCTTAATCGTCATAACCTGAATCCTGAGATCTAAATGAAACCCCCTTATTTTAAAGCTTTAGCCATTTTCAGTGCGATGCTCAGGTGATGAAGATAGCTGACATAGACCTGGTTGGACTCTTCCAAATATTAAGGTTGCAATAAGCAATGTAAAAACTAACAAACGACGGGTTGAATGATTTTTTGAGCTGATATTCATATCTTATGGTTTTTATTTTCAGTGTTTTTTACTCCGGAAGTTTTAACCTGCTTATCTTTAAATTCAATAGTTTCCTTAGAGCCCTTTGAATCAGTCAGGATAAGGCTAATATCCTTATTCCTGATTACCTGTTGAATTTTCATATTTTCCGGTGATTTATTCACCGGATACAAGATGAAAGATGAATGGACTGTGTCAAAACCATGAAGGTTATATGATGCATATTGAGCCGGTCTGTTTATCCCTTTTACACTTAGTTGTCCATCTTTTAGTTCCAGCTTGTCAATAAGTGATATATCGCATGGAATAATTTCCAATTGATCATCAATGCGTATAGATCCGGATTCATCATTTTTCGTAATCTTACAGACAGGGAGATGAAAAAGTATTTCAAAGCTGTGTTCGCCGGTACCTTCAAATTGATCATATATGATGGCAAAATCATCTCTTACCAAAACAACTGAACGATACCAATTTACTGAAGAATTGGTTTCTTCAGACGAGGGTGAAATCATTCTGCAATATTGCAGATCACCATCCTGATTCCAGTCAGTAATTTTATTCCGGGTTATCCGGTTGTTTGTCCACAATTTGTCACCTGAGGTTTCAGCATCAGTTTTTCCGTCAATTATTACTGTATTATGAGCTCTGCAGGTCCTGTACCATTGAATAAGAGCCGGATCATCATAATTACAACAACCGCTGTCGATAATCATTGGTCTTTCTGCATACCACATGTTAAACGCAAGGCGGCCGGCATGATCATGTCCACCAATATTGGATGCAGGATTCATTAAAAAATACCATTTATTCTTTGTATTTTCTTTTCTGAAAACAGCAATCTGGGTATCCTTGAAAAAAACGCTTTGATGGTTGCCAGAAGAGTTCTTTCCTGTTATTTTTTCAATCAAAGGAATTGTCGGGGATACCGGCATTTCAAAAGAATCATTTATCTGAGGCATGGTACCATCGGGTTGTGCTACGGAAGCCATGAACCCCATCATGTTCTTCAATCCTGTGATATAGTTTTGGAGTGATTCAAACCCATTGGATTTTAAAAGCAGATAGGCGTCCCTGAAAATATGAGCCTCGAAGGGAAAATATCCGAACATCTGTTCCTTATTCCCTCCATCAGGATAGAAAGCCTTCTCAAGATGATGGTTCAGAATAACTCTGCCCTTTTCAATTAATTCAGCAGAGCCGGGAATGCCGGGAAATAGAATGCCAAGATATAACATGGCAAGTGCACCGTGTGATTGATGATTAAACTCATTTAACGGTTGCTGGCCAAAACCAGATAAAAGAACAGTGGAATGATCTTTGAGTGAAGTAACTATCATCTGGTATTCCTCAGGGGAAAGACCTTCTGCTCCAAGAAAGAGACACCATGAAAGATGAATAGACCTCCATGCTACCTGCATATCGCGCCAGTTAAATCCTTTTGCGTGTTGATCGGGTTTGTACGGGTTCTCTGAAATCCAAAGCGAAATAATCCGCATCATGTCGTCCAGATAGGTTCTGTCTTTTGTTAAATAATATAAACGTGCAAAAGATGGCAGATAGTAAAACCTGTTTAGCCATACACTTTTTTCAATTGACTTTTGCTCAAATGTATCCCAGCCAATCGGATTACCATATATTTTTTCCAGAAGCCCGTTTCGAATCTCTTTTACAATTGTTGCATCTTCTTCACCTTTTAACAACTGCATCTGAATGAATTTTCCACCCTGATCTTTTGGAATATAATCTCCGAAATTATATTCCTTCACGAATCTGTAAAACGGGAATACAGGGATTGACCGATCATTCACTTCCTGAAGTCCTTCAGGTTCATTTTTTATTGTCTGTAGTATCGTATCCAAAAATGAAGGATTTATAAATAAACCTGCTGAGCTATACACAGCAGCTCGCTTTAGGAATTTTCGGCGATCATGTTTCATTTTAAATACTATTTTAATAATGACAAATCACAGGAAGCCTCATCGAAATAAAAGTTACAATCTGGATGTCTCTGAAGCACAGAAGCAGGGCAACTTGTTGTGACAGGCCCGGTAATTGTTTGTCCTACAGCATTACGCTTATTTATACCGGGAACTACACAAAACAGGTGTGATGCCTGCATAAAAACCGGAATTGTCAATGTCAATGCTTTCTGAGGTACCAGGTCAAGGCTGGGAAAACAACCATCATTCACCTGTTGTTTGCGACAAACCTGATCAAGGGTAACTTCTTTCATAAGTAAAGGATCGTTGAAATCAGCAAAAGGAGGATCATTAAACGCAATATGGCCGTTTTCCCCGATACCCAGACAAATTATATCAATTGGAGCAATTGCAATTAAACCGGAATAACGTTTCATTTCCAGAGCTATATCATTATTACCATCAATCGTATAAACATGTTTAAACGGCACTTTGTCAAACAACCGGTTTTTAAGATAAGCTGAGAACAATTGTTCTGATTCAGCTGGCAGACCAATGTATTCGTCCATGTGAAATGCTGTAATGCGGTTCCAGTCAATTGTTTTGCTTTCGACCAGACAATCCAGTATTTCATTTTGTGAAGGTGCAGCTGCAAATACCATTCGTATTTCATCTTTTATCTTGAGCAATGCGTTGATTCTTTTTTCCACATCGTTACTTGCAGCAATTCCCATTGATTTTCTTGTCGGGAAAACATGAATACTTAAATTTTTTTGGTTCTCAATATTCATTTTAGCATTATTTTATATTAGTATAAATTGATGATTATTAAAAAGATGTGACAGAATTTATTCATATGAATAATTTTTTTAAAGAAAGGAAATTATTAATTCATTGTGAATGCTAAGATTTTTTTGTTAAAAAATACCATTTCTAAAGCAGATAAAAGGCAATCTTTCATTTTACACTTTCGGAATGGATTGCCCTAGCATAAAATTAACCCAAATTAATCAGAGATCCTGCTTTTTAGTTTTAAAACAGCCTGAAAATGCCTTATGCATGTCTGTCACGTGAGACATAATTAATACTACATCTGAAGAATACGAAGCCATCTGATACTATTTCCTGATGTATTCTCATTATTCGTGTTTAAGTATGTTTTTTATTATCAAAAGAAAAATGA
>DAOQAX010000096.1:0-8133 GCA_035354395.1 Bacteroidales bacterium | reverse complement strand
CGGCACGAATGGTCGTTCTTTGGATATAGCTAGTTGTGGCTTCGTATTATTAATTATTGTGTTATAATTAAATTTCCACAGTCTCTATTGTTTTCATTATGAAACAATCAGGTGGAAAATTAATAAACTTAAAGTTTAATAAATTCAACCCTGCGGTTAAGCGATTTATTCGATGGTGTGTCATTGGAAGCAATGGATGCACTTTCGCCTTTTCCGTCAGATTCAAGACGGGATGCATCAATTCCGAATGTTTTTACCAGCTCATTCTTAACAGAAGCACCACGCCGTCTTGAGAGATCGAGGTTAGATGCGTCAGCACCATCGCTATCGGTGTGTCCCACAATTTTTACACGTACTTCAGGATTCTCTTTCAGTATTTTTGCAATATCATTCAATGCGCCATAAGACTCTGGTTTAACAACATCTTTGTTTACATCAAAGTAGATACCGTAACTGATGAGTTTTCCTTCTGTAAGAAGCTTACTGCGTGTATCGGCTCCGGCAGTTGTTATGCGTATGTTGGTTACATAAGGTCTTCCTTTCATTCCATATAGTGAAAAGCGCAGACGGTTATAATTAATAGGGGTATACAACAGGGTTGGAAGATCAATGACTTTTTGTCCTGCATGATAGATTCGTATACGGCTTTTCTGAACCCATGCTATAATGTGGTTCAACTCACTTAAACTGACAGGAGACAAGGATGATTCACCATCTTTGCCGCTTTTTTCACTGGAATATGCATTCACCCACCATCTTCCATTTTCTATTCCAATATGAAAGCCATTATCTCCCGGGTAAAGATCATCTAATGTGTAATCATCATTTGCATGAAAAAGGGAAATCTCCATGTCAAAATAATCCTGATCTTCAACGGAAGTAGTTATTATGTCGCATTCAAATATGAAATTTTCAGGAAGAGGAACTTCCTTAATTGCAGCATATACGGCATCTTCTGTATTCATGTGCAGCCAATTCCCGGGGGCAATATTTACAGTTTTTACTTCACCTGAACCATTTGTTGTCCATAATGCAGGGAAGTCACCAACGGCATCCTGCGAGAAATCTTCAAAGAATAGTACTTTGTCGCCCGGGACAAAATCATATTTGGTGCTGCTTTGTATTGAAACCTTGTCCTGAACCGGTTTAATTTTTTCCTCCTGACCAGTTGACCCGGCTTCATCTGATTCTTTTACTTTTTTTGATTTATTTTTTGAGTTATTTTTAGATTCAGAAGCCTGGTCATCGTTATTGTCACCTTCGTCATTATCATTATTGACTGAGTTTGCAACACCTTCCTCAACAGCATCAAGTCCTTTGTCAATAGCATTGTCGACATGTTCATTAGCCCTGTTATTCAGTTGGTCATTTATTTTACCCTTCAGATCTACATGTATCTGAGCACTGACGTCATATGACAATCCCAAAATGGCCGCGAAAAGAAATAATTTAAGAATTTTCATTTTTGGAAAAAATTTAAATTTATGATTTTGACTGCAACTATCCCCGACTTTTATTTTTTTATTTAAGGATGTATTAAACAAAGGTAAACTTATATTAAAAATTAAAGAATCTGAAATGAATCTGAGTAATTGTTTTAAACAATCAAACATATAAATATTAACAATAGAATATTAGCGTCCATTAGCAAAAACGACTGTCTTAAAAGCCCTGCACTACCCCCAATCCGCCTAAAGGGGCTTTGTAAGAGACTGGTATTCAACAAGTCCCTTTTAGGCCTGCACTGACCGGAGCGTCAGTGGGATTCAGGGGTAAACAAGGATTAAAACCTTTTGAGACAGCCTCTTTAAAATACGATCATTATAGATTTTTTTTCTACTATTTCCAACCACCGCCCAAACTATGGTACAATGACACAACAGCCTGTAATTGCTGAAGTTTGTCGTTTACACTGTTGATCTGAGCAGAAAGCAGATTCACTTCGGAAGTTAAAACATCGGTATAGTTGGTGTTGGATGTAAATTTCAATAATTCCATAGTATAGTCTACCGATTTTTCAAGATATTCAATCTGCATTTTCCTTAAAGTGATTTTTTCAGTCGCAGTCTGATAAGCATGTAAGGAATTAACAACCTCTTCTCCTGCTGCCAGAAGAGTCTGCCTATAAGCAGCATGATATTCTTCCTGGTTTGCCTGGGCAACCTTCAGCCGCTGCCTGTTAAGTCCATGGTTAAATATAGGTTGCGTCAATCCTCCTGCAATATTCCAGAATACCCTGTCAGCATCAAAAAGTTTCGATAAGTCTGTTTCTGTGATACCTGATGAAGCAGTAATGGTAATAGCAGGATAAAAATAGGAACGCGCCACTTTAGTCATTTCATAATAGTATCTGAACCGGTATTCAGCTTCCTGTACATCGGGACGGTTGGCAAGCAGTTGAGCAGGAACTCCGGTTTTAAGATCAGCAGAGATTTCCTGTTCTGCGAGTGTCCCCCGATCTATTGGTCCGGGTTTTCTGCCAAGAAGAAGACTAATTGCATTTTCCATTTCGTAAATAGACTGCTTAAGATCCGGAATGGTGACTTCTGCCGAGTAGCGGTTAGCCTGACTGAGAACAAGGTCGGCTCCGGTTACAACATCGTTGTCTTTCATCAGTTTCATTGCTTCAACGTCAGCTTCTCTTTTTTCGATCGTCTTCTCTGTAATCTGAAGTTGTGCATCGTATTTAAGCAAGGTGAAATAGTTTGTTGCAACAGCAGAAATCAGTTGAGTCTGTACAGCTTTTGTGTAAGCTTCACTTTCAAGTAAAGAGGCAAGATTAGCCCTTTTAGTACTTCTGAGTTTACCCCAGATATCAACTTCCCAGTTTGAACTGCCATACAACTGATAAGCTTCAGAAACACCAGAGCCATCTGCCTTTTCGTTTTTAAAGACAGCGTCACCTTCTACACCAAGTGATGGATATAATGCAGCTTTACTCTGATTCAATACTGCTTCAGCTTTTTTTACACGGGCTGCTGCAATCTGTAAATCAGGATTGTTTTTTATGGCTTCTTCGATAAGCGCTTGGAGGCGGGGATCGGTAAAAAGACTTCTCCATGGCACATCTGCAATGTTTGTGGTGTCGGCAGCTTCAATATCCCTGAATAGTTTAGTGTCAGGCGATAAATCGGGATACCTGTTAGGTTGAAGCACTTTACATGATGTTAGTACTATAACCAACATCAGGAAGCATGAAAATGATTTTTTAATTTTGATAATATCTTTTAAATACATAATAATCAGGATTATGATATTGCTAACTCATTATTTTCATCATCATTTTCTCTGTTTTTTCTTAGCTTCTCCTGAAGAGTCTGGAAAATGATAAAAAGAACAGGAATTACAAAAATGCCAAATATGGTACCGAACAGCATTCCTCCCACTGCTGAGAATCCGATTGATTTATTTCCGTTTGCACCGGCACCAACTGAAAACATTAAAGGCATTATTCCAAAAATAAAGGCAAGGGAAGTCATTAAAATAGGTCTGAGACGAGCCTTCGCTCCTTCTATTGCAGCTGTAACGACAGACATTCCGTGCTCCCTTCGTGTTGCAGCAAATTCAACGATGAGGATAGCATTTTTTGCAAGAAGGCCTATCAGCATTATCATTGAGATCTGCATATAGATATTGTTGTTGATTCCAAAAATCTTTGCGAAAACAAATATTCCTGACAAACCAACAGGAAGAGAAAGTAATACAGATAATGGCAGAAGATAACTTTCGTATAGCGCACTTAGCAGGAAGTAAACAAAAAGAAGACACAATATAAATATATATATTACCTGAGAACCGCTGCTTTGTTCTTCACGGCTCATTCCGGAGAATTCATAACCATAACCCTGTGGCAGTGTCTGATCTGCGACTCTTTTTATTGTTGCCATTGCTTCTCCTGAGCCATATCCTTTATTGGGTGATCCATTGATTGCAATGGCTGTGAATAAATTAAACCGTGAGATACTTTCAGGCCCGTATACTTTAGTCAGTGTGATGAACTCAGTAATAGGTGCCATATTGCTGTTTTTTGTGCGCACAAGTATTTTATTCAGGTCTTCAGGATTTTTACGGTAATCTGGTTCAGCCTGAACCATAATACGGTATTGTTTACCAAACTGATTAAAGTTGGAAACATACAATCCGCCAAGATAACCTTGCATGGCAGACATTATGTCACTTACTGTTAACCCTGCCTGCTTAACCTTAGGTATGTTCAGCTCCAGAAGATATTGCGGAAAATTCGGATTGAACGTAGTATAAGCTAATTGAATCTCAGGTTGCTTATTTAATTCAGCCAGGAAATCCTGCGAAACCTTATAAAACTGGTTAATGGTATGGCCTCCTTTATCCTGCAGCTGTAATGAAAAACCTCCGCTCATGCCAAATCCCGAGATAGTCGGCTGAGAAAAAGGCATTATACTTGCATCCCTTATACCCGAAGACTTTTTCATTAATGATTGAATGATATCGACATTGGTTACACCTTTTCTCTCCTTCCAGTTCTTTAGTTCCAGAATAACCATTGCATATGAGCTACCGCTTCCGGCCATAATATTATTACCCACCATACGCAATACACCATTGACTTCAGGAATAGAACGGGCTATATCGGCAACCTGGTCGGCGATAATTGTTGTACGTTCGAGAGATGAAGATGGCGGAAGGCTGATATTGACAAAGATCGTTCCCATGTCCTCTTCAGGCACAAAACCTGAAGGTGTAGTTTTCATCAGTACTAAAAGGCCACAGCAGAAAGCTATTACGGTTGTGACTGTAATCCATTTCTTCTTCGACAAAAATGTAACAGCCTGGATATATTTGTCTTTAGTTGCTTCAAACCCGGTATTAAAGAGAATGTAAAACTTATGCAAACCACCTGTTTTCTTTTCCTCTTTGTTTTTTGGTTTAAGGAAAAGAGCGGCTAATGCAGGGCTTAGGGTAAGAGCATTAATAGCTGAAATGATAATGGCGATTGCCAAGGTTATACCAAACTGTTTATAAAAGACTCCGGAAGATCCTGAGATAAAAGTAACAGGTACAAACACCGACGCCATAACAAGTGTAATGGAGATGATTGCTACCGATATCTCATTCATAGCATCAATTGAAGCTTTACGGGCTGAAGTATATCCCTGGTCGAGCTTGGCATGAACTGCTTCAACCACAACTATTGAATCATCGACTACAATACCTATTGCAAGAAGCATTGCAAAAAGAGTCAGAAGATTTATACTGAAGTTGAAAAGGTACAGGAAGAAAAATGTTCCGACAATGGCAACAGGTACAGATATTGCAGGTATAAGAGTTGAACGGAAATCCTGAAGGAATAGATATACGACGATAAATACAAGCAAAAATGCTTCGAGCAGGGTTCTTAAAATCTTTGCAATTGAAGCATCAAGGAATTTGTTTGCATTAACAGTATTGACATAATGAACACCTTCGGGGAACGATTCAGCAGCCTCATCCAGAACTTTTAAAGATTCTTTGATAACTTCACGGGCATTGGAGCCGGAGGTCTGGCTGACGGCAATATTTGTTGCCGGTTTACCATTGACAAGAAGGTTGCTGGTATAGGACTGGGCTCCCAGTTCAACTCTTGCAACATCTTTCAGCTTCAGATACTGACCATTTTCCCTGACTTTTATAATTATATTTTCATATTCTTCAACAGTTTTTAGCTTTCCGGTATACCTGATCACATATTGGAAACTCTGATTGCCCTGTTCTCCAAACCTTCCCGGAGCTGCTTCAATACTCTGATCGTTCAGGGCAGAAGTGATATCGCCTGGTACTATTCCGTACACAGCCATAAGCTCAGGTTTCAGCCATACACGCATAGAATATGTTCGTGAGCCAAAAGCAGAAGCATCACCAACACCATTCACCCTTTTAAGCTTGGGAGTAATGTTTATGTTGGCATAGTTCTGGAGGAATAACTCATCATATGCCGGATTGTCACTGTAGAGAGCTGCCATAAGAATCATACCACCTTGTTGTTTTCTTACAGTTACTCCTGCACGTGTAACTTCTGCAGGCAGCAGACTGGAGGCAGATGAGACCCTGTTTTGCACTTCCACAGCAGCCATATTTGGATCGGCTCCAACTTTGAAATAGACATTGATAGATCCTCCACCATCATTTGTGGCGCTTGATGTCATATAAGTCATTCCTTCCACCCCATTGATCTGTTCTTCGAGAGGGATGATAACACTGTTAAGTACTACTTCTGCATTAGCTCCGGCATAACTGGCTGAAACACGTACTGTCGGAGGGGCTATGTCGGGATATTGTTCTATGGGCAGACCTACCAGACCAAGTATTCCTAACATGAAGATAATAATGGAAATAACCGTACTTAAAACGGGACGTTCTATAAATCTTTTAAACATCGTATTTGCTTTAGATAAAGAAGATTAATCAATATTTCCATATATGTTGTTTGCATCTGTCTCTTTCGTGACTATGACAGTACCGTCCCTTAGAGAAGCAACCCCTTCTATAACAATCCTGTCGCCGGCTTTAAGGCCTCCTGTGGCCAAAAAGAATTTACCATCATCACTTGGGATTGAAATGAAGTTAGTCGCAGTTACTTTGTTGTCTGGGCCAACTGTATAGATGAACCGTTTATCCTGCAATTCGTAAGTGGCACTCTGAGGTATAATAAGGACGCTGTCGATAATCTCCGGTATCTGTATTTTAGCGCTTGATCCGCTCCGAATAAGACCATTCGGATTTGGGAAAACAGCTTTAAATGTGGCAGTGCCTGTCTCTGTTGAGATCAGTCCGCTGGCCATTTCAATTTTACCTTTTGATTCGTATTCCTTTTCATTAGCAAGTATCAGTGTTGCCTCAGGCATGTTTTTTACTTTTTCTTCAACAGTTGTTCCCTGAGAATCGGATAAGAAATCAAGAAGTTGCTTTTCATTCCATGAAAAATATGCAAAGACATTGGTTATGTCAGAAAGTGTTGTCAATGCTTCTGCACTGTTACTGCTTACCAATGCTCCGGCTTTATATGGAATAGTACCAATTATTCCATCCTGAGGGCTCTTGATGATTGTATAACCCAGATTGGCTTCGGCATTTGCAAGTGCGGCATGAGCCTGGGCAAGAGCAGCCTCTTTTGCCTGAAGTGTCAGTTCTGCAGATTTCAGACGATACTCACTGACAATCTGTTTTTCAACAAGCGGCTTCACTTTTTCAATTTCCATTCTGGCTGAATTAACATCAGCTTCAGAACTATTTATCTGAGCTTTTGCTGTCAGCACAGCCTGCTCATATTGAGGATTATTGATTATAAAAAGCACCTGGCCCTTATTTACATGGTCACCTTCTCTGACTTTTATTTCCCTGATATATCCGCTTATCATGGGCCGGATCTCAATGACCTGCTGCCCTTCAATTGTAGCAGGAAAATCTTTATGGATGGTAACTGATTTTGGAACCAGTGTTATTACAGAATAGTCTTTAGGAGCAGCAACTCTCCTGCTATTTTGCTTTGCATGGTTGCACGACATAAAAAGAATCACAGATAAACAAAGAATTGGGATAATAGTTCTCATTTTATTTAATATGTATTTAGATATCAATATGTTGTTCCTGGATTAAATATTACTCAGTTCACAATTTAAATTTTTTCTGTTTTTTCTAAACCAGGATGATTCATCATATGTTTTATCTTCCGGAGATCATCATGGATTGAAACAGCATAATTGTAAATGTAGACAGGTATTAACATTGAAATATTCCCTGTATACATAAGTTTTTAGGTTTTTTTAAGATATTATCTGATTGCAGTCTTTACCTGTGCAAATGGTTTATCTTATCCATTTTGTGTTTTCTAAAAATGCCAACAAAAGTATAATAATTCACAACAACTGAGAATGAGATGCATGTTTTTAATGTTTGTTAATAAATGTTGAGTATTTATCAGATATTCAAATTTGTAAAACCATTTAGTTACATATTATGATCTTTGTTCGTTTTGATAATTACAATTGAATAAAAATGAAGATATTTGCATCCGTTTCAGATCGGGAATTATATGACAGCGAGAAGCAATGCAGATGAACTGGGAGTTGAAAAGATAGGAAAATTGCTTCTGCAATACTCCATTCCGGCAATTATTGC
>DAOQAX010000095.1:0-8194 GCA_035354395.1 Bacteroidales bacterium | reverse complement strand
CTTTCCCAGGTGATTCATTGGTAAAATAGGATGTAAAAGGAGCTTCTCCAGTAAGTTTACGGATTATAAACTGATCTGTTTTAAATAAAAAGTCATTTTCTATAAGATATTGCCACATCTGGCTTTCATTGTTCCTGCAAAACTTCATCTGGCCGGATGTAAAACCAAAGATCAGTTCATCACTGGTTTCGGGTAACATGCATTTTTCAAAATACTTAAGTTTCCCGTCATGTATCATCTCTGTTATGACATTGTCATCATGGTAATTAAGTACCGAAAAATCCCACTCCGAGGCACCCCATCCATACATGCAGTCAGGGACAATGTTTTCAGGAGTCATCCTGGAAGCTATATATTTATATATCTCCAGACGCGGATAATACTCGCAGTCAGCACCAAGATACCTGTCCAACCCTATTCCCAGGATTGAATCACCCGTTATTATACTATTATTAAATCCTGAAATACATGTAAATACCGCAGGGACATTTCTTCCAGGGAAATAATAGAGGTAATGCCTGAATGCTTCCCGGAGTCCTGTCTCAATATTCTTAACGTCAGGGTAAAGCTTCATGGTAAGGGCATATACATCATTGTTCTGTTTATCAGTGCAAAACCTTACCAGAAAATCTCCGAATGACGTGTCATTAATATCACCTGTATTAATAACATAACTAAACAGTTGAAGAAAAGAACCATATTTTTGTTTAAGGAACGGAACTTTGGCAGGAATCTCATCAGGATTCAAAGTAAAGAGGTCTGTTTCAAGCCTTTTTATATCAACTTTTACATCAACTGAAGATGTGTTAACCTTATAATGATTCTTTTTGCAGGAAGTCACAAAGGTAAGTGTCAATAATAAAAAGATAAAAGCTGCTGAACGGATCTTCATAATTTCTTCTCTTTTGAACCGTCTAAAATAATTACTTTTTCGGTTAACTGGCAACAATTAATTACGACACATTAACATCTCCTAATATTTCTTATTTTTACACGAGATTAGTCAATATCGTATGAGAATATTTAAAGCATTACCAGACAGAGCTGTGACAATATCACTTGCTCTGATTTTTGTAATATTTTCACGTGGTGTTTCAAATGCTCAACCAAGAATAGGGTTCGGGGTACATATCGATCCTGCCGTATGCTGGTTCACATCCGACATTAAAAAAGTCAGCAATGAAGGAAGCAGACCAGGGTTCAATTTCGGATTAACCTTCAACAGGTACTTCACCGAGAACTATTCATTTTCGACAGGACTGAGTCTTATTCAGGCCGGAGGAAGACTTGTCGGTCAGGATACTGCTCACCTCGATTTCACCTCTTCACCGGTTAATCCGGGTATCCCGGTTGTTTACAAAATTAAATATCTGGCTTTTCCTGTGGGATTGAAATTACAGACAAATCAGATCGGGTATTTCACATATTTTACCGACCTGGGAATCGATCCCAAGATTGTTGTAGGAGGAAAAGCTGATGTCAAACCACTTGGGATCTCAGACGAAAACGCCAGGAATGAATTAAGAATGTTCAACCTTTCCTATCATATAACGGCAGGCGCGGAATATTCACTGGGAGGAACCACAGCCCTGGTCTTAGGACTGAGCTTTGAAAATAATTTCATGGACGTAACCAAAGATATTGGAGATCAGCCAGGTGATATCATCTCGCATAAGATACTGAGTATCAGGATGGGTGTTAATTTTTAACTGTAATTTAATGAAAATCACTGTTGCACAGCTTAATTATCATATAGGTAACTTCGAACGGAACAAGGATCTTATCTGCAGCTCACTTAGAAAAGCAAAGGCCTGCGGTTCCGACCTGATAATCTTTTCCGAACTTTCCATTCCCGGTTATCCTCCTCTTGATTTGCTTGACCGTCCCGATTTCATAGAGAAATGCAGTAAAACTGTCAGTGAAATTGCTAAAGAATGTACAGGTATAACTGCTATTGTAGGCTCGCCCACTCTTAATAATAACCCTGAAGGCAAAAAGCTTTTTAACTCTGCTCTTGTTCTGTCGGAAGGCAAAATCATATTCTCTGCCAATAAAGCTTTATTACCTACGTATGATATTTTTGATGAATACCGGTATTTTGAACCCGAGAAAAAATTCTCTGTATTCTCTTTCAAGGGATTCCGGCTTGCAATAACAATCTGTGAAGATCTGTGGGATGAACAGCCTTTCGACAACGAATTCGAGAAGACAAGGCTTTATACAATCTCGCCGATGGAAGAGCTGTCAAAGCATAAACCAGATCTGATTATTAACATTGCTGCCTCACCGTTTTCATATACAAAAGTCGAGACAAAAACAGACATTTTCAGATCGAAGGCTGTTAAATATAAGGTGCCTGTCATATCTGTCAACCAGACAGGAGCAAATACAGAACTCATTTTCGACGGAGCTTCGCTGATTGTTGACAACAAGGGGGAAATCATTAAAAGACTCCCGTTTTTTGAAGAAGCCCTCGAAACATTCAGATTCGAAGATATCATGTCAGGTGAAATAACACATGAAGACAACATAACTGATACTGTGGCTCTTATCCATAAAGCTATCATTATGGGAATCAGGGATTATTTTATAAAATCAAATTTAAAGACCGCTATAGTCGGCCTGTCGGGAGGTATTGATTCAGCTGTTGTCCTTTGCCTGGCTGCCGAAGCACTGGGGAACAAAAACGTACGTGCATTATTGATGCCCTCACGATATTCTTCTGATCATTCCGTTAATGATGCTGTTGCACTTGCCAAAAATCTGGATGTACAATATGATATTGTTAAAATTGAAAAGCCATTCACAGCTTTTGAGGAAGAGCTGGCACCTCTTTTCATAGGAAAGTCAAGAGACGTTACGGAGGAGAACATACAGGCACGAATCAGGGCTATCCTTCTTATGGCTGTTTCAAATAAATTCGGTTGTGTTTTACTGAATACATCGAATAAAAGCGAAGCCTCAGTAGGCTATGGTACAATGTATGGAGATATGGCAGGTGGCCTGTCGGTCATAGGAGATGTCTATAAAACAGACATTTACCGGATTGCAAATTATATTAACAGAAAAAAAGAAATAATTCCTGAGAATACAATTAAAAAACTCCCTTCAGCAGAATTAAGACCTGGTCAGTTTGATACTGACTCACTTCCTGATTACGGCATCCTCGATGGGATTTTGTACCAATACATTGAACTTCAGAAACCTGTTGAGAAAATAATAAACGAAGATAATGACAGGGAACTTGTAAATAAAGTCGTAAGGATGATCAATTTCAATGAATATAAAAGATATCAGGCACCTCCTGTACTGAGAATTTCATCGAAAGCATTCGGAGCCGGACGAAGGATGCCTCTGGTGGCAAAATATTAATCGTTTATTCAGCCACCGCATTTTCTCTCCTGTGTATCATAATGGATCACAAACACCTGGGACGTAACCAACAGTAAACCATTAAATTTTTCTTACGCAACTTGTTGTTATTGAATATGTTAAAAAATGTTAATTTATTTTCAATAATACTTCTTTTGTTATCTTTGGCATGTTTTTAAACATAAATTAAACATGCATTATTCAAATCCCGGCATAGAATCATGCCTTGAAAGACCATCTTCTATCTTTAAAGATTTAACCCAGAAAGAAAAAGAGATAATTGCACAACACCATTCTCTTGTTGTTTTAAAAAAGGGAGATTCATTGTTTAAAGAAGATGACAAGATAAGGGGAATGGCATATCTGGTGTCGGGAAAGTTGAAAGTCTTTAAGGTTGGAGTAGGCGGAAGGGAACAGATACTTAAAATGGTCAGTGAAAATGATTGCTTTGGTTATCAATCATTGTTTGGCAGCAGTATGTGGTCATTTTCTACTGCAGCTGTTGAAGATTCTGTGGTTTGTATTCTTGAAAAACAAGCCATTATCAGGATACTGAAAAAGAATCAGGAATTATCGCTAAGGCTGAACAGAGTCCTTTGCGAGGAACTCTACACATCATATGACAGGACTGTATCTCTGACCCAGAAACATGTAAGGGGCAGGCTTGTTGAATCATTGTTAATGCTGGCTAAAATTTATGGTTATGAGGAAGATGGGAAGACAATAGGAGTTGCCCTATCGCGGGAGGATATTGCCCACCTCTCAAACATGACTACATCGAACGCTATCCGTACACTTTCCGTTATGGCTTCGGAAGGAAAGATAAGAATAAAAGGAAGGAAAATTGCCCTTGTCGACAGCGATAGTCTTGAACACATCAACGAACTGGGCTGAGCAACAATTTTCCCCTTGCAGATATTTATTATTCTCTGAAAAATACTCTTTTCACCCTTCGTGGAATTGATGTAAGTATCTCATAAGGAATAGTCTGAATTTTTGAAGCCACCTCGTCAATTGGTATGTTTTCTCCAAATATTTCAGCCTCATCCCCTACCCGGGTCGTCACTCCTGAGACATCGACCATACACATATCCATACAGATATTGCCTATTATCGGGACCCGTGCTCCTTTAATAAACATATACCCGTTTCTTCTCCCCAGTTTCCTGTTCAGACCATCAGCATAACCTACAGGTAAAATAGCTATGGTCCTTTCAATATCCGATACATCGGTACAGTTGTATCCAACCGGTTCGCCGGCTTTTATTGTTTTTATCTGGGATATTCGTGTCTTAAAACGTCCGACAGTTTTCAGGTCAATACCCTCAAAGCTGCAGGCTCCGTACATTCCGATACCGGGACGCACCATATCGAACTGATACTGAGGGAACCTGACAATACCGAAAGAGTTAAGGATGTGCCTGAGGAAAGGATATCCAACAATATTATAAACCTGATCAACAGCCTTTTTAAAGACAGCAACCTGTTTGTGGGTAAAATCATCAAGAGAAGGATCGTCGCTTCCGGCCAGGTGTGAAAAAACAGAACTTACCCTGATACATTCCGTCATTTTGATTTTTTTTGCAATTGCCTCAACCTCTTCAGGCATAAAGCCGAGCCGGTGCATTCCTGTATCGATTTTTATATGAACAGGATAGTTTATCAATCCATGTTTTGAAGCTACCGCTGTGAAGTTTTCAAATGATTCAAAACTGAATATTACAGGTTCAAGATTATACTTTATTATTACCTCAGCAGCAGACATCCCCGGATTCATTACAATAACGGGGAGAGTCACTCCTGCGTTCCGCAGATCAACACCCTCATCGACACATGCAACAGCCAGATAGCTGACCCGCTGATATTCCAGCAATGCTGCTATCTCTGCAGGGCCGGCCCCATAGGCAAAAGCTTTGACCATTGCCAGTATCTTTGTACCGGGATCCAGATGCCTCCTGAACTCATTCAGATTGTGTGCTATGGCATCCAGGTTTATCTCCAGAATTGTCTGATGGATCTGTTGTTCAAGGAGATTTCCTATTTTTTCAAACTCGTATAATCTTGCCCCTTTCAGCAGAATAGTTTCGTCCCTGAATTCACTCCCGTTAAAAGTGTTTACAAAATCATTTGTTGAGCGGAAAAATCTAGAACTTTTATCAAACAGTGCACTGTTTCTTATAAGGGCATCTCCTATTCCGATGAATTTATCTATCCCTGCTTTTTTTATAAGTCGGGCAACATCACCGTAAAGCTCTTTCTCATCTCTCCCGCTTTGTATAAAATCGGAAAGTATAAGAGAAGTTTTACCCCCGTTTTGCGATTTGAGATATTCTATGGCCATGCCAAGTGATCCGGGGTCTGAATTATAATAGTCTTCTATCAATTGACAATTATTAATACCCCTTTTCATCTCCATGCGCATTGCCACCGACTCAAGCTCTGCCAACCCCCGTGCAATAACAGCTGCATCAATGCCAAGAGCAAGACATACAGCAGCCACAGTAACCGCATTTTCAACAGAGGCCCTGTCACTGAATGGAATCATAAAACCATTTAACTTCCCGTTAAAGGTCATCTGCAATGCGGTTTTGCCATCAGGCATAGAAGATCTGCTGACAAATATTTTAGCGTCCCTGCTCCTGAATGACCAGTCAATCAGGTTCTTTGATCTTAAACTATCATTACCCGTAATCATTTGACCGACGATCTCCTGATCACTACTGTAAATTATAGTAGATGCATTTACAAAAAGTCTGAGTTTTTCTTCTGCTTTTATCCTGTCATCAGGAAAATTCTCGCTATGGGCATCTCCGATATTTGTAATTACTCCAAGATCCGGTTCAATAATCTTCCGTAGCTTATCCATCTCCCCGGGCATTGAGATTCCTGCTTCAAATATCCCGAACTTGTATTTATCATCAAGCTTCCAGACTGAAAGCGGAACTCCTATCTGTGAGTTGTAGCTTTTTGGGCTCCTGACTACTGAAGTCGTCAAACCAATAATATCTGCAAGCCACTCCTTTACTATTGTTTTACCTGAACTTCCCGTGACAGCTATTACAGGCGATTTAAAACATTTGCGTTTATACGAAGCCAGCAACTGCAAAGCATCAATAGTATTTACAGTTAAAATAAACGCTGCTCCGGAATATTTTTCATGATGCTCAGGAAGTTTTTCAACTACAAATACCCTTATACCTTTCCCGTAAAGACTTTCAATGAATTTATGGCCATCGTGAATTTTTCCTCCAATGGCAAAAAATACAAGGCCTTCCGCATAACTTAACTGCCTGCTGTCGGTAATAATTTCGCTGACTTTCAAATCAGGCGAGCCAAACAACCGGCCATTTGTAATTTTGGCAATTTCTGATGAACTGATAATCATTTTTATTTTTTTAAAACCTCATTATAGCAATTCCGGCAAAGAGGTTCATAAAGATTCTTTTCACCAAGGAGAACTTGTTGCTCGTCTCCCGATTTTCTGAATGAATATTGAGCCAGATTTCCGCACCGCACACATATTGCATGAACTTTAGAAACATATTCAGCGACAGCGAGAAGCGCCGGTATCGGACCAAAAGGATTTCCCATAAAATCCATGTCGAGACCGGCTACAACAATTCTTTTACCATCGTTAGCAAGTCTGTTGCATACATCCACAATAGAATTATCAAAAAACTGAGCCTCATCAATACCAATAACATTTACATCGCCTGCCAGTAAAAAAATTGCAGAAGCGTTGTCCACAGGAGTTGAGTGTATTGATCGTTCATCGTGCGAAACAACTCTGTTCTCAGAATATCTGTTGTCGACTGAAGGTTTAAAGATCTCGACCTTCAATCCTGCAAACTGAGCCCTCCGGAGTCTTCTTATAAGTTCTTCCGTTTTACCTGAAAACATAGAACCTGTAATAACCTCTATTGTTCCCCGTTTACCCGTTATTGTGGCCGAATCCTCAAGAAAATCCATGCGAAAATAATGTCTGTGATGTATATATAAATGTAATTTTATTCATCCCCGACTTGATGAATAATCATTACTTTTGCAAAATAAGGAAAATGGTTTGTTAAATTAACATCAAAATGTATGGATTTCAATTCAACCATTGATTTAATTGTTAAAGACCTCGACGAAGCGCGCCAAATAATTGACGATCTTAAAAGGTATCCGGGAGTTCCGGTTCTTCAGGTTGAACTCGCCAAATCAAAATGCAAGAGTGCCGGTGAGGTAATATCTCTTCTGAAGAGCATTCAGGATACTGCACCTGCTTTAAAGGAAGAGCATGTCACTCAGCAACAACCACCGGTTGAAGAGAAAATCAAGCCGTCAGGACCTGTTGAGGCAGCCCCTGTACCTGAAGAGAGAAAAGAAGAGAAAGAAGAGAAAGAAGAGAAAGAAGAGAAGCAAAAAGAGGAGTATAAGAAGGAGCATAAGGAGCCGGAAATTATAATCAGAGAAACCGTAATGCCTCCTGCTGAAAAAAAATCAGAACCAAAGAAATCTGTTAAGAAAGTAACAGAACCAGAAATTATTGCTGACAAGTTCAACACTCTTCCCGGTAGTTTCAATGAACAGATTGGAAGCATGATAAACGACTCAGACCTTTCCAACATTATTAATACAAAACCATTAAGCAGCATAACTGATGCAATAGGTGTTAATGACAGATTCATGTACATAAGGGAGGTTTTTAATAACAATAAGGATGCATATACCCAGGCAATATCAAAGCTCGATATGGCCGATAACCTGTCGGATGCCAAAGCCATGATCTTAAGCTACACCGGCGATAGCGATAATGAAGCTGCCAATCAACTACTTA
>DAOQAX010000094.1:0-8202 GCA_035354395.1 Bacteroidales bacterium | reverse complement strand
CAAAATGACCCGCATCTACAAGCAGAATCTTATTATCCGTATCAAAATAATTATGATATTTAATGTCAGCTGTTATAAAAGCATCTGCTTCTGAAGCTATTGCGCAATTAATCAGTGAAGCCCCCGAGCCTCCGCAAAGAGCCACTTTTCTGACAGGTCTGCCAACGGGGTTCGAGAATCTTAATCCCCTTGAATAAAAAACAGATGAAACCAGACTCAGAAAATCTTTTTCATTCATCTCTTCACTTAACTCTCCCACACATCCCAATCCGATTTCAACATTATCGTTTTCAAGAGAGTAAATGTCGTAAGCGACCTCTTCATAAGGATGAGCTTCAAGAAGAGCATCTGTAACTTTCTTTTTCAAATAATCAAACAGGATTGTTTCGAATCTTACCTCTTTTTCAAAATGTACCTTTAGCTTCTCTCCGACAAAAGGCTTTGATTTTTCGTTTCCCCTGAAACTGCCTGTTCCTGAAGATACAAAGCCGCACTGATCATAATTGCCTGTGACTCCTGCTCCTGCTTTCCACAGAGCGTCCCGTACTTTTTCAAAATAAGATTCAGGAATATATGTGACAAGTTTCAGCAACCTTTTTTTTAATGGTGATAAAACATTAACTTTCTGAAGATTAAGCTTTTCGGCCATTTTCATACTTACACCGTTGCCCGATATGTCAAGATTGGTGTGTGCTGAGTAGACTGAAATACCCTGTGCCAACGCTTTCAGGATAACCTTTTCAGTAAATGATCTGCCCGTAAGCTTTTTAATCCCATTAAAGATAACCGGGTGGTGTGAAATTATGAGGTCACATTTTTTTCTTTTCGCTTCATCAATAACATCTTCAGTAACATCAACAGATAACAATGCCGATGATATTATGCTTTCGGGCAATCCGAACTGAAGCCCCGAATTATCGTAATCCTCCTGAAATGACAATGGAACTGCAGAATCAAGATACGAGCAAATATCGTCTAATTTCATCCGTTAAATTACTTCTAGATTAAGGTTTCTTTTATTTCAAGAAGCATTGATTTAATATTTTGAAGCGACTCATTAATCTCAAACTTATAGTTTGTTTCCTCCCATCTCTCCGTTAATTTTTTCTTAGCTCCGGAAAGGGTCATGCCCTGTTCTTTTAAAAGATGATAAATGATTTTCAGATTTTTAATATCTCCAGGTGTAAACAGTCGGTTCCCCTTTTTATTCTTCATTGGTTTAAGAACATCAAACTCATTTTCCCAGAAACGTACCGTTGAAACAGGTACATCAAGCATTTCAGCTACTTCCCCGATAGAATAATAGAGCTTTTCGATTTTCTTCTCCTTATATGGCATATTCACTTTTAATAAGCAGGAACAACAATCTTCATTAAAAACGATTAATCGAATGATTGTCCGGTTTTTGAAGCAATTTCAACAATCTTCTCATATTCCGCTGAAGAAAGATCACTGAAATAGTAATTGACAGGATCGACATTGACACCATTCAGCTTAACTTCATAATGTAAATGGTTTGCAACTGATGTACCAGTATTCCCTACAAATCCTATTATATCGCCTCTTTGAACTTTTTGTCCGGATCTTACGTTTGCTCTGTCGAGATGAGCATAGACTGATTCATAACCAAAACCATGATTAATCACCACATAATTTCCATAACCCCGTTTTGAGGATTTAATCTCAGAGACAATCCCATTACCGGTCGCATAAACATCAGTCCCGGCTGGAGCTGTAAAATCCATTCCATAATGAAACTTAGAAATTTTATATATAGGGTGTATTCTCAATCCATAACCTGAAGCTGTCCGTGTAAGATCTTTATTTGAAATGGGGAGTATTGCTGGAATTGAATGAAGCATATCCTCCTTTTTCTTTGCCAATAGAACCAGATCATCGAATGATTTTGACTGCACAACGATCTTTTTTCGTATCTTATTAAGCCGTTCAGCAGTTTCAATTACAACGGCAGAGTTGTCATAGCCTTCAAGTGCAGAATACCTGTTAACTCCGCCAATACCTCCATCCCTCAAGGTAGAAGGAATAGGTTCAGCTTCAAAAACTGTCCTGTAAAGATTATCATCAGTCTGCTGAAGATCAGCCAGTACTTTTTCAACATCATCCATCTCCTTATGGATCATTTCGTACTGAAAAGCCATCAGCTCTACTTCCCGCTTAAGTGCTTTCTCTTTAGGAGAATCAAAAAGCGAATCAAAAACAACCCAGTAAATCAATGAAATAATAATAGATCCGGCAAGAAAAGCTAAAAGCCTTAACACTAAAGCCTTTACACCAAGTCGTACTTTATCAAAACTCAGCGATTCTGGGTTAAATTTATATTTTGTGCGTGGCATAATGCGCAAAGATAATTAATTCTTAAAAAAAAAGATAAACACTCAATTTTATTATGAGCTATGAAAAAAGAAGAATTAACCGGAAGATAAAGTATTATTTTAATTTTGACTTAGATTCAAATGCCTGGATCATTTCATTAAACTCCTCTGTAGTAATGTCATTACTAAAGAAATTGATGGGGTTTTTATGCTTTCCGAACTGATCAATCTGATAATGGAGATGCGGACCTGACGATATCCCTGAGCTTCCGCTCAATCCTATAAGATCTCCTCGTTTTACTTTGGTGCCGAGAGGAACCTTTATCTTACTGAGATGACCATAAGTAGACTGGAGACCATTTCCATGGTCAATAACAACGCAATTACCAAATCCTCCGTTATTATAACCCGATTCAATAACACTACCATCACCCGTTGCGTATACATTAGTTCCGTATGGAACATGAAAATCAAGCCCATAATGCCACCTGGGGACACCAAGGACGGGGTGCACCGCCCTGAACTTAAACCCCTCCCCTACACTATATTTTACATTAACAGGGCTTATTGCAGGCTGATGGTCCATTTCCATTTTCCATTCTGCTGCTCTCTCCTTTATTGATTCAAATGATTGCTTCTGTATGTTGGCAATACTTTTTATTTCTTCAATTCTGGAACGGTAAGAAATAATAAAGTCTGAATTCTTATATCCGGCCAGATCACTGAACCTGTCAACACCACCAAATCCACCCTTTCTGTACGACTCCGGGATGCTATCCATATCAAGAATAGGTCTGTAACGTTTATCATCCGATTGTCTGAAACTGTTCAATGATGCCAGTGAGTTATTCAACTCACGACCCACCAGGGAATATTTAAGTTTATAATCTTCAATCTGTTGTTTCAGAATGGTCTCCCTCGGCGATCCGAAAATATTCTCAAACAGAGTCCCATATAATAAAGCCACGATCAAAGAAGCCCCAAACCACATCAAACTGCGCAAAAACTTCACCTTCCAATGAGTTTTTACAACCTTAAATTGCAGATCAGATAAGTCAAGAATATATTTGTGATTTCGACCCAAAGAAGTGTTACTTTTGAATTTTTATTTTGGTTTTTGACAAATCTAAATCAAATAAACTAATTTTACAAACCAAATTTCAAAAATTATTTTATACTATGATAGCTGACATGAAGGCTCAGGATCTGAGAAATGCATTCTTTGAATTTTTCAGGTCAAAGGGCCACAATATCGTTTCTTCTGCTCCAATGGTGGTTAAAAACGATCCGACACTTATGTTTACCAATGCAGGAATGAACCAGTTTAAGGATATATTTCTGGGGAACCAGCAACCTGTATTTAAAAGGGTTGCAAATGCTCAAAAATGTCTCAGGGTTTCAGGTAAACACAATGATCTTGAGGAAGTTGGCCACGACACTTATCATCATACTATGTTTGAAATGCTTGGAAACTGGTCGTTTGGTGACTATTTTAAAAAAGATGCCATCAACTGGGGCTGGCAGTTTCTGACAGAAGAATTAAAAATAAACAAGGACCAGTTATACGTAACATATTTCGAAGGTGATGAAGCAGAACAATTAGAGCCCGATAACGAATCATATAATATATGGTCTGGTAATATTGATAAAAGCCATATCGTAAAAGGTTCTAAAAAAGACAACTTCTGGGAAATGGGCGAAACAGGTCCCTGTGGACCATGTTCGGAAATTCATGTCGACATAAGAGACGAAGAGGAAAGAAAAAAAATACCGGGGAAGGATCTGGTAAATAAGGGAAATCCTCTTGTTATAGAGATATGGAATCTGGTTTTCATGCAGTATAACCGTAAAGCGAACGGCTCTCTGGAGTTATTACCGAACAAACACGTTGATACGGGAATGGGATTTGAAAGACTTTGCATGGTGATGCAGGGGAAAAAGTCAAATTACGATACTGATATCTTCCAGTCGCTTATAAAGGAGATCTCAGCTATCACAGGAAAACCGTATGGTGTAAACGAAAAATGGGATATTGCTCTAAGAGTAATTGCTGATCACTCAAGGGCAGTATCTTTTTCAATTGCCGACGGACAACTTCCTTCAAACAACAAGGCAGGATATGTCATCAGAAGAATTCTCCGGCGGGCTGTCAGGTACGGGTACAACAACCTGGGCGTTGAGGATCCATTTATCTATAAGCTTGTCCCGGTCCTGTCAAAAACTATGGGCAACCAATACCCTGAAATACAATCGGGTAAAGAACAAATAGAAAAAATTATTTTTGAAGAGGAGACTGCCTTTCTTAAAACCCTTGGAAAAGGTTTAAAGATGATTGAAAAAATGATCGTGGATCTCAAGAATGAACACAGAAATATTCTGCCCGGAAAGGTAGCCTTTGAGATGTACGACACTTTTGGATTTCCGGTCGATCTTACACAACTTATTCTTAAAGAGAATGATATGCATCTCGATCAAAAAGGATTTGAAAATGAGATGTTGAATCAGAAGGAACGCTCACGTGAAGATGCTTCGGTTGTGGCTGCCGACTGGATTGTTTTAAAGGATATCGAAGGAACTGAATTTACAGGTTATGACAGAACTGAAGATGAGGTTATGATTACCAAGTACCGGACGGTGAAAGTAAAAGGTAAAGACATTTGCCATCTTGTATTCGACAAAACACCTTTCTATGCCGAATGTGGCGGTCAGGTGGGCGATACGGGAGAAATAACCTGTGGTGAGGAAAAAATCGTTATAACGGATACAATTAAAGAAAACAACCTTGTAATACATCTTGCAAAAAAAATACCTTCAGATCCATCTGCAGTATTTAAAGCAAAAGTTGATGCGGAAAAACGGTTAATGACAGAGAATAATCACACTGCCACTCACCTCCTTCACTTTGCCTTGCGTTCGGTACTCGGAAAGCATGTTGAGCAGAAAGGTTCACTTGTCACTCCTGATCGTCTTCGCTTCGACTTCAGTCACTTCAGCAAACTGACCAAAGAGGAACTGGCTAAAGTAGAGGAGTTAACTAACCGGCTGGTAAGAGAAAACCACAGCAGCAATATTACAGAAAACGTCCCTGTTAAAGAAGCCCAGGCAATGGGCGCAATGGCTTTGTTTGGAGAAAAATACGGAAGCACTGTCAGGGTTGTAAAGTTTGGAAATTCCATTGAACTATGCGGGGGAACACATGTAAAAGCAACAGGAAGCATTGGCGTGGTAAAAATTATTTCCGAAGGGGCAATTGCTGCAGGGGTCAGAAGAATTGAGGCCGTAACAGCCTCAAAAGCTGAAGAATATATCAATGAACGACTGGAAACAATTGACCAGATCGCTTCCCTTCTGAAAAGTACAGGTAATGTTGCAGACAATGTACAGAAACTACTGACAGAAAACAGTTCTCTTAAAAAGACTATTGAAAAATTTCAGATCCAGGCAGCTAATAGCATTGTAAAAGATCTGCTGGAAAAAGCTGTAGTAATTAATAATATCAGGTTTGTTTCAGGTCTGATTGAAGCCGATTCAGCCGATGTAATGAAAAACATTGCTTACCAGATAAAGAATTCATCTGAGGATTCCGTCCTTGTTATCGGATCAAACATCAAGGAAAAAGCAAACATACTGGTTATGGTTAGCGATAATCTTGTTAAAAGAAGAGATATCAGCGCAATAAATATCATCAAAGAGATTTCAGGAGAGATTAACGGAGGCGGAGGAGGGCAACCATTTCTCGCTACAGCCGGCGGAAAAAATCCTTCGGGAATCATCCCTGCCATCTCAAAAGCTGCTGATTATCTTAAAAAGATGTAGAAAGACTCTGTTTTATTCTTTCAGAAAATATCAAGTCGAAACAAGTAATTATAATACCGGCATAGCAAAATCTTGTATGTCTGTCAGTTGTAATATTTGCTAATATTTATATAGCCTTGCAGAAGTATTTGTTCGAAACAATTTATTAGAATTGCAGTCCAAAATTTTGAAGCACAATGGACGTAACAAGAATTTTCGATCTGATCCGGTTGAATCTTGAAAAATATCCCCGGAAAGATATGTATGGAGGAAAGAGGGATAATGAATGGAAGATCTATTCAACTGAGGAGGTAGCAAACTATGTAAACTGGGTAAGTTACGGACTTCTTGCCTCTGGTTATAAAAAAGGTGATAAGATTGCCACTGTAAGCGGGAACAGACCTGAATGGAACTTTATCGACCACGGGCTTGCTCAGGCAGGATTAATTCATGTGCCAATCTATTCAACAATAAGTATTGACGAATACAGATACATTCTTCAGCATTCAGGCGTCAAAGCCATTGTACTTAGCAACAAAATCATATACCGGAAGGTTGCTCCTATCGCCTCCAAAATTCCTGAAATAAAAGATATCTTCTCTTTTGACTCAATTGAAGGACCAAAAAGCTTTTCCGAGCTAATTGAAAAGGGAAAGAAAAATGAGGATAAATACCGGGATGAGGTTGAGAAAATTAAAGAAACAATAAAGGCAGAAGATCTTGCCACAATTGTTTACACCTCAGGTACTACAGGAAACCCAAAAGGAGTAATGCTTTCACACAGAAATCTGCTCTCCAATGCAATTTCAACATCAAAAGCCCACCCTGTGGAATATGGACAAAGGGCCATCAGTTTCCTTCCCCTCTGTCATGTCTATGAGAGAATGATGAATTACAATTTTCAATATAAAGGGATAAGTATCTATTATGTTGATAACATGGGTCTGATAACAGAGGCATTAAGAGAAATCAAACCACAGATTTTCAATACTGTTCCAAGGATTCTTGAAAAGATTTATGACAATATACTCAGTAAAGTGAGAAATCTTCCATGGATTAAGAAGGTTATTTTTTATGGTGCCATAAAGACCGGGCTGAGATTCAGACTCCATGAGAAATCCGCATATCAGAATTTTTGTCTTTCATTAGCAAGAAAACTCGTTTTCAATAAGTGGAAGGATGCTCTTGGTGGCGAATTAGTTCTCATTGTTTCAGGTGGTGCTGCACTTCAATCACGTCTTGAAAGGATCTTCTGGGCTGCCGGCATACCTGTTTGCCAGGGTTACGGCCTTACCGAGACGTCTCCTGTGATCGCTGTTAATCCATTTATAATCAGTGAAATTAAATTAGGTACTACCGGACCAATTCTTGAAAATGTTGAAGTAAAAATAGATTTCGACGGAGAAATCCTTTGTCGTGGTAATAATGTTATGATGGGCTACTATAATGATCCCGAACTAACAGCTGAAGCCGTTGACAAGGATGGATGGTTTCACACAGGAGATATCGGAGTCATTGAAGATGAAAAATTTCTAAAGATCACCGACAGGAAAAAGGAGATGTTTAAACTGTCGTCGGGGAAATATATAGCACCCCAGGCACTTGAGAATAAGCTGAAAGAGTCTGTTTTTATTGAGCAGGCCATGGTAATAGGAGAAAACCAGAAATTTGCATCTGCAATCATTGCCCCGAATTTTTCATATCTCCACGATTGGGTATCAAAGAACAGATTGCAATTCAGGGACAATACAGAACTGGTAAAGCTACCTGAAGTAATTGAAAAGTTCAGTAAGGAAGTAAAAGAGATAAATAAATCCCTTGGCGAACATGAACAGATCAAAAAGTTCAGGCTTATTACAGCAGAATGGACACCACAGACAGGAGAACTGTCTCAGACCCTTAAACTTAGAAGAAATCATCTGACAAAAAGATATAAAAGTATTATCTCCGAAATATACTCCGGGGGTGAAAAAGACAATAATGTATTGAAAATCATCAAAAACGGGATTAGTGAAGCTTTCAAAAACCTGCCTAAATTTTAGACTTAATATTTCATTAAGGATGAACTAAGTTA
>DAOQAX010000093.1:0-8329 GCA_035354395.1 Bacteroidales bacterium | reverse complement strand
CGGGAAAAAGCGTGTCCGGCCGGCAATGATGACGACTGCTGTTGCAGTAATTGCACTGTTACCAGTTCTTTCATCAACAGGCAAAGGTGCCGATATAATGGTTCCAATGGCTATTCCGACGTTTGGTGGCATGGTAATACAGGTTATGACAATCTTTGTTGTACCGCTTTTCCAGTCAATGTGGAGGGAAAAAGCTATAAGTGTTATCTCAGATGATAAAAAACAAAATCCGGAAAACAATCATGAAAACAATTCTTAAAATGCAAACAATATTATATAGCAGGTTTGTATTAATTCTGCTTATAAGTTGGTCAGCAGTTCCGGCATGGGGTCAGCAGCTTCCGGATTCACTACTGAAATATCTTGAAATCGCTGCAAAGAATAATCCGGCTGTAGGTCAGAAATTTTATGAGTATCAGGCTGCGTTGCAGAAAGTACCTCAGGCAGGAAGTCTGCCGGATCCTGAATTAAGTGCCGGAGTTTTTCTTCAGCCGATGGAGCTGGTTAGTGGAAATCAGATTGCTGATATGAGATTAATGCAAATGTTTCCCTGGTTTTGGGTTTTAAAATCTGCCAGAGATGAGATGAGCCTGATGGCTAATGCTAAATTTGAATTGTTCAGAGATGCCAAGCTTCAGGTCTATTATGATGTCCAACATTCATGGTATGAACTTTACAAGGTCAGAAAGGACATAAGTATTACAGAAAGTAATATCGAGATTCTGAAGACTATTGAGAGACTGGCAATAGTAAAATTTCAGTCAGCCCCTGCTTCAAATTCAGGAGGTCAATTATTGAACTCACCTTCTGTCCCGGCAACCTCGCAGAATTCAATCTCAAATACATCATCAGGTATGCAAAGTATGGCAGGTGCACAAAGTGGATCATCTGCAAACAATATAATGCAATCATCACAGGGTGTGCAATCAGGTTCAATGGGTTCCCCTGAAGGTATCTCAGAACTTGCTGACCTGTACAGAATTCAGATTGAATCAGGTGAACTCCTGAATGTAATAGCTGAATTAAAGAATCAGGATAAAACCATTGTCGCCCGTTTCAACAGTTACCTCAACAGGCCTCCTGAAACATCAGTATTTACTCCTGAATCGTTTAACACAGATACCCTTTCGTTACCATTAATTTCTGTAACAGATAGTATATTTAAAAACAGTCCTATGTTGGCCATGCTGGAATATGAGAAGCAATCGATTAACGCAAGGAAAAAGATGGTAAAGAGTATGGGTTACCCTATGATAGGATTAGGTTTAAACTTTTCGATTATCGTCAAAAGCGATATGTCTGCTTCATCTATGAACGGGAACGACATGATAATGCCTATGGTGTCCGTAACATTGCCGATCTACAGAAAAAAGTACAAGGCCTTGGTTACAGAAGCCAACCTGTTGGAAAAAGCAACATTAAACGATTATACTTCAACAGCTAACTCGCTGCAGACAGAATTTTATCTGGTGGTACAGCAATATCAGGATGCTCAGAGAAGAGTCAGATTGTATAATAATCAATTTCAGCTGGCATCAAAATCGCTTGAAATTATTATCAAAAGTTATACAGTATCAACTGCCTCACTGACTGATCTTTTACGCATAAGACAGCAGACGTTCGATTATGAGCTCAAACAGGCAGAAGCAAAGGCTGACCTTAATACTGCCACTGCATTTTTAAAACGATTAATGGCATCCTCAGAAATAGAATAAAGAAAAATTCGAAACAATGAAAAGGATATTTTCGAATAAGTACCTTAACTACGTCCTGATACTGATTTTCGGGCTGTTTTTAGGATGGCTGATTTTCCATCCAAAACATAAACATGAAGCGAAGAACGAAGCTATAAAAGAAGTATCGCAAGAGACTATATGGACATGCGCTATGCATCCGCATATACGTATGTCCCAGCCCGGGAAATGTCCGATTTGCGGAATGGACCTGATTCCTCTTGCTCAGGGAAGTATTACATCAATAGATCCTGATGCTGTTCATTTTACACCTGAAGCTGCTCAACTTGCTAATGTCCTTACATCTGCAGTATCAAAACAGACTCCTGTCAAGGAGGTCAGATTATATGGTAAGGTAGAGGCAGATGAACGTTTACTTCAAAGCCAGGTTGCACATATCCCTGGGCGAATTGAAAGTCTGAATGTTAATTTCACCGGAGAACGTGTTATTGTTGGACAGACTCTTGGCCAGATCTATTCGCCTGAGCTTATAACAGCTCAGCAGGAACTTCTGGAAGCGGCCAAAACAAAGGAAAACCAACGGGCAATTTATGAGGCAGCAAAAGAAAAACTGCGTCAGTGGAAACTTACTGATAACCAGATCTTTGAAATAGAAGCTTCAGGAGAAATAAATAATACAATCAATATTGTCTCCAATACGAGCGGTGTAATCACATCCCGCAGGGTGAACAAAGGCGATTACGTTTCTCAGGGGACTGTTCTGTTTGATATTGCTGATCTTTCAAAAGTATGGATAATGTTTGATGCTTATGAAAGTGATCTTCAGTTTATTAAAAATGACGAAAAAATATCATTCACACTTCAGGCACTCCCTGGTGAAAACTATACCGGTAAAATCCTTTTTATCGATCCGGTGATCGATCCGGTTACAAGGGTTGCCAAAGTGAGAGTAGAGACTGATAACAGGCAGGGGAAGCTTAAACCTGGCATGTTTGCCACAGGTAACATCACTGCTGTTCTGGCTGGTTATAAAGGGAATCTTGTAGTGCCACGTTCTTCAGTTTTATGGACTGGTAAAAGGTCAATAGTTTATGTAAAAGAGAGTGGTTTTTCGGATCCTGTATTTAAAATGCGGGAAATAGAACTTGGTCCTATGCTTGGTGAAAGTTATGTGGTCACTGATGGACTGATGGAAGGCGAGGAGATAGTTACTAAAGGAACATTCAGTGTTGATGCTGCCGCACAGCTCGAAGGGAAACCTAGTATGATGAATCGGCAATCAGGGAAAATAAATACAAAGCCTGGAATGAACATGGCTGGGAATCAGGAAAAAAACATGAATGCTGTCCAACAGAACACCCAGCCGGCAGGAAAATCTATGGATAACATGACAAATATGCCGGCACAGAATATCAGTATGGATTTCATAATGCAACTGAATACTGTATTTGACCACTATATTGCTTTAAAAAATGCTCTGGTCAACAGTGATGCATCGCAGGCAAAAGACGCTTCTGTTAAAGTTAAAGAGGCTCTTGGGAATGTTGATGCGAAACTGCTTTCAGGGGATAACCACATGAAGTACATGGATATCCTGAACATTCTGAGCAAAAATACAGACGCGATAATTTCATCAGAAAGCATCGATGTACAACGTGCGGCGTTTTCAGAATTAAGTGATCAGATTTACAAAGCAATCAAGACTTTTGGTCTGATGGGTAAGACCGTATATTACCAGTTCTGTCCTATGTACAATGATGGTAAAGGCGCATACTGGCTGAGCGAAGCAAAAGAGATCAGAAACCCTTATTATGGCATGAAAATGATAGATTGCGGGGAAACAAAAGAAACATTGATCTCTAAATAATCATTTAGTTTCCAGGTTATTTGACTGAAGAGTATTTACAGCTTTTAATAACAGTATTATCGTGGTAAATAAATGGATAGGTGCAAACATTGGAGAACCACTGAGAAGATCCCTGAAAGGCGCTATCCTTTTGAAAGAAAGCCTGTTAAAGTTCCAAAAGATTTCATTGGCTTTGAAGCTTTGGGTAGCATTAAAGGTGAATTTATTATTGAATTAGATTCCCTGAGATTAATATATTTTGATTAATGTGTTACCTTTATTATCTGTAGAAATATGTTTCATTCCGACAATACAGTGCGACGGTTTGGGCTCCTCTCGAGAAAGAAGAGCGGCTGGAAGGTTGTTGAGCAACTGACGGAGGTTCCGCGGGAGTTTGACCCTGCCAATCCGGTAAAATTCGACTTCGCACTTTTTGGTCTTGGGGTGAATGAAAAAATCTGACAATGTCAAATAATTACTTCAGCTTCAAACAATTCACGATCTGGCAGGATAAATCGGCCTTTAAGGTGGGCACCGACGGGGTTCTTCTTGGGGCAGTTACCGATGTATCGGGAGCAAAGAGCATACTTGATATAGGATCGGGTACAGGGCTTGTGGCAATCATGCTCGCCCAGCGATGTGAGGCTGAAATAACAGCTATTGAACCTGACCATGAATCATATCTTCAGGCATACAGCAATGCCAGGAATTGTAAATGGAGCAACAGGATAATGGTCTGCGAAACAAACCTTCAGGACTACTGTCCCGATGTAAAATTTGATCTTATAGTTTCAAATCCACCTTATTTTGTCGATTCAATGCAAAACCCCGACCCAAGAAAATCGGCTGCGCGGCATAACGATTCATTGAATTCAGACGATCTGCTCAAAGGAATATCACGTCTCCTTAGTAATGACGGAAAGTTTCAGTTGATAATGCCTTATGTTGAAGGGAATATATTTATTGCTGACGCCCAGAAATACGGCTTTTACTGTAACAGTATATTGAAAATAAAACCATTGCCTACGGCTGAGATCAGAAGATTGATATTGACCTTTGGAAGAAACCGGCTGAAGAGTATGGAGAAATTTCTTACCATAGAGCGCGGAAAACGATATGATTTCACAGAAGACTATATCAATCTTACAAAGGACTTTTATCTGAAGTTATGACCGGTAACAGATATCATTTCGCTTTCCGGCAAACCGTATTCCTCTTTCATTTTGATACCAAGAGTTTTAAGTTCATTGAGGATAGGTTGGTATATCTGATATACAACAGGTCTGTAAACACCTTTCAGATCTATTCTGTTTTCAAGGATCAGTTTTACTGCAATGGAAGCCGGCAAGGCTACCGTTCTGGAAATGGATGTATTTGTCTCAGGTGATCCGAAATCGAGTATGGAAGATTTAATTACTTCTCTCTTCCCGTCAGGATATGATGCAAGAACAATATGCTGTAATATTACCATATCACGTTCGTTGCCTGATAGCATCATCTTATTGATCATTCTGTCGGATGTTATCTCAAATGGAGTTGAATCGGTGTACTCAAGCTTTTCATTGCTGAAAAACCCGAGATAATCAAGGGATTTTATGGCTGGCGAGTTCAAAGATATTCTCAGCGAGGCTGCAATCTTTTTTCTCAGATCAATAGTGTCAGTATTACCTCTTTCAGCCAGAAATTCCGCATAGGTCATTCCACAGTAATTCTTTACCGAATCATCGAGCATATGTAAAGTCTTCATTGCATCAAGAGTTTCACACCACCCTTTGTATCTGAAAGTGCCACGATACATCGTTTTTGTTTCGGGTATACCGTATATGTCTATATAACTTATTGAATCCCGGTTCGGGTAAACATCAAGATCTCCGATCTCAGGAAAATTATAGCTGAATGTATCCTTGAACAGATCCTCAGGTGGAATGGATATCTTTTCCCCGTTTTTAAGGTAGATGGCGCTGTTCCGGCTTGCGAGAACAACACCTTTAGGACTCCACGTAAACTTGTACCGGAGTGGATTATCTGCAGCTTCCGGAGCGGGAAGGGCACCGCAGAGTGAGTAAAACGCTTCTATGTTACCACCATTATTGTGAACGTGATCGATGATACTCATGGCCGACATGTGGTCTATCCCGGGATCGAGCCCCACTTCGTTTAAGAATAGTACGCCGGCTTTTTTTGCAGCTTCATCAAGTATTTTTATTCCGGGCTGAACATAAGATGTTGTGATGAGTGATTTTCTTTTACGGAGGCATACAAGCGCAACATCGGTATGATATTTATATGGAAGAAGGCTTACTGTTATGTCATGTTCAGCAACAAGTTTCTCGAGCGTCTCAGGATCATCCATCGACCAGTCGAGAGAAGATCCAAGCGGGTTCCCTTTTATCATCTCATCTGCCCTGTCTTTCATTGGAGAAGCGATCATAATGCAGAAACCGTTTTGTAACAGGTATTCAACCATCGGTTTTACTACCATTCCAGCTCCGAGAATCAGTACTTTTTTCATAGCGATAAATATTTTAAATGACTATCGTCAATAATAAATACGATTTCACAAATTGCTTAAAAAATCAATTTATTTACCCCATTCCGCTTTGCGAAAGTAAATTGATTTTTTTCGCTCCCCATGGGGCCGGGGTAAACGAAAAAAATCAATGGGCTTTTATGTATGATTCCCGACACTCATTATATTTTAAACCCCTTGATTCATTTTTAACCGGGCAAAAGGATCGGGGTTGCATCCGACTTTTAAAAAAAATTATTTAAGGGTAAGAACATTTAATAATCAGATTACAATTTAAATAATCTCTTTGACAGATTCAATGAGATTTATTATGCATTTTACCTTTATCTTCCTGAAAGAAGCTTAAAAAGCGATCGTAAATCAGACTCCCTTCATGAGGGACGAAGAGTGTAACATGAAATACGCCGGTATCAAATATTTAATTTAAAAAAGACTTTCATTAATATTTGCGTCAACGTATCTTTGTTTGTAACAGAATAACTAGTTATTAAAGCTTTTTTACATCCCATGTCAGATTCTCAAAAGTATATAGAAACCCCTCTGATGAAGCAGTATTTCAGTGTTAAGGCAAAACATCCTGATGCAACTCTGCTTTTCAGGGTAGGCGACTTCTATGAGACCTATGGGGAAGATGCAATAAAAACATCTGAGATTCTGGGGATAGTACTTACCCGAAAGTCAAACGGATCAGGTACATTTATTGAGATGGCAGGATTTCCGTATCATGCTCTCGACTCGTATCTTCCGCGTCTGGTCAGGGCAGGACAAAGAGTGGCTATCTGCGAACAGCTTGAAGACCCAAAGCTCACGAAAAAGCTTGTCAAAAGAGACATAATCGAGCTTGTGACACCTGGCGTTTCATTGAATGAGAATGTGCTGAATAACAAAGAGAATAGTTTTCTTGCTGCTGTACATATTGAAAAAAAGATTGCAGGCGTTGCTTTTCTTGATATTTCCACGGGCGAATTTTTTACCTCTGAAGGGACTTTAGAATATATCGACCAGATGCTTAGTAACTTCCAGCCAAAGGAAGTACTTTTCGAAAAGGGCAAGAAAGATCTGTTTACCGAGATCTTTGGTTCGAAATACTTAACCTTTAAATTAGATGACTGGATATTTACGGAAGAAGCTGCAAACGACAGGTTGCTTAAACAGTTCGAGACAAGTTCACTGAAAGGATTCGGGGTACAGAATCTCTCGTATGGGATTATAGCATCAGGGGCTATCCTGTATTATCTCGATATAACACAGCATGAACAGCTTGGTCACATTACACGGCTGTCACGCATTGAGGAAAACAGCTATGTGTGGCTCGATAAATTTACGGTTAAGAACCTTGAACTCTTTCATTCTCCTTACGAAGATGCAAGAACACTAATAGATGTTATGGACCGGACCATCTCACCTATGGGAGGAAGACTTCTTAAACGATGGATTTCGCTTCCTCTGAAAGAAATTGAACCGGTAAATGAAAGACTTGATGCCGTTCAGTTTTTTGTAGAAAACACCGAATTAAAAGATAAGATTTCTGATTATATCCGGGAGGTTGGTGATCTTGAAAGGATTGTTTCAAAGGTTGCTGTTAACAGGATAAACCCACGGGAAGTCGTTCAGCTCAAAAGAGCGCTGCAGGCTATTGAGCCCATTAAGGAGTTATGTATGAACAGCGGCTGCATACCACTGATAAGAATTGCGGAAAATCTGAACCCATGCAAGGCGATAACTGAAACGATCGGTAAAGAGTTGAGTGACGATCCTCCGGTTCAGATTAACAAAGGAAATACCATTGCTAAAGGGATATCAGCAGAGCTTGATGAGCTTCGTGAGATAATGTATAATGGCAAAGACTATCTGGCTGATCTGCAGAAACGTGAAAGTGAACGGACAGGTATCTCGTCGCTGAAAGTAAACTTTAATAATGTATTCGGATATTATATTGAAGTAAGAAATACACATAAAGATAAAGTTCCTCCTGAATGGATAAGAAAACAAACGTTGGTTAACGCAGAACGATATATAACGGAAGAACTTAAGGAATACGAAAACAAGATATTGGGAGCAGAAGAGAAGATCATCTCCATCGAAACAAAACTTTTTAATGACCTTGTGGTTTCTATTCTTGAATATATTCCTCCTGTACAAAAAGACTCTTCCCTTATCGCACGTCTCGATTGTCTTCAGTCGTTTTCTGTCATCTCGGCTGAGAACAAATATGTGAGACCGGTACTCGACGATTCCAGGATACTTGATATTAAAGAT
>DAOQAX010000092.1:0-8357 GCA_035354395.1 Bacteroidales bacterium | reverse complement strand
AACTATGAAGATGCCCTGAATTATTATTCTCTGGCTGAAGCTTTTATAAGCAGGAAACAAGAAGCCTCTGTATCTCTTGGTGATATTTATATCAACAAAGCAATTATTTATGGGTTCCAAAAATCATATTCATTGGCAATCGAGCATTTTGAAAAAGGAATTCGTATTTATTTGGATCAAAATACTGATATTGAAAAAATTAACCCGGGCTTAGCATCAGCATTTCTTAACTTAGGAATTATCTATCTTGAAATAAAAGACTATAAATCGGCCTTAAATTATTTTACCAGAAGTGCAGAAATAAAATCAAAATTCAAGTTACCCGGATTAGCACTTGTGTACTTAAATATTGCAAAAGCTTACCAGAAAGCAAACAATCCGGGAAAAGCAGAGCAGTTTTACCTAAATAGCATTGATGGTTTTAAGAGAGAGTATAATAATGAATACTTCAGATTAGCTGATGTGTATTTTGATTATGGTCTTTTTCTAAAGACACAGGGGAGACATTCAGAATCACTTGTTGTTTTAAATAAAGCATCAGCAATCTGTCTTAAAAACTATGGGGAAAAACATCCTTATTTATCCCTCTCTTATAAACTTATTGGCGATTATTATAAGAATATATCAGAATATAAAACAGCATTGGAATATTACCAGAAATCACTGATTGCTATTGTCCCATCCTTCAACAATACAAATATTTTTACCAATCCTTCAATCGATTCAGCACTTTTCAATATCCGTCTTCTTGATAATCTTAAAAGTAAAGCACAGGCTCTGGAACTTTCCGCAAGTGAGCAAAATGATTCCGGAATGAAAGAAAAAGAGATCAGAAACAGCTTTCAAACTATTGAACTTGCTCTTCAGCTTATCGATACCATAAGAAAAAACTACATGTCGGAGGAGAGTCGGATATACCTTGCTGAAAATGAGAAAGAGACTTACATATATGCTACCCATCTGGCATATACCCTGTATACAATGTCAGGCAACGAGGATGTTGGAAAAATGATGTACAGCATAGCCATGAAAGCCAAGGCTGCTGTTCTCCGGAATGAAATAACAGAAAATGAGATACTCTATTCTGAAGGAGTCCCTGATTCGCTCAGACAGAAACAGAAACGTCTGGCTTCCAATATTTCTGCCTACAATAACTTTATTATTGAAGAAAAACGTAAACTAAAACCCGACAGTACCAAAATATCTCTCTGGAAGGATGCCCTTTTTGATATGAACCGCGAAAAAGAAAATGTATCTGAAGAGATAGTAAAAGTTTTTCCACAGTATTACAATCTAATACAAAAAACTGAACCTGTATCATTAAATCAGATACAGCAGCAACTCAGCAAGGATGAAACAATAGTCGATTATCTGCTCTCAAACCAATATTCTGACGGAAAAAGAAAACTGTACATCTTTCTGATCACCAGGGATCATCTCGACTTCCATGAAACAGGTCTGGATTCTCTTTTTCGCAGAAACGCATACATTATACGTAACACATGTGATCCATCTATGGTTTCCGGGAACCCGGGGGAGAATTTCAAAAGATACACTGAAGCCCTTAACTACATGTATATTAATCTCGTAAAACCTACTGAAGAGCTGTTGAAGGGTAATAAGCTGATCATAATTCCTGACGAAGAGATCGGATGGCTTCCTTTTGATGCATTCATCAAAAACAAACCGGAACCGGAGCAGACAGATTATGAGGGACTTCATTACCTGATAAATGATTATATTTTTTCATATGGTTATTCCTCATCTCTGATATTCAACAAAAGTCACAGGATAAGAAAAGGAGTTAATGTATATTCTTTTTCACCAGATTACTCCGGTACTTCTGTTGGCGGGGAAGATGTTGATCAACTGGTTGGTGCAAATGAGGAGATCAGGTCGATAAATAATTTGTTTAAAGGAAAAAGCTTTGCCGGTGAAAAAGCCACTAAAGAGAATTTTATAAATACAATACAAGAACCGGTTATTTTTCACCTGGCGATGCATTCTATGTCAGATAGTGTTAATTCACGTTACTCTTATATGTTATTTGATACTCATAATTCCCCGGCAGAAAAGTGCAAACTATATAATTATGAGATAAGCTTAGGCAGGATAAGTTCTCCAATGGTTGTGCTCAGCGCCTGCAATTCAGGAACCGGTACATTGTTTTATGGAGAAGGACTGATGAGCCTTGCGCGAAGTTTTATTCTGGCCGGAGCCTCCTCAGTGATAAAAACTGCCTGGAATGTCAATGATGAAGTAAGCTCGGCTATTATAACCAGGTTCTATTATTACCTTTCATTAGGTAAACATAAGGATGAAGCCATGCGTCTTGCAAAGCTTGATTTTTTAAAAGGATCTTCACCTGCTTTTAAAAATCCATATTACTGGACTGCATATGAAGTACTTGGAAACAATGAACCTCTTACACCTAAACCGTTTGCTACTGTTCTTATAATAAGTCTTGTGGTACTTCCAGCAGTAGCGTTTCTCCTCTATTATTTAAGACGGCGAAGTATCTTTTCCGACCGGTCGTGATAAAAGCCCTCTGATTTTGAAAGGTATTCAAAGCATTCTGAGGCTTTCTTCTTATCACCTGTTTTTAGATAAGCAAGTCCAAGGTACCATTGTGCTTCTTTCATATATTCACCCTGATTATTTACCACATCAGAAAGCCTGGTAATCGCCTGATTATAATTATTTAGTTCAATTTGTGTCAACCCGAGAAAGAAGCAGGCTGAAATGGAAGAGGGATCATTTTTTATGGTTTCTTCGAATCCGGAAGCTGCATTACGGTAATCACCTTTTTTATAACTTCCTATTGCAGAAATTAGACTTCCTGCCTGAACGTCGTTCATACTTCTTGTTACAGGTGACACAGCATCCATTGGTTGATAGTATGAAGCAAATAGCTTTTCTGTATCACAAGAGGGCAGAAGTGACCGCACAATTACAAAAACCCCAAGAACAGCAGCCGCAGCAAGTGATATGTATCTTATTGAAAACTTCCTGTTTGATCGGGTTTTAGTTGTGCCGGCAATATTTCTGTCTGTATCTTCTGCTTTAGACTTCATAGAATCTGAGATAAAGTGTTTGATTTCTTCATCAGATTCCCTGCCACCATTGCTCTGTTTTTTTGAATGCCACTCCTTTACCCATTCTGCAGTAACAAGGTTAATGTCATTTTCGCGGGTTTTATTTAATGTCTTATTTGTCTCTCTGATTAGTTTATCTTCAGCAGCTTTCCTGTCAAGAACATCCTTTATGAATTTTTCATCATACTTATTTACAGGAACATTCTTTTTATAATCAGCTACCATCTCCTTAACCAAATCGTCAATGCTGTTGTAATCAGGATCATTTTTGACATCATTAATATCAAGACGGCCCTGCATATACTCGCTTATGTTTCCAAAAAGAGACCTATCTTCACTGTTAAGAGACAAATCATCATCAAATCTGTCATTCAGCTTCTTCCTGTTGCCATTAACTGATCTGTTGTTATTATGTCTGTTTCTATCGTTCATCTTATTGATTGTATAGAGTTTAAATGATATCAATTTACTATACCCAGAATTGCATTTTCTGAATTTATAATCCGTTTATAATCAGGATGTTTTTTTATTTTATCAATAAGCTCACTCTGTGCCTCACATTTTTTCTTTCTCACATAACCATTGGTATATCCAAGCTTATCAGCAATCTCCTGCGGCGATAGCTCCTGCCAGTATAGCTCAAGAATCTTTTTGCTCACAGGATCAAGTGTATCAACAACATCTTTAAATATTTCCATATAAAGTTCCTGATCTATATGCTCAGTAAAATCATTCTCCCCTTCAGGCTCATCTCTCCGTGCAAAATAATTTGCTGCGGCATGTCGTTTATCAAGAGTCGTTTTCCACAATTTTTCGCATACACAATACAGGAAAGTTTTGAATTTGCAGGTAAGAACAAAATTTTTATCATCAAGCTTTTCAAGCATTATGATAAGACCATCCTGAAAGATGTCATGTGCATCATCAACAGAACCTCCCATATTATGCACCATGAGTCGTATCATAGGCATATACCTTTCAGACAGATACTGAACAACATAACTCTGCCTGTTTCTCAGACATTCAATTATCTCGTTGTCGGTATATTCTTTCACAAAAAATGGTCTAATTGCAGATATCAGAAAATTGTGTATCAAATATAAAAACATTTTTAATTTATTTTACTGCTTTCAAATAAAAATAAAAATAACAATTCTGACCTGTCTCATTTTATTCCTTCGAATTGGAATCCGTGGTGTAAAAAGCAACTCTGCAAATTTTTACTCCTACAGTATTAAAAAAACAAAAATCAGGGTAACAAAATCAGACATATTCCTATTAAACATTTGTTTTCAGGGAAACTCTGAGAATAAGATTTTGTATATATCTGAATTAGTGCACTTTATCAATTCTGCAAAGCGGGGGGGATGAAGTCTTAATTCATTTATAACATTTCATAAATGGGAATATCATCGGAAATAAAGGAAAATGTGAATTGATAATTCATACGACAACATGGAAAATTACATTTTTAAAGAAACCAAAGAACAGTTTCTCAATTCCGGACCTTATTTTCGTCAGGTAATAGAGAACTTCGATGGAGTTCCATTTCAGCTTATTTTCGGGGCCCATATTGGAGAAGGCTTCTATCATAATTTAGGCTCCGGCATAAAACAGCTCCTGGGAGTTGATCGTGAAGATTTTACCGAGAAGTTATATAACAGCATGATTGAGAAGATAGTTCCTGTCTCAGAAAATATTCCATGTGACCATGTTATTTTGCGTCAGAAATTTAAAAATGGAGAGATCAAGAATCTTAAGACTGATGTCCTGATAAGAACGTTGAGTGGAGAAAAAAAATGGATAAGGGAATCATCTGTACCAATGACTGATGAGAAAACAGGCAAAGTGATAGGTTCATTCGGGATACTCTTTGATATTGCAAGCCAAAAAACGGTTGATATGCAATCAGGGAATGTTCAGAATAAAAAGGAAGACAATGATATCCTGAAAGATGCTTTTCTCCATAATATATCTCATGAGATAAGGACACCATTAAATGCAATTATAGGGTTCTCATCTCTTCTTTCGGAGCAGGAATACGGACCTGAACGCAGACAGGAGTTTCTTGATGCAATAACGCGCAGTTCTGACCATCTACTTGAAATAATAAACGATATTGTCGAGATATCAAAAATTGAAGCGGGTAGTGTAAAAATATTTCCGGAAGAGGTTTATCCTGACACTATTGTTCAAAGGATCTATGACAAGTTCATTTCAAACGCTAACGAAAAAGAGATCAGGCTGCAAATAAGTGTTCCCTTTAATGGAAAGAGTTGCTCGTTCATTACTGATGATTCTAAATTATATTATGTACTTTCAAATCTGGTCAGCAACGCATTAAAATTCACCAGTAAGGGAAAGGTTGAGTTCGGATATGAGTTTAGAGTCGAACAAATTGAATTTTATGTGTACGATACTGGAATAGGCATACCCCCTGAATATCACTCAAAAATATTCGACAGGTTTTATCAGGTTGACAGCAGTAATACAAGAAGCTATGGTGGCACCGGGTTAGGGCTGACAATATCCAAAGCGTACATTGAGATGCTTGGAGGCAGAATATGGCTTTCGTCCCAACCAGGTAAAGGAACCGTGTTCTTCTTTACACTTCCATTGCATTGTTAGGGTCTGGCGTTATTTATTACATCTTTCCAAGGCAACAATTCTTGAACTTTTTTCCGCTACCGCACAGACAGGGGTCATTTCTATTAGGCATCACTTGTTTGACAACCTGGTTTTCCTTATTCCTTAACCAGTTCATCACATTGGCCGGAGGACGTTTATTTTTCAACTCTTTTGCCATGAATTCCATATACGGCTCAACATGATGAAAAAAATCCTTATAACCTTCACACAGATAGTTCAAGCCGGGTTTTCCGTCAGGGGTATTGATAAACCTGTGTTTCGGACATTCACCATGACATGCATATCTTACATCACACTGAAGGCAGTACCTCGGGAGTTTATTGCGTTTATTGATCCCGAAATCGAATTGTCGTTGCGATTTAACAAGATCGATCATTTGTGTATCTGTTATGTTCCCCAGAAGATATTCGGGATATACAAAATGATCGCATGAATAAAGATCCCCGTTATGTTCCATCACAAGAGCATCTCCGCATGTTTCACTGAATGAACACAAACCAGGCATTTCGCCGACCATGTTAGCAAGAGTCACGTCAAAAATCTGAACATAATACTTTGCAACATCATTCCGAACCCATTCGTCAAAAACCGTTATAAGGAACCTTCCAAAATCCTTTGGTTTAACCGACCATTCTGTAACCGAAGCATTTGCTCCAAATGACGGAGGTACAAGATTGAGAATTCCATCTTTTGATTCATTGGCATTCCTTTCGACAACCGGAAGAAACTGGATAAATCCGCTGCCAATCTTTTTAAGGAACCTGTATGTTTCAGATGCATAGTTTACACTATAGCTGTTAACGCAACTCAGTGTATTAAAATCTACTTTATGCTTATGGAGTAATTCAATTCCTCTCATTACCCTGTCGAATGTTGGTCCTCCTGAGTTTGTTTTTCTGTACCGGTTATGTGTATGCTCTTCCCCATCAATAGAGATTCCTACCAGAAAAGCATTGTCAGCAAAGAACTTACACCAGTCATCAGTAAGCCTTGTCCCGTTTGTCTGGAATGCATTTTCAATTTTTTTTCCGTTTGCGTACCTCTTCTGAAAATCAATGATCGTACGGAAATAATCCAGACCAACCAGGGTTGGTTCGCCACCCTGCCATGTAAATGTTACCACCGGGACCTGTTGTGCTTCAATGTATTGCTTTATGAAATTTTCCAACAGCACTTCATTTAGCTTAAAATCATTCTTGCCCGGAAAAAGCTTTTTCTTTTCCAGATAATAGCAATAAGTACAGTTCAGATTGCAAACCGATCCGGTGGGTTTCACCATTACATTGAATGCATCGGGCCTCTGTAGTTTCAGGGCATCATTGAATAGAATATCCATGCTTCATCTTTTTTATCTGCCATTGTAACACAATGAAGGTTATTAAGGATGATGTCAGGTCAGCAACAGGACCACTAAGCCATGCTCCATCCAAACCCAGAAAATGAGGAAGGATCAACAGGGCAGGAATAAGCAGTAAAACCTGTCGCGACATAGAAAGCAGTATTGTAATTTTTGCCTTACCGATTGACTGGAAAAAATTAGTAGTTACAATTTGAAATCCTACGATAGGCAACATAATAAAATTTAATCTCATCCCATGGGCAGCAAGATCAATTAGCTCTTTATTTGTTGTAAAAGCTGTGGCAATCTGCCCTGGAAATAGTTCTGAAAACAAGAATCCGACAGTGGCAACACAAACTCCCGAAAAAACAGTAAGCTTATAGGTTCTTGTCACACGTGGAATCTGCTTCGCCCCAAAGTTAAACCCAACTATTGGTTGCATACCCTGGGTAAATCCAATAACAATCATTACTATGAGATTTGCTATACTATTAATGATACCAAAAGCTCCAATTGCATAATCTCCACCATACCTTGACAGGCTAAGATTCATTATCGAAACCACAACACTTGAACAGATAAGTATGAGGAAGTTGGATGTTCCTATAGAAAAAATGTCTCTGATAATAGCTTTCTTTAGTTTCATGTAACCGGGAAGAAAGTGTACAAAACTATCAATTCTGGTAAAATGATATGTTGCCAATATGGTGCCGGTTATCTGTGCAAAAACAGTTGCAAGCGCTGCCCCTCTGATGCCCCATTTCAGCACAAAAATGAAAACAGGGGCCAGTGCCAGATTGACTGCAACAGTAACAAGAGTGGTTATCATAGCCTTTTTAGGATAACCTGAAGCTCTCATGATATTGTTCAGACCAAGATACAAATGAGTAAACATATTACCCACAAGTATTACCTGCATAAACTCCTTTGCATAAGGCAGAGTATCACTGCTTGCTCCCAGGGCACGCAGAATGGGTTCAAGAAAAATAAATGTCAGGGCCGGCACTATTATACCCAGAATGATACACAGCATAACAGCATTTCCAAGAATTAAAGTAGCACCATTCCTGTCGTGTTGACCCAGACGGATCGATACCATTGCACTGGAACCTATGCCTACCATTGAACCAAATGCAGCCAGAATATTCATTAGAGGAAAGGTCAGGGCCAATCCTGAAATAGCGAGGGGGCCAACTCCCTGTCCTATGAATATCCTGTCAATGATATTGTAAAGTGAAGCAGCGGCAGTTGCAATAATTGCCGCTGCTTCACTT
>DAOQAX010000091.1:0-8418 GCA_035354395.1 Bacteroidales bacterium | reverse complement strand
GAAAAAAACGGAGCTATATATACAAGGTTACTGACCTTATCGGTAGAGGAAGCCAGTTTCAGGGCTTTGAGCCAGAAGAAGAATGTAATACCCATCTCAAACAAGCCAATATATACTGATGAGAGGGCCCCCATTATGCCTATTGTGTTCTGCCATCCTCCGGTAAAAGCCATCGCGGCAACAAGGTAAACCGAACCGAACAGAAAATTAAGAAACAACTTTACGGCTTCATCTCTTTTATCCCGTACATTAAGTATAAAGTAGAATGCCCAGAAAACTGAACTTCCTGTGGCCATGATCACTCCCGTCAGATCAGCATGGTTATGGCTGAAAGGTTCTCCCTGTGAAGATATTATATAGACTCCCGCAAAGCTTATAAAAAGGGCAACGAAACTTTTTCTTTTGATCTTTTGTTTCAGTATTGGTACCGAGAGGAAAACAAGTATTATCGGCCAGATCATATTCAGAGGTTGGGCAACCTGAGCCGGCAGTAACTGATACGCTTTCAGAAGTATCAGGTAATAAAGAAACGGGTTGATTAAACCAAGAATGGCTGAGCAAAATGCCTCACTTGCCGATGTTTTCCTGAGCATGTTAAAATTTCCGCATGATATTATTATAATCAGCAGAACTATTGTCGAGGTAATTGAGGCGATGGTCAGTACAGGCAGAATGGCTAGTTCCCCCAGGCTGATCTTGAATGCAGTGGGAATTGTAGACCAGAAGAAAATGGCAAGGCCGGCATAGATGTATGATGCTTTTGTCCGGTCCATAGCTGATCAGATATACGGTAATACTGATAATTAAACCATTCACCGCCAGAAGCGCAAAATGGTGAAAAAATCAGAACATTACCTGGCGGGGCTACGGTTCTTCGTTTACCCCGGCCCCATGGGGAGCGAAGAACCGTAGCCTGCCTGCGGGTAAGCTCGACGAAGTCAAAATCAATGGATTTTTATGTATGATTCCCGACACTCATAAAATATTAATCAATGCCTGTTAAGGTCAATAACAATTAACTGATTATATCGAAATGTGTATAAGGCACCAGAACATCAGGTATTTTAATTCCCGACCCGGTCTGGTTGTTCTCAAGAATTGCAGCTACAATTCTTGGCAGGGCAAGAGCACTTCCGTTAAGGGTATGAACGAGTCTTGTCTGTTTTCCGCCTTTATCCTTAAATCTGCATTTCAGTCTGTTAGCCTGGAACGATTCGAAGTTTGACACAGAGCTTACTTCCAGCCACCGTTTCTGGGCAGCCGACCATACTTCAAAGTCGTATGTAAGTGCTGAAGTGAAAGACATGTCGCCTCCACAGAGTCTGAGTATACGATATGGAAGTCCAAGCTTTGACACGAGTCCTTCCACATGACTTACCATTTCATCGAGGTTTTCATATGAATGGTCGGGGTGGGCAATTCTTACTATTTCCACCTTATCGAACTGGTGCAGACGGTTAAGGCCTCTCACATCGGCGCCCCATGAACCGGCTTCTCTCCTGAAGCATGGTGTGTATGCCATGTTCTTTTTTGGAAGTTCATCGGCATTCAGTATAACATCCCTGTATATGTTTGTGACAGGTACTTCGGCTGTAGGGATAAGGTAAAAATTATCGAGTGTTGCATGGTACATCTGACCCTCTTTATCGGGCAATTGTCCGGTTCCGAAGCCTGAATCCTCATTAACCATTATTGGAGGCATTAATTCTGTATATCCTGCTTTTTCGCCCTCATCAAGGAAGAAGGTGATAAGAGCCCTTTCAAGTTTTGCACCTTTCCCTTTATAAACAGGGAATCCTGCTCCTGTAAGCTTAATGCCAAGGTCGAAATCAATAATATCATATTTCTTTATAAGTTCCCAATGGGGGAGTGCTGTCTCAGGCAGTTGCGGTATTACACCGCCCTGTTTTACCGTTACATTGTCCTCTGCCCCAAATCCGCGTGAAACAGATTCATGCGGAAGATTAGGAAGTTTTACAATTTCATTTTTAAGATCATTATCAATAGGGCCCAGTTTTGCTGAGAGTGTTTTAATCTCTTCCTTAAGTGAATATGTTTTTTCTTTTGCTGCTTCCGCTTCGGCTTTCCTGCCATCTTTCATGAGTCCCCCGATCTCTTTTGAGATCTGATTCATCTCGTTTTGCAATGAATCGGTTTTTGTTTGTATTTCGCGCCGGGAGGAGTCGAGTTCAAGAATCTTGTCAATTATTTCTTCTGCTTTAAAGTTTTTTACTTTAAGTCGTTCGATAACAAACTCTTTTTTTTCGCGGATCAGGTTAATTGTCAACATAGTCAATTATATTAATAAAAAAAACAGGCTGGATAAAGCCTGCTGTAAAATTATAAAAAACTCCCGATAATGCTTTCCTGTATGAAAAGAATTTCGGGAGTAAGTATCTTTAAAGGTAATAGTCTACTCGCTTACCGGCTTAACCGAAACGTAAGTCTTATTATCTTTTTTCTTTTTGAATTCAACTTCTCCATCAGCGAGAGCAAAAAGAGTGTGGTCTTTTCCAAGGCCTACATTGAGACCCGGATTATGTTTTGTCCCTCTCTGACGAACAATGATGTTGCCGGCTTTTGCCACTTCGCCACCGAAGAGTTTCACACCCAGACGTTTACTTTGCGAGTCACGGCCGTTACGCGAACTACCTGCTCCTTTCTTGTGTGCCATAATTCTATATTATTTAATTTCTTATACTATTTCTTATTCTTTACTTTTTGCCGGTTTTTTAGCTGCCGGTTTCTTTGCTGCAACTGCCTTATCGGAAGCTTTCTTAGCTGGAGCTTTCTTTACCGGATGTTCTTCAGCAACTTCATCTTCTGCTACTTTGGCTGCTTTCTTAGGAGCCTCTTTTTTAGGTAATGACTTGCCGTTAATACTTAAGATTTCAACCTGGGTAAAGTTCTGACGGTGTCCGTTTCTTACCCTGTAACCTTTTTTCCTTTTCTTTTTGAAGACAATAACTTTCTCACCTCTTATGGTGTCGTCTATTATCTTTCCATCAACAAAGGCATCTTTGATTGTTGGTTCACCAATGGCGATCTTACCATCTTCTTCAAGTAAAAGAACGTTGTCAAATCTGACTTCGGCATCTTTTTTATCTTCAAGGCGGTGAACGAATATTTTTTTGCCTTGTTCTACTTTAAACTGCTGACCTGCAATTTCTACGATTGCGTACATCTTATAAATTTTTAATGTTACTCCGTGAGGCGTATATAACTATCTGATTATATAACTTCAATTGCCCCGCCGGATTTATCCAAATTCGGACTGCAAAGATATAAAAATTAGATTATTTGCAAGTCAATGTGATGAATATTTTATTTTGTGCTATCTACAATCATTCACATAAATGCATTGATTTTATTCATTACCCCGGCCCTGAAGGGTGCCAATAAAATCAATTGCTGCCTTTAGGTTGGGGTACACAATTATTGACATTTACCTTGTAACATTCTGATCCGATCCTGTTTGTAAAAGAAACACCGTTGACAAATACCATTGAGGTACCATTGGTTCTACTTTTCGGGAAACGTATTTTAACAGGCCCGGTTCCATCAATATATACTTCATTCATCCATAATAGCGTTGAATTAAGGCTATCACTTAATATGTCGGTTGTCTCTTTCTTTGGAATATAGAATTCAGTATCAGTTCTGAATAACCTGACAGGCCTCATGAGGTTATCGTTATTTTTATATAAACTCTCCTCCTGGAAGTTTTTTGTAGTAATAAACACAACCCCGCCAAGTGCATCATAACCATAACGTGTGAACCCTTGTAACCCTTTGAGCGCTGTCACTGATGCTATCTGGGAAGGCATCAGCATCTCAATTTGTTCGTAACTATTTCCATAAGGGATATCATCTAAAACAAATAATGCAGAGACGGGACCAGATGTACGAGGGTCCTTACCAAGACCCGGCCTTAAATAAATCTTCTTATTTTCTTTATCAAGAGATATAGGATATAAACACTCAAGTATCTCTTCAAGTGAGGGCTTGCTTGTAATGTCTTTTCCTGTTAATGTTTTCAAAGAGGCATTCTGGTACGGTTTTTCATACTTGTTTATAAAAACCGGAGGCTTCACCGGTGCTCTTTTTGCTCTTATCGTTACACCGTCTATATTGATAACACTGTCGCTTAAAGCTGTATATAATTCAAGCATGTCCGGGGTAATGGTATTGGCAGAGAATGAATTATTTAAATCATGTGCAGGTGTTATGTTACCATGGTAACATAAATAGGAATACTCCCCTTTTGCTTTGTCGGAAAAAGTTCTGTTCTGTGCAAATTCAACCTTTGCAGAATGAAGATATTTCAATGATTTGCTATCAGAGATGATCATAAACTGTCGTATGCTGTCATTGAGGAGACCAAGCTGCACAACAATTTCTTTGTTTTTATCAACCGGAAGATTTAAAACATTTGCATCTTCCAGGGTCATTATTTGTAACTCATGTTTTTTCCCCCTGAAGGTCTGAAGATTACTTATTTTAAAATAGTCATAATCGAACAGTTTTCTATCGTTTTTACCCGGGGAATACTGCTTTAATGAGAACTTTCTCCAGCCATAAACCATGAAAAGGAGGTCAACAGATTGTTTGTCGATATTGCTGAGGCCTTGAAGCTTTATGGATGACGGGAGATTGTCGTAGAAATGGTTGTCATAGAGAAACGTGCTTTCTATATCGGCAAAAGGTAGATAGTTGCAGAAGCCAGATGCAGAATCAACAACAGCAACTGAAACAACAGAGCTTGTGTTCTTCCCCTGACCATCGGTTGTATTTATCGTAAGTTCGGTCTCATCATCAGGATTGTTTTCAACAAATGATGTGCTTATGCTGATATTCATCTTTTTATCATTATTCACAAAGACCAGTCTTTCGGCAACGGGATTCAGTTCACTGTCATAAACTGTTACATAAGCAGTTCCGGCAGGTAATAATTTTGTATCGACAGTTAAGTGGAACAATGTATCAACACGGAACTCTCTTGAAAGCACAAGGGCATTGTTCATTGTGAATGAGAGAAGATATGATTTTCCTTCAACTCTGTTTCCTTTCACAATAATATTAACAGAGCCATTATCATTGTTAATTACACTTAAGGTAATACCTGAACTATCGGGAACAGGAAGAGGCCACCTCATGCCGGTAAAAGATTTGCCTTCCAGCGATGCATAATATGTGTCACCTTTTTCCGGGGTAAACTCAACAACTCCAGGGCCATATTGTTCTGACCGAAATGTTGTAATCTTTTCATTCCTCTGGTTTAAAATTTCCCCGGCAACTTTTATCCTTTCCCCGGCTGAAGTAACAGCGTTGAAAGCTACACGTTGGGGCAGCCCGTAAATAAATGTCCCTCCTTCAGGAAGAAATCTTAAATCAATACCGGCGCTTGTAGTGTCTGTTTTTACTGAAGATACCGGAGGGTAGTAAGGATTAATTGGAGGGATATGTGAGGCGGTTTCAGTAGTATCGGCTTCCATGATTTTTACCGGGATTGAGAAGACGAAATCAGCTTTATAGTTCATCATCATGCTGGTGAAGGCAAGAACAGAATAAGTTCCTGACGGGATTTTAAAAGGAATCGTCAGCCATCCTGAAGAGGTAGAATGAGAAATTCTGAACCTTGCGCTGTCAACAGTCTGGTGATACTGATTCAGAAGGAGAGCATAGAGCGAAACACTTTCAGAGCCAAATATACCAGTTGTTCTGTCCCTTACGTACGCCTGAAATCTTATTGTATCACCGGGACAATACAGATTCCTGTCGAGATGCAGGAACAGCTGATCGGAAGGCTGGTTGTCTCTTAAGCGGGCAAGAGCATTGGTAATAGAATCGGTAATGCCCTGAGAGAAAGATACTATTTGAACATTGAGCAGAATCAGTATTACGATGGATCTTGTTTTCATAGTTTCTTAATTATTCCGCAAAGGATTAAAGAATGTTTTATGAATGAATCTTATGTTTTGTTCTCAGGTTCCATTTAAAGCAAGACTGAAATTCAGTTGTAGATTTCCTACCGAACAAGATAGAAAAATCATAAAAGGGATTTTTACCAGGATTGTTTAACTTTATAGCTGCATCTGTTAGAGCCAACAAGGTTTGTAAAAGTAACTCCATTTACAACTATCATAGCAGTGCCTTTTACAATGTTATTAGGATACTTTATTTTAACTGAACCTGTACTATCAATAAAGACATCGTTTTTCCACAGGACTGTTGGCCTGGACTGAAATTCAGGAATAAAAAATACTTCCTCTTTTGTAGGTATGTAATATTCAGTTTCTGTACGGAACAATCTTACCGGTTTTAAAAGATCATCGTCAGTACCTGATTCATCAGCAGAATCTGCGCCGCCATTGATTCTATTGCCTGTTTTTGTTGTCACGAATACCACTCCTCCCAATGCTTCATCTCCGAACATTGAGAATCCCTGTGTTCCCCTGAGAACAGAAACTGAAGCTATTTCTGAGGAAGGCATTTGAGCAATTGGAACATATGTATTATCGTAAATCGGGGCATTATCAACTACAAATAATGCTGGAATATAACCACGGGTAAAATATTTTATAGGACGAAGAATTATCTTCTTATTTCTTCTGTCAAGATAAGACGGAGAAAATCTGGGAAGAATGTCCTCAAAGGTTGTAGCTGTAATGAAATCCTTACTGTACATAGTTTGAATGCCATAGGATTGGTACATTTTTTCGTATTTATCAACATATACTTTAACTGGTTGCTGTGGAGCTTTAATGGTTACGGATTCAATCATTATTGAAGTGTCCACATCAAAATCCGGCTGTCTATTGGTTATTAGCGGTAAATCCGGGGCAGAATAGCTATAATCTTTTACCAAATGTTTTGCGTTGTCTGTGAAGTCTTTATTCTCAGGAAATCTGACACTTACCTGATTGATATTATTTTTAGAATCATCTTCGGTAAGGATCATTACCTGCCTTGTATAGATATCAAGAGAGTCGAATGGCAAAACAGCTTCTCTGCTATTGTTCATTTCAAGATTTATGATTTTTCCCTCCTCAAGAGAAATAAGCTCAATTTCTGACCTTCTTTTTTTTACAGCCCCCTTACTATTTAATGTCAGACAATCATAATTAACAAATTCTTTTTCAGGGTTATTCCGGGTGATCTCTTTCAGGTTAAATTTTCTCCATCCATAAGTCATCATCAGTATATTAATGGATTTACTGTCAATGTTTTTTAATCCATAAGATTGGATCCTTGAAGGGAGATTATTATAAAATTCTCCGTCATACAGAAAGCCTGATTCAATATCAGGTAAAGGGATTCTGCATTCGTAACCAGTTGCAGAATCGATAACTGAAACTGAGACGATTGAACTAATACAATTCCCCTGATCATCTGTTGTATTAATAGTTAATTCTGTTTCATCGACATGGTCAACAAGCTTTGATGAAACATCTAACCTGACATTCATTTTTTTGTTTTCATTCAGGAAGATCATTCTTTCGGCCAGCGGGTTCAGGTCAGTATCATATAGCGTAACAAATGCTGTTCCTGAGGGTATTTTTTCTGTACTGATCCTTACTTTGAACAGAGTATCTAGTTGTATCTCTTCTGAGAATATCAGTATATTATTCATAGTTGCAGTCAGAAAACAGGACATTCCATCAGTTTCCCTTCCTTTTAGAATAATGTCAATTAATCCATTCCCGGTATTATTTACCCTCATTGCAACGCCTGATCTTTCAGGAACTGGTAATGGCCATAACAATCCATTGAATTCTCCTCCATTAAGTACTGCAAAATATGTATCACCTGGTAAAGGGGTGAATTCCACAATTCCCGGGCCATATGAAGTTGATTGGAATTCGGTAATCATTTCGCCTCTTTGGTTTTTTATTACTCCTGTAACCTCCAGACCAGCACCTGTTGATGTAACTGCGTTAAAAGCAAGTCGTTGTCGGATTCCATAAATAAATGTACCTCCTTCCGGAAGAAATCTCAGATCTATTCTTTGTTGTGGAAGAGACGTCTGATACAAAAGTGTATCTTTATTTATTCTTTGCGTTTCATTATCATTCCGGACAGGTTTTACATTATCAATTTTAATGGGAGTTGTAAATGAGAATTCCGGGCTATAATTCATGTTGCTACTTGTAAATGCCAGAATTGAATAATAGCCCAGAGGAACAACTTCCGGTACTTTTAACCATCCGGATGCTGTTGAATATATAATTCTGAAACGGGCACTGTCGATTGTGGTATGATCTGAATTTAGCAGAAGTTCATATAGAGAAATGCTTTTTGTTTCTATTACTCCTGTCTGGCTATCTCTTACATACGCCTGAAACCTTATTGTGTCACCTGGGCAATACAGATTCCTGTCGAGATGCAGGAACAGCTGATCGGAAGGCTGGTTGTCTC
>DAOQAX010000090.1:0-8429 GCA_035354395.1 Bacteroidales bacterium | reverse complement strand
TCCAAAGATCGTGATGGTTTTATTTCATTTAAAATAACCAGGCAATTTGCCTTTGTATTGGAAAATCCGGTATGCAAAAATGACGAAGCATTGGTAAAAATGGTGCAGGATTTTGATTATTTCTGTAATGAAAATGGTTTTGTTAGTATATATTATCGAATTCCGCAACGCTCATTAAACCTGTATAAAAACATGGGGAAAAAAAGTTTCCCTATAGGAGAAGAAGCCATCGTGGACCTTACAACTTTTACCATGGAGGGAGGGAGAATAAAAACAACAAGAAGTGCAATAAACCGGCTGACATCAGAAGGCTTTGATATTAAAATATATCAGCCCCCAATTATGGAAGGATTATTACAAAAGCTTGAGATGGTTTCCAACAAATGGCTCTCAGATATGAACCAGAAAGAAATTGCATTTACTCAGGGTATTTTTGACAAAGCCATCCTTAAGGGACAAACTATTATTACTGTAGAAGATAAAGAGAAAAAAATTTATGCTTTCCTGAACTTAATACCCGATTTTGCAACCGGTGAAGCAACTTACGACCTTATCAGGAAGATTAATGATGCACCTAATGGAGTGTTGGACATGCTTATGGCTAAGACACTTCTTTACCTTAAGGCCCAAGGTTATAAATCAGCAAATTTGGGACTGGCGCCACTATCAGGGTTAGAAGGCATTAACCTGGCAGAGAAGGCCATAAATTATGCATATGAAAATTTAAAAGCTTTCGGCCATTTTAAAGGACTAAGAAAATACAAGGAGAAATTTTTTCCCTCATGGGAGAAAAAATATCTTGTTTATAGCTATGATTACCATCTATTACAAATGCCTAATGCCCTTAGACGGGTATCTGAAGGAAAATAATATGGTGGACAATAGTTACAAAAAATCACCCGTTTGCACTAATCATAATTAGCGATTTTTTGTTTAGAAGCTGCCGATCAAATGACTGCCGAAAGTGACAGTTGTAAAACAAGCTCCACCCTATTTTATTTTATTCCTTTTTACCTGTATTTATTCCTAAGGGAATATAAAGCGGGCAAAAACCAATTAAACTTGTGACAATAAAAATCCCAGCCAAAATAAGAAGGATAATAGCCAGAGTCCCGGAAATTACATGTGCAAAATAAAGGACCAAAACTACGACCGCAATCAATATCCTGATCACTCTGTCGATTGTTCCCATGTTTTTTTTCATTTTTACAATTTTTAGTTAAACAATTTTTATCAGTCTGCTCTTTGTAGTACTTTTAATTAATCTTTAAATGAAACATCTTTTATCGCTTTTTAAAAGTTTGCTTTGGCAATGCTCCCGTTGCTGCCTGCGGCTGCCCTTCCTTTAAAATCCTGACACATTAACGAGTTTTTGTCCCGGACAGAATATCTTATAAGCAGCAGGCCATACTTTGGCCAGGTATCTGTCCTGTCTTTGATGAATTATTATTATAAGTTCGTCCAGGGCTGGCTGATTTGCACTATTGGAATATCTGTAATCAAGTATCTTTATCAACTGAGCAAGATCGTTGAATTTGCCAAGATTCCTGGTCATATTATCAAGTTTCTTTTCAAGTGTTTTGATAACACCGGGATTAAGCCGTCTGAATATATATAGCTGGTTAAGAAAATCTTTTGATTTCTTCCTGAATTCATGCAGATTCTTTGGTTTTGTGTTGTTCCTGCAGATCAGGAAAAGGTCTTTAACATTAGTATAAGTTTGTTCAAGTTCTTTATAAAGAAGATGAGGATCTATCTTATTCATAGGTTGGAACCTCAACCTGTATCCTGCTTTTGTCAATATTGAATCAATTTTCTCTTTTTCTTCTTTGTTTTCAGCTGATAATTCCTGAAAGAGTTCTGTTTTCTTCAGAAGATATATAAATCGCTCATTATCCTGAAGTTGAGAAAATACAGCAGGATGGTCTTTTCTCAGATCTCTCAGTATCTTTCTGTATACCGGTATCTCGCGCCAGGAACGTAAAATTCGTCCTACTTCCCTGAACTCATGCAGCTCCCTGTTAAAATATTCATTATCGAGCTGGGAAGCTGCAAGTTTCAACATCGCTCTGGTTTTTTTCATAAGAACGCGAATATCATGAACCGTATCTTCGTCAGGTACAGTGGTTTTGTCCAGCAAATGTTTTGAATCTCTGATATATCCTGTAAGAACAGGCTTGAGAGGCTTCAGTTTTATATAATCCGGTTCCATAAATCGGTGTAATACTTTTAATATCAATCTGATAAAGTTACATAATTAAAATTGCACCTGCAAAAAAGGCTATGAAAAAGAGCATTGAGAAGTAACAGAGAACCTCCGTGGTAAACCGGAATAAGTTCCTTTATAATATTTTCAATATCGCTCTGAAAAAGTTAAATTTGTTGATAATATTACTAAACGTCTGAAAAAATGGGCAAAAGAATAAAAGGACAGAGAATAGGTATTCTTACCGCAGGAGGTGATTGTCCCGGTATCAATGCTGCTATCCGCGGAGTTGGAAAGACCGCCATTGTTAAATACGGGATGGATGTAGTAGGAATCAGTGATGGTTTTTCGGGTATGATCAACAAGGAGTACAGCGATCTTACAGAAAAAAGTCTGTCAGGTATACTTACCCTTGGAGGTACAATTCTTGGCACATCAAGGGAGAAACCTTTTAAAAGTACCGGAAAAGGTAAAAAAGAGATAAGCAAACCTAAGCTTATAAAGGAACATTATGAGCAGATGGATCTCGATTGCCTGGTATGCATTGGAGGAAACGGTACCCTTAAAACTGCCTGGATGCTGGCTCAGGAAGGATTGAATGTGGTTGGTATTCCGAAAACAATCGATAATGATGTATGGGGAACCGATCTGACTTTCGGTTTCAGCTCAGCTGTGAACATAGCCACAGAGGCTATCGACAGACTTCATTCCACGGCCAACTCGCATAAAAGGATAATGATTATTGAACTGATGGGCCATAATGCCGGATGGATTGCCTTATATTCCGGTATAGCAGGAGGCGGTGACGTTATCCTTATCCCCGAGATTGAATATAATGAAGAAAAAATTGCAGAATACCTTCTTCGCCGTGCAAGCGAAAATAAACCTTACTCAATTGTTGTTCTTGCCGAAGGCATCAAAAATCCGGCAAAAGACAGATCTGCTGCGCAGTATCTTAGCAAGAGGATCACTGAAATGACTGGTCTGGAAACAAGAGAGACTGTTCTTGGATATATTCAGAGAGGAGGCAGTCCCTCTCCCATGGATCGTGTTCTTGCAACAAGATATGGAACTACAGCTACAGATCTGATAGCAGAGCACGACTATGGTAAAATGGTTGCCCTGAAGAATAATGAAATAGTGTCTGTTCCTCTTTCAGAAGTTGCAGGTAAAACAAAACTTGTTGAAGAAAATAACACGCTTGTAATACAGGCAAAAAATATGGGTACAAATTTCGGAGATTGACATGACTGGAAATATACTCCAGAAAACAAATGTCTCCTGTTAACACTTGAAGATGAAAAAGTTGATCTTAATACGACACGGAAGAGCTGAAGAACAAATCACGGGAATTTCCGATTTTGAAAGATCTCTTTCAACGAAAGGAAAAAACATTTCAAGATTGATGGCACGCAGACTCATGGAAGAAGAAGATACACCAGGAATAATAATAACAAGTCCTGCTTTCAGAGCCCTGGAAACAGCCATTATCTTTTCAAGAGAATTTGGAATGAAACCCGACAAAATCTTTTTGGACAGCACAATTTATTCAAAAATGAACCTGAAGCTGCTCCCGGGAATTCTTTCAACAGCAAAAGATGCCGAGATGGTTACTCTTGTCGGGCATAATCCTTCAATTACAGAAATAGCTGATAGCCTTTGCACCGAAGAGTGCGGTTTTATTCCAAAATCGGGGGTAATCGGAATTTCTTTCAACATCACGTCGTGGTCGGAGGTAAAACCAAATTCAGGAGAGATTATGTTTTTTCTTAAACCTGAAAAAGAACTATGAGCAAAACCTATATACCAAAAGAGATAAGTTGGCTGTCTTTCAATGAACGTGTTTTACAGGAGGCGGAAAATAAAGATGTACCTCTTATAGAAAGGTTCAAATTTCTTGGCATTTATTCCAATAATCTCGATGAATACTTCAGAGTGAGGGTTGCTACACTGAAAAGGCTTTCTCAGTTTGGCTCCAGATCAAAAAATATTCTTGGTTATAGTCCAAAGTCGACACTCAAAAGGATACAGGAAATAGTACTTACCCAGAATTCGAAATTCGAAAAAATATATTCCTCTCTTATTGAAGAGCTTGATAATCACAAAATACACATCATTAATGAGTTACAATTAAACCAGGAACAGACCGAATTTGTCAGGAGATATTTTCATAAAGAAGTAAGGACCAGACTGATGCCTTTCATGATAGAAAAGGACTCTGAACTGCCTAATCTTACTGATGATGCCATATATTTTGCTATTTCCCTGATAAAAAAGGATACTCAGAAAAAAAAATTTGCACTTCTCGACATACCGACCGGTGTTCTGCCCAGGTTTGTAATCCTCCCTGATATAGGTGAAGACAAGTATATTATTTTTATTGATGATATAATCAGATACGGACTTAAGGATATCTTTTTTATTTTTGATTTCGATGAGTTCGCAGCATATACAATAAAACTGACAAAAGATGCTGAGCTTGAAATAGTTGACGATATCTCTGAAAGTTATATCGACAAGCTTTCCCGAAGCCTTCAGCAACGCAAATGGGGCACCCCTGTTCGTTTTATCTATGACAGGGATATGCCGGATGACCTTCTGAAAATACTGACAAAAAGACTCCACTTTGGTCCTGACGATGCTATAATTCCCTCGGAGAGATATCATAACTTCAAGGACTTCATGAATTTTCCGAATCTTGGACGTAAAAAATTTTATTACGAACCTCTTGTGCCAATTCCTCACAGGGATATTCAACCGGGAAAAAGCATTCTGTCGGCAATAAAGAAAAAGGATATAATGCTGTTCTTCCCCTACAATCCTTTCGATCACTTTATTGATCTTTTACGGGAAGCCTCTATTGATCCCTTTGTAACTTCAATTCAGATAACACTTTATCGACTGGCCCGGAACTCAAGTGTGATAAACGCACTGCTTAATGCTGTTAGGAACGGAAAGAATGTGACAACTGTTGTTGAATTGCAGGCTCGATTTGATGAACAGGCTAACATTCTCTGGGGAAATAAACTCATGGAAGAAGGGGTAAAAGTAATATATGGTGTACCCGGACTAAAAGTCCATTCAAAACTATGCCTTATAACCAGAGTGAAGAACGAAGTAACCCAGCGATATGCGGCCATTGGTACGGGAAATTTCAATGAGGATACTGCAAAGATCTATACCGACCATCTTCTTCTTACAACTGATAAGAAGATAACCAATGAGGTTTTCAAGGCTTTTAACTTTTTCAACGTAAATTATAAAAAAGATAATTATTATCATCTTGTGTTGTCTCCTTTCTTCCTCAGGAATAAGATTATCCTTCTCATTGAGAATGAAATAAAAAACGCCAAAGCAGGAAAGAAAGCGTTCATCTATCTGAAACTAAACAATCTGACCGATAGCGAAATCATAAGTTACCTGTACGAAGCAAGCAAGGCCGGAGTAACCATCAGGCTTATTATAAGAGGGATGATGTCACTTGTGACGGGTGTAAAAAAGGTCAGTGAAAACATAAAAGCAATAGGTGTTGTGGATCGTTTCCTTGAACATACAAGATTCATGATATTCTGCAACGGGGGTGATGAAGAATGCTATATCTCTTCAGCCGATCTTATGACGAGAAACATAGAACATCGTATTGAGGTGACATGCCCTGTCTTCGATAAAAACATCAGGAATGAGATGAAAGAGATCTTCGATATACAATGGAGCGACAATACCAAGGCCCGGAAGCTGGATGCCAGTCTCTCAAATATGTTTGTAAAACCAGGAAAGAAATCCATCAATTCACAGATCGAGGTATACAATTACATCAGGAGAATAAACGAAAAGGTTTCTGACAAATAAGCGATTATCTTTAAAACCATACACTCTGGAGGAAACTATGGAGGATATATAGTTGCAATTTACAGGTTACGTGGCTACCATAAAATCAGATAAAAATGAACTACTACGTATTGACTGCCGGAACTGTTATTATAATGCTTATTTCATGGTTCGTGTCAATCAGATATAAAAGGTTTCATGGAGTTGCCAGGTTCTTTGCTTTTGAGAGCATTTTCATTCTTTTTCTGTTGAATACAAAGAGCTGGTTCATCAATCCATTTTCTCTCTTGCAGATATTATCATGGATTCTGCTGTTTCTATCAATTTACCCTGTTACATACGGGTTTATTTTACTTCATAAAAAAGGTAATCCCGACGGTAATTTTGAAAACACCTCAGCTCTGGTAAAGACTGGCATTTATAAATACATCCGGCATCCTTTGTATCTCTCAGTATTTCTTCTTGGTACAGGAGTAATGCTAAAAGATCCGGGACCTGTTCAATTGGTTCTGGGTGTAATAAACATGACAGCTGTATTTTTAACGGCAAAAATTGAAGAAGATGAGATGATTAAAAAATTCAAAGATGAGTACCGGACATATATGAAGGAATCAAAGATGTTCATTCCGTTTGTACTGTGATATAAAGATGCCCAAACCGTAATTCCTTACGATTATATGGCTGGTAGTCTGACAAAACAACAGTCAGCAGGATTATATAATAAGAAAAAGGATGTCACGGTGATATTCTCCGAAACGATCCTTTAACCTGACAAATCAATACAAAAACGAATACTATTTGGAAGTCAACCACAGAATCACTTTCTCTGATCCGGGTTTTTCTTTAGAGTATATAACATCAACCAGTTTCCCGTTTTCATCTATAAGATACTTCTGAAAATTCCATTTTACCTCCGAATCCATCACCCCATTCAGCGCTTTGGATGTGAGCCATTTATAAAGAGGGTGCATATTTTTACCCTTCACAGAGATCTTCTCCATCATCGGGAAAGTAACTCCATAGTTGCTTGTGCAGAACTCACGTATCTCAGTGGCAGTTCCTGGTTCCTGATGTAAGAAATTATTTGCAGGGAATCCTATGATTACCAAATTGTCACTATAAGTTTCGTATAACTCTTCAAGATCCTTGTACTGTGGTGTAAAACCACACTTTGAAGCAGTATTAACTATCATCACCTTTTTCCCTTTAAGAGTACTGAAATCAAAAGTGTCACCTTCAAGAGTCTTAACTTTAAAATCATAAAATCCTGATTGGGAAAAACCTGTGATTGAAATCGTCAGTAAAAAAATCATTGTCCTTATTTTGTCCTGTATCATATTTTATTCTTTTATTTACAAAACTATAACAAGCAGTAGAACATTATGTTCAGAAAAACACTTAAAACACTGAAAATATTACTAATTGTAATCGTCGTATTGATATGTCTTCCCCGTTCGATACTTCCTCTTCAGTCGTCAGACCAGAAGGGAAACGATATTGCAACATACATCAGGCTCAATGATAATGAATCAAGGCTTATCGAGTTTAAAGATGATGAAGAAGCCCTTAAGCTTAAGCTTATGCAGGTTGAGTCGATCAACATAAGCAGAAAGAAATACAAAGCCGGCCCTGTAAGGCTTGACATTCTTGCTTCGCGTGTAGCAAACAAGATGTGCCGTGAAGCTGCAGAAAAAAAATTTATAGGGCACTGGAACACAGCAGGTGAAAAACCATACCACAGATATGCATTTGCAGGAGGGCACGATCATATTTCAGAAAATGCTTTCGGCCAATGGACTTCAGGTAACTATGCCATATCTTCTGCAAGTATTACCTCAATGATGAAAACAGGTCATGGGACCTTTATGTCAGAAAAAGCTCCATATGATGGTCACAAAAAGACAATAATTGACAAAACGCATAATTTTGTCGGAATAGGATATTATCTTTCTGAGAAACAGTTCAGATATTATGAAGAATTTATTGACAGGTATCTTGAGTTTAAAGACATTCCGGAGAAAGCAGGAACTGATGAGCCTGTCACCATTACAGTTGATACCGATGGTAAAAACTTTTTGTATTACCTTGTTGCTTACAGGGAGAAGTTCCCTGAGCCTGTTGCACCATCACGGATCAGCAAGATTGGAAGTTATGAAGACTTTACAAATGAGGAGTATATAAAAATTTCCGCCTGGGATCTTGCCCGTTACAGGAATGGTAACACATACAATATACCTTTAAAATTCTCTAAAGAAGGACTTTATTACATTATCATCTATATTGACGAAAAAGAGTATTCTGGTGCAACTTCCATTAGCACAAAAGGGAAGACTGCTGCAAGCGGTATTGTAATAAAAGTAAATAAATAGCTTTCAACACCATATCATTTTTAATT
>DAOQAX010000089.1:1287-8562 GCA_035354395.1 Bacteroidales bacterium | reverse complement strand
GAAATCTTAATTGAGAAAGGAAAAGTAACAGAGATAATTGAACACGACAAACCGGAAGGAACAATTGATCCTCCTGATCCTTTTGTCCCGGCCGAACTAAGGTTAAAAGGTTTTAACTGGCTTGATCAGCTCAGGCCTAAACAAAAAGAGGATATATTCAAAGAGGAAAAAGAAGAAGTAGAAAAGAAAATAAAACAATAAATACCGGAATAATTAATTAAAAGAGGCTGATTCCAATGGAATCAGCTTTTTTAATATTCATCTTCATTAAAAAAGAAGTCTTCCTTATTGGGATAATCAGGCCAGATATCTTCAATACTTTCATAAATCTCACCTTCATCTTCAATCTCCTGCAGATTCTCAACAACCTCCATTGGAGCACCCGACCTTATTGCATAGTCAATAAGCTCATCCTTTGTGGCTGGCCAGGGAGCATCTTCAAGATTTTGTGCTAATTCAAGAGTCCAATACATAATTTCTTTTAAAATTTTAGCTTAAAAACAAAGTTTGCAAATATATATATTATTTTATTCAAAAAACAATACCTTTTTTTAAGTTTTTTCATATATCAAACAAACCATTTATCTTCCTCAATATCAAGCTCTAAGCCTATTTTTCTGGATAATACAAACAAATAATCTGAAAGCCGGTTTAAAAATATGCTGACAATTTCAGGAGAACCTTCAGCCTCTTTTAACCGCGAAACAGCCCTTTCTGCCCTGCGACAGACACATCTTGCTATATGACAATAAGATATAAGTTTATTCCCTCCCGGCAGAATAAAGTTCTTTAAAGAAGGAAGCGCTTTCTCCATTGAATCGATCTTTTTCTCAATAAATGAGACACAACCGGTATCAGGTAAAATCAATTTGCTATTGCTGTTTTTACCATCACCTGACAGCACAGCAGCACAGTTCATTAGCTGGTTTTGTATATAAACCAGATCATCAAATCGTCCGATGTTTTCCTGATGATCTTTCAGCAATCCGACCCAGGCAATAAGCTCTTCGACCGAGCCATACGCTTCCACCCTGATAGAATGTTTCGGGACCCTTCTTCCTCCAGCCAGCGATGTAGTTCCATCATCACCTGTACGGGTATAGATCTTCATGATCTGTTAAAAGATAACTGAATAGAAAAATAAAGCGCTTTAAGCTTTTTTGTACTTATCATTTATATAGTCCTGTGCAATTTCGCCGTCAAACAGCCTGATTATCCTTGCAGCGTGCATAGCTATATCCTCTTCATGTGTTACAACAATAACCGTATTACCGTTGCTATGTATCTTATCGAGAAGCGCCATGATATCAACTGATGTCTTGCTGTCGAGGTTACCTGTTGGTTCATCAGCAAGAATAATTGAAGGTTTATTTATAAGAGCCCTTGCTATTGCAACCCGCTGCCTCTGACCTCCCGACAACTCATTTGGCTTGTGATCGATTCGGTCTGCCAGTCCAACTCTTTCAAGCGCTTCTTTTGCCATGGCCTCTCTATCAACTTTCGGTACACCGGCATATATCAATGGCAAAGTAACATTCTCAAGAGCAGAATACCTTGGAAGAAGGTTGAATGTCTGAAAAACAAATCCGATCTCTTTATTTCGTACTTCAGCCAGAAAATCATCTTCCATCTTGCTGACATCAGTGCCGTTCAGAATATAAGAGCCGCTCGTGGGAGTATCAAGACAGCCCAGAAGATTCATCAGGGTTGATTTTCCCGAACCGGAAGGACCCATTATCGCAACATATTCATTTTTCATGATGTCTATTGATACTGACCTTAAAGCTCTTACAACTACCGATCCAACCTGATAACTCTTAACAATATCATGAATTTCAATTACTTTCTCCATAACTTCTGAATTTTGATTTTTCTAAATTAGACTAATTAAGTTAAATAAGAAATTATTAGTTATCAATTTTTATTAATACCTTATCACATAGTCCATATGACTGATCCCTTCTCTGAAAAAGACAATTCCCATTCTGTAAATATCGACAGTAACAGAGACCTTTTTGTTTCTTTTGATTTCATTCCAGGCTTCTTCCATTTCCTTTGAATAATAGATATCATCAATGATAATAACGGTCTTATTGCACGATACTTCTGCAATCGTGTTAAAATAGTCGAGCAATGGCTCCTTCCGGTGATCGCCGTCTACAAAAACAAGTCCCGCATTATTCTTGTCGTTAAAAATTGCAGGTATATTTTCCCTGAACGACCCGTTAATAATCTTAATATTCTCTAGTCCGGCTTCCCTGAAATTCTCAGAAGCAATCCCGGAAATTGTCTGAGAGCCTTCAATGGTATAAACTACAGCTCCTCTACAGGATGATGCCATGTACATGGTGCTTATTCCCAACGAAGTCCCTAATTCAACAATCATAGGTTCACCAAATTCAGCCGCCATATTTGCCAGTAAAGCTCCATATTTTTCCGGAACGGGTGAATATTTTGCGATGTCTGACACTCGTCTCAGGTTTGTTTTCATTCTTTCTGATCCGGCCCCAAGATCATTTACAACTATTGACCTGTGGTCAGAAAGCATTCTCTTTCTTATCTTTTCAATTTTAAAGACAATACCAGGGTCAATTTTATTCCTGAAGAGTCGCGATATAAGATCAAAAACAAAAGGACTGTGAATGCCATGACCTTTCTTATGCCTTGATAAAAGAGTGTATTTCAGATATTTGTTTATTCTGAAAAAAATCATTTTTGTGATGATATTAAATTAGGACAGATTTTCAAAAATACGTATTTTCGGATATCTTTTGTATTTACTTTTTCCCGAAATGATTAATCAGGAGTTTCTCGATACAGATATTACCTACCTGACCGGAGTTGGCCCAAAAAGAGCCGAATTACTAAACAAAGAGCTGAATATCGTCACATTCCGTGATCTTCTTTATTATTTTCCATATAAATATATCGACAGGACCAAATTTTATAAAATTTCGGAGCTGGATCCTGAACTGCCGTTTGTACAGATAAAGGGTTTTATAAAGGGATATTCAACAGAAGGCCGGGGACCCGGAAAACGACTTGTTGCAGATTTTTATGACGGAACCGGCACAATAAAGCTGGTCTGGTTTAAGGGAGGAAAATGGGTAACAGGTAGTTATAGTCCTGGTCTTGAGTTCGTAATATTTGGTAAGCCCACAGTTTTTAACGGGATCATTAATATCGTGCATCCTGAAATTGAAGCTGTCGATAAAATGGCTGAAAGACTGAACTCTGCGCTTCAGGCTCAGTACAGCACTACCGAAAAACTGAAAAATCAGTATCTGACATCAAAGGCAATAAGTAAACTTATGGGGAATCTGCTGTCGCAGCTGAAATTCACTATACCCGAGACATTACCCCCTTATATTGTTACGAAACACCGGCTGATGAACCTGCACGACTCTCTTCATAAGATACATTTCCCGGCTAATCCTGATGAACTTGAAAAGGCAAGATATCGTCTCAAATTTGAAGAGTTGTTTTATATTCAACTGAATCTTCTTCGGTTAAAGACAAACAGGAACATAAGATTTAAAGGGTTTGTTTTCTCTACTGTAGGCGATAACTTTAATAATTTCTACTACAACAATCTGCCATTCCAGCTTACCAATGCCCAGAAAAGAGTGATGAAAGAGATCCGGAAAGACCTTGGTTCGGGGAAGCAGATGAACCGTCTCCTTCAGGGAGATGTAGGAAGCGGCAAAACCCTTGTTGCACTGATGAGTATGCTTATTGCCATCGACAACGGATATCAGGCCTGTATAATGGCGCCTACTGAAATCCTTGCAAACCAGCACTATCAGACAATAACCAGATTGCTAAAAGGTATTGATATCAGGATATGTCTGCTGACAGGTTCCTCTAAAAGAACCTCCAGAAAATTCATTGCTGAATCGCTTCTCGACCGATCGCTAAATATATTGATTGGTACGCATGCACTTCTTGAAGATAATGTCCGGTTTGCCAATCTGGGATTGGCAATAATTGATGAACAACACCGGTTCGGAGTAGCCCAGAGAGCAAGGTTATGGCAAAAGAACATCAATCCCCCCCATGTACTGGTAATGACGGCCACTCCTATTCCCCGGACTCTTGCAATGACTCTATACGGTGACCTTGATGTTTCCGTAATAGATGAAATGCCCCCGGGAAGGGTTCCTGTAAAAACAATGCATTTTAATGATTCTGAAAGAAATAAAGTCTTCGGGTTCATAAGAAAACAGATAGCAGAACACCGTCAGGTATATTTTGTATATCCTCTCATCAGGGAGTCTGAAAAGATGGATTACAAGGACCTTGAGGATGGATGGGATACCATTTCAAGAGTGTTCCCTCCCCCACAATATTGTATAAGTATAGTACACGGGAAGATGACTCCTGCCGACAAGGAAGCATCAATGAAACTGTTTAAGGAGGGGATTGCTCATATACTGGTTGCAACAACGGTAATCGAAGTAGGTGTTGACATTCCGAATGCAACAGTGATGGTGATCGAAAGCGCTGAGAGGTTTGGCCTCTCACAACTCCACCAGTTGAGAGGACGTGTAGGAAGGGGCGCTGACCAGTCGTATTGCATACTTATGAGCTCCGATAAAATATCACGTGAGGCAACCAAAAGAATCCAGGTAATGGTAAGGACAAACGATGGATTTGAAATTGCAGAAAAAGATCTTCAGCTGAGAGGTCCTGGCGATATTGAAGGAACAGTCCAGAGCGGAGTACCTTTCGACCTGAGAATTGCCGACCTGGGAAAAGACGGACAGTTGATTCAGTATGCCCGGAATATTGCAGAAGGTATTCTTGATAAAGATCCGGGTTTGAAGGATGATCAGAATACTATTTTCAGAACAGAATTGAAACGACTCTTCGGTAAACAACAGTCATGGAGCGACATAAGCTGATTTTAAATTATTTATAATCATAATAAATTAATAAAATTGCAGAAAATGTGACAAAATACATTTATCTGTTTCCTTATTAGATTATTTTTGCTACTGTAATTTTTCTGAGTATCTAATGAAGAATTCATCTGATTCCGAGACCATTAATCATGATGGTATTGTTCTGAAAGCTGATGATAAATCCGTTACCGTAAGCATCACCTCGTTATCTGCATGTGCAGGATGCCATGCTGAAGGAGTTTGCGGTTTATCAGGAAAAGAAGAAAAAATAATTAATGTATCAGGAAAATACAACGTAAAACCGGGTGACAGGGTCTCTGTTATGATGCAGCAGTCGATGGGACATACTGCCCTCCTTCTCGGATACATTCTGCCATTATTTCTGGTAGTTATTTTTCTTGTGTGCCTGGTCTCTTTAAAAGCCTCTGAATTAGTTGCCGGTATTGCTTCCGTTGCTTTGCTTATACCATATTATATCATTCTTTATTTTTTCAGAAAACGGATTAACCGGAAATTTACGTTTACATTAAAAGTATAAATAATGAGTTCTATTATTTTAATTACAATCATAAGTCTTAGTGTCGTAGCCCTGATATGCGCAGTAATACTTTATTTTATTGCCCAGAAATTCAAGATAGTTGAAGACCCCAGGATTGATGAAGTACAGGCTGCTCTGCCACAGGTAAACTGTGGCGGTTGCGGATTTGCCGGTTGCCGTAACATGGCGGAGGCCATGGTCAAAGCTGATACTTTTGAAGGTCTTTATTGTCCTGTAGGAGGTACTGATGTAATGAATGCAGCAGCAAAAATACTTGGGAAAGAGGCCCCTGTTGCAGATCCGATGGTTGCAGTTCTCCGCTGCAACGGAACACCTGAAAACAGGCCGCACACATCAAAATACGACGGAGCTTCTGATTGCAGGATATCACACAACCTTTATATCGGAGAAACTGATTGCAGTTACGGCTGTCTTGGTAATGGCGATTGTGAAAGGGCTTGTATGTTTGATGCAATACACATTGATCCTGCAACCTGTCTGCCTGTTATCAATGATGATAAATGCGTATACTGCGGCGCCTGTGTAAAAGCCTGTCCGAGACATATTATTGAGCTTCGGAAAAAAGCAAAAAAAGACAAGAAGATATATGTTGCATGCTCAAACTGCGATAAAGGAGGACCTGCCAGAAAAGCCTGTAAAGCAGCATGCATAGGATGCAGCAAATGTTTTAAGGTATGTGAGTTTGGAGCAATAACAATAGATAAGAATCTTGCATACATCGATGCCAAAAAATGTACATTCTGCAGAAAATGTGTGGAAGAATGCCCCACCGGAGCAATCAGGGAGATTAACTTTCCACCCCGTAAACCTAAAGCAGAACTGCAGAATGAAACTGTTAACGCGTAAATAATTCATCTAAAATCAAAGATAGTGTTGAAAACATTTCCATCCGGAGGTATTCATCCACCCGAAAACAAGCTGACCGCCAATATTCAAATCGGTCATCTTCCTGTTCCTGAAAGTGTCACAATTCCTCTTTCTCAGCATATCGGGGCGCCTGCTACTTTAATTGTCAATAAAGGCGATTATGTAAAGACAGGACAACTGATAGCTACCGCAAAAGGTTTTGTCTCATCTAATATCCACTCTTCTGTATCAGGTAAAGTCAATAAGATTGATACAATTATCGATACTTCAGGTTACAGACAACCTGCTGTATTTATTGATGTTGAGGGTGATGAATGGATTGAGACGATAGACAAAAGCGACAAAATTGTACGGGATATCACCTTATCACCTGAAGATATAAAAAAAAGACTTCTTGACTCAGGTATTGTCGGGATGGGGGGAGCAACATTCCCATCGCATGTCAAACTGGCCGTCCCTGAAGGTAAACGGTGCAACATACTAATAATAAATGGTGTGGAATGCGAACCCTATCTGACTTCCGATCATCGCTTAATGCTTGAAAAAGGTGAAGAGATCCTTATCGGAATCTCTTTGTTAATGAAAACACTAAAGGTAGAAAAAGCTAAGATAGGCATAGAGAATAACAAACCTGATGCAATCGCTCATCTTACAAAACTTGCTGCCGGGTTTAAGGGCATTACAGTGCATGCCCTGAAGCTCAAATACCCCCAGGGTGCTGAAAAACAACTTATTAAAGCTCTGACAGACAGAGAGGTCCCTTCCGGGCATCTGCCTCTCGATGTAGGTGCAGTTGTTCATAATGTTGGAACAGCCTATGCTGTATATGAGGCCGTTCAGAAGAACAAACCACTCTTTGAGAGGGTAGTGACAATAACAGGGAAATCTCTTACAAAACCAGGAAACTTTGTCGTCAGGATAGGGACACCCATAAGCAGACTTATT
>DAOQAX010000089.1:0-1277 GCA_035354395.1 Bacteroidales bacterium | reverse complement strand
CATTGAAGCTGCAGGCGGATTACCAGGGGATACAGGTAAAATTGTAAGTGGCGGACCTATGATGGGAAAAGCCATCAGCAATCAGGATGTACCGGTTATTAAAGGAACATCAGGGATTGTGGTGTTTCCCGAAAATGAATCAGAAAGAGAAGAATCTGGCCCATGCATAAGGTGTTCCAAATGCATTTCGGTTTGCCCTCTTAATCTTGAACCTTTTCTTCTGATGAAACTATCAGAAAAAGGTCTGTTTGAAAGAGCTGAAAAAGAGAGGATAACTGATTGTATGGAGTGTGGTTCTTGCAGTTATACATGTCCTGCCCACCGTCCCCTGCTTGACTATATAAGGCTTGGCAAATCAACGGTTATCAGAATGGCTCGAGAAAGAAATCTGAAATAAAAAGTTACATAAAAATAAATATGAGTAATATTCTAAATATTTCACCGTCGCCCCATGTGCACGGCAAAGAAACAACCCAAAAGCTGATGTTCGGGGTAGTCGTGGCGCTTATTCCTGCATTTATCACATCAGTATTATATTTTGGGATCGGGGCCATAATTGTAACGGCTACATCTGTTATCTCATGCCTGGTTTTCGAATTCCTGATCCAGAAATTCATTTTTAAAAAACCCTTAACGATAACTGACGGTTCAGCGCTCGTGACAGGACTGCTTCTGGCTTTTAACCTGCCATCAAACATTCCTGTAATTATAATCATCATCGGCAGCTTTGTCTCAATAGCTGTTGCAAAAATGACATTTGGCGGACTGGGGAATAATCCATTCAATCCTGCATTGGTAGGACGTGTATTTATGCTTATTTCTTTTCCTGTACAGATGACCAGCTGGCCTGTTCCCTCAGGATTAAAAACCGGGTATATTGATGCTGTTACAGGAGCCACGCCTCTCGCAATCATTAAAGAGGGCCTGAAGAATGGTGAACCTTTGTCAGATCTCATGGATAAGGTTCCTTCATTTACCCAGATGTTTCTGGGGAAAATGGGAGGTTCAATGGGAGAAGTTGCCGCTATAGCTCTTCTGCTGGGATTTGCATATATGCTGTACAAAAAAATAATTACCTGGCATATACCTGTTTCAATTATCGGAACCATAGCAATTTTTACAACAATACTGTGGCTGAACAATCCGGAACAAAACGCCACTCCCATGTTTCATATTCTTTCCGGAGGTGTTCTTCTTGGTTCAATTTTCATGGCAACCGACTATGTCACTTCACCTATGAATACCAAAGCTATGATTCTCTATGGTTGTTGTATTGG
>DAOQAX010000088.1:0-8577 GCA_035354395.1 Bacteroidales bacterium | reverse complement strand
TTCTGTCGAAGCCAAACTATTTGGTATCGGTTCTGAGGCCATGGTGGTCGGATCTCACGATTTCTATCTTGGATATGCTGCAAAAAACAGTATCATGATCACTCTCGATAACGGGCATTTCCATCCGACAGAACAGATTGGCGATAAGATTTCATCATGCCTTCAGAATGTGGATGAACTTCTTCTTCATTTGACAAGAGGCCTCAGATGGGACAGCGACCACGTTACTACCTTTAACGATGAGATTACTCTTATTGCTCAGGAAATTATAAGAGCAAAAGCGTTGAACAAAGTCAATATCGGTCTCGACTATTTTGATGCCAGTCTTAACAGGATCGGCGCTTATGTAATAGGAGCAAGATCGGTACAGCTGGCTTTCCTGTTTGCCCTTCTCGAACCATTTGAAACACTGGTTAAATTTGAGGAAAAGGGGATGAACTTTGAGAGACTTGCATTCCTTGAACTTCTGAAAACTAAACCTTTCGGTGCAGTGTGGGATTATTATTGCCTTCAGAATAATGTTCCGGTAGGACAGGATTACATAACGGAGATTCAGAAATACGAAAAAGAGGTTCTCTCAAAAAGATAAAATATTTTTTACACGTAGGGACGCTGTACACAGCGTCCCTACAATATTTATTAAAAAATCAGGATCATATGAAACAGACTGTTATCGCAATATTTGATATCGGCAAAACAAACAAAAAGATTATCCTGTTCAATGAGGATTTCAAGATTGTTTCGGAGAATGAACAGAAATTTGCCGAGATTATGGATGATGATGGATTCGAATGTGATGACATTGAGTTAATTGAGCGGTGGATTAAAGAATCAATAATCGGATTGGTGCATTCTGATATATATGATCTTAAAGCTGTCAATTTTACTACATACGGCGCCACACTCGTTTATCTTGATGAAAACGGGAAAAGACTGACACCTGTTTATAATTATCTCAGACCGGTTGACGAAAAAATACCGGAAAACCTTTACAAACGACATGGAGGAAGAGATGAGTTCTGCAGAAGAACAGCTTCCCCTGCTCTTGGCATGTTAAATTCAGGGATCCAACCTCTATGGTTAAAATCAGTAAAACCTGAAATATTTTGCAGAATAAAACACATACTCCATTTCCCTCAATATTTGTCTTATACTCTCACCGGTAAGATATATTCAGAGCATACATCGTTAGGTTGTCATACCGCTCTGTGGGATTTCGATAATATGAATTATCATCCGTGGGTAAAAATGAATGGATTAAACCTGCCTGATCCGGTTCCTGTAAATACAGTCAACGAAGTAGAAATTGAAGGGAAGAAAATAAAAATCGGGATTGGCATTCACGACAGTTCATCATCTCTTGCTCCCTATTTTACCAGCAGTGATGGTAAGTTTCTGCTTCTGTCAACAGGAACATGGTGTATTAATATGAACCCTTTCAACTCTGAGAAACTGACCGCTGAACAACTCGATAAAGATTGCCTGTGCTATTTAAGTATCACAAGGCAACCGGTTAAGTCGTCCAGATTATTCCTCGGACATCTTCATGAGATGGCTGTAATTAAAATTGCAGAACATTTTAATAAGCAGGAAGATTACTTCAAAAAGGTAAAAGCTGATAAACAATTATCATCTTCGCTAAAGGTCAAATTTGAAAATAAAAAAGTCTTCTTCAAAGAAACACCATATGACAGGGAATTAAAAGACTATATTGATCTTTATGCATTTGCCACCTATGAAGAGGCCTATCACCAGCTTATGAATGAACTCTGTGACCTTACCATTGAAGCTGTAAACCTGGTTCTGCCTGAAAATGATGATACTTCAAATATCTACATCACGGGAGGATTTTCAAAAAATGGAATATTCATTAATCTTATTAATGACGCTTATCCTTCAAAGCACGTTTATACATCTGAAATAGCTAATGCATCTGCACTTGGAGCTGCTATTGTTATAGAGGGTTCACAGCCGGCTCTTGACCTTGGTCTTACAAAATGCTAAAGTTGTACTGGTAAAAGAAATTGCCGTCTTAATACGACAATGATTCAATATGAGTTAAAAATCATTGATTAAATTAACAAATTAAAGCAAATACATCTTTTTAATTATTATTATTTAATAATATTCATATTTACTTAAATATATTTGATTTTTATGCCTGTTTAATATCAATTTAGTTTTTAATTGTCCGATAAAATACTATTTTCGCATCAGAGTTTTCTCATCTGATTTTCGGGAAAATATTGTTTGTGAATAAACTATTGACAGTCTATTAATTAAAGAGATAGTAAAATGTGCGGAATAGTAGGTGTATTTGATCTAAAGGTAAATCATAAGGAGTTAAGATCGACTATCCTGAAAATGTCAGGAAAATTAAGACATCGCGGACCTGACTGGTCTGGTATCTATTATTGCGAAAAAGCAATACTGGCCCATGAAAGGTTGTCTATCGTCGATCCCCAGTCAGGAAAGCAACCTTTGATTAGTAAAGACGGCAATCTCATACTTACTGTAAATGGCGAAATATACAATCACCAGGAATTAAGGAAACGTTATGAGGGTTCATATGAGTTTCTTACTCATTCCGACTGTGAGGTTATTCTGCCACTTTACCGCGATAAAGGTCCCTCATTTGTTGAGGAGCTGAACGGCATCTTCGCATTTGCAATTTATGACAAGGAAAACGACTGCTATTTTATTGCACGCGACCATATAGGAATTATTCCTCTTTACATGGGGTGGGATAAATCGGGTAATTTTTATGTTGCATCAGAACTTAAAGCCCTTGAGGGTGTATGCAACAGGATACAGGAATTCCTGCCGGGTCATTATCTCTACAGCAGGGACGGAGTAATGAAGAAATGGTATGAACGCGACTGGATGGAATATTCTGCAGTTGAAAAAAATGAAACCAGTATTGAGGAGCTCAAAGAAGCACTTGAAGCGTCAGTACACCGTCAGCTCATGTCAGATGTTCCATACGGGGTCCTTCTTTCAGGAGGTCTCGACTCGTCTATCGTTTCTGCGATAGCTAAGAAATTTGCACCAAAAAGAATTGAATCGGATGACAAGAGTCCGGCATGGTGGCCCCAATTACATTCATTCGCGGTAGGACTTGAAGGTTCTCCCGATCTGGCAGCTGCGCGAAAAGTTGCTGAGCATATAGGTACTGTCCATCATGAGATTCACTTTACTGTACAGGAGGGTCTTGATGCAATACGTGATGTGATATATCACATTGAGACATACGATGTGACAACAGTGAGGGCTTCAACACCCATGTACCTTCTTTCCAGAGTAATCAAATCGATGGGAGTGAAGATGGTGCTTTCAGGAGAAGGTGCCGACGAAATATTCGGTGGATACCTCTATTTTCACAAGGCCCCTGACCCTAAATCATTTCACGAAGAGACAATAAGAAAATTAAACAAGCTACATCTTTACGATTGTCTCAGAGCCAACAAATCGCTTGCAGCCTGGGGTGTTGAAGGCCGTGTTCCTTTTCTCGACAAGGAATTTATGGATGTTGCAATGAGGCTAAACCCAAAAGACAAGATGATAACAAAAGAGAGAATGGAAAAATGGGTGCTGCGAAAAGCCTTTGAAAGCTATCTCCCGGCAAGTGTGGCATGGAGACAAAAAGAACAATTTTCTGACGGTGTGGGATACAATTGGATTGATACCCTCAGGGAGATTACTTCAAAAGAGGTTTCTGACAAACAACTGGCAAATGCAAAATACAGGTTTCCCATCAACCCGCCAATGTCTAAAGAGGAGTACTTTTACAGATCAATCTTTACAGAGCATTTCCCTTCCGATTCTGCGGCTTCATGTGTTCCTTCAGTTCCTTCAGTGGCATGCAGCACACCTGAAGCCCTTGCATGGGATGAATCATTTAAAAACATGATAGATCCATCTGGCAGGGCTGTTAAAACTGTACATAAAGATTCATATAAATAGCACCAGGAATCCTGGTCATCATATTTGTGCTGTTTGGAGAAAAGTAAGGCCTCCTTAGTGGTATGGAAGACCCCGGTTGATATTCCAATAATTTGTTTTAAATTTAGGCTATTAAGGGGAAAAAGTTATTTTTACTTTGATATAGCTTAAAACAACTATATGAATACAAGGACTCCCATAACATTATGTGCAACTCTTGCTCTTTTTTCTTGTTCTTCGTGCAACAGAAATGAATCACTGCCAAATATTGTGTATGTTCTTGCCGACGATCTGGGATATGGAGATATAAGCTGTTACGGTCAGAAAAAATTTTCTACTCCTAATATAGACTCCCTTGCCCAACAGGGGATGCTATTCAGGCAACATTATGCCGGGTGCACGGTAAGTGCGCCATCACGCTCATCACTTTTGACGGGACTTCATACCGGGCATACTCCGATCCGGGGAAACAAGGAAATAAATCCTGAAGGTCAGTGGCCTTTGCCTGCAGGTTCTGTAACCATAGCAGAAGTCCTTAAAACAAAAGGTTATGCAACAGGTGTATTCGGAAAATGGGGTTTGGGGTTCGTGGGAACTGAAGGAGATCCCAACATGCAGGGATTTGATGAATTTTATGGATATAACTGCCAGAGAATGGCCCACAACTATTATCCATTTTATTTATGGCATAATAATACAAAAGTTATTCTGACCGGAAATGAAGGGATTAAAACCGGAGATTATGCACCTGATAAAGTCAATGAAGCTGCCCTTAAATTCATTGAGACCAACAAGGATAAACCATTTTTCCTGATGTATACAACCAATCTTCCTCATGCAGAATTATTTGCAAAAGAAGAGTATATGTCAAAATTCAGAGGAAAATTTGATCCTGAAGTGAATTATGCCGGAATTGACAGCGGAAATAGTTTCAGGATTGGAGGCTACGGTTCACAATCTTATCCTCATGCAGCTTTTGCAGCTATGGTGACTGAACTGGATGATTATGTTGGGGATCTGGTGGCCAGACTCAAAGAATTGGGATTGGAAAAAAATACAATTTTTGTGTTTACCTCAGATAACGGACCCCATTTTGAAGGCGGGGCCGACCCTGATTATTTTAACAGCAATGGCGAATTTACCGGATACAAACGTGATTTGACTGAAGGTGGTATAAGGGTTCCTATGATGGTCAAATGGCCAGGAAAAGTCGCAAATGGATCTGTAAGCGATCATATCTCAGCATTCTGGGATGTATTGCCGACTTTTGCAGAAATAGCAGGGGCTGATTGTCCTGAAGGAATTGATGGTATATCCTTTCTTCCTGCACTGCTAGGCAAAAAGCAGAAACAGCACCAGTATCTTTATTGGGAATTTCATGAGGAGGGAGCAAAAACTGCACTTCGGATGGGTAATTGGAAAGCTATCAGACCTGATGTAAACAAAGTCCCGCAAGGTGATACAAAATTATACGATCTGTTGTCTGATAAAGGCGAAACCACCGATCTGGCCTCGTCATACCCTGAAGTGGTAAAGAAGATGGAAGAACTCATGAAACAGGCACATGTAAAGTCAGAAACATTTCCTTTTTCTTATGAAACAAATGCAAAATAACCGATTTCTGAAAAACATTAATTATATCACCGGCACTCTTGGTATTGCATCCCTTACGGTACTTAGGTGTAACTAAAATTAGCTTTAATATGCCAGATTTTTTTTCAAATAAAAACAGAACAATACTTAAATCATTATTTGGTGTTGGTTTAACGTCATTGATTACCGGACCAGGAATAGCTCAGAAACCTGCAGAGAAGAACCTTCCTAACGTGGTACTGATTTTAATAGACGATATGGGCTATGGTGATCTGGGATGTTACGGTGCTATACAATACCGTACCCCTAACATAGACAAACTGGCAGCAAACGGGATACGGTTTACAAACTTTTATGCAGCTCAGGCTGTAAGCAGCGCTTCAAGAGCAGGTTTACTTACAGGATGTTATTCAAACCGTGTCGGCATTACAGGTGCACTTATGCCATGGGACAGTGTCGGTATCAATCCGGAAGAGGAGCTGATACCTGAATTACTTGCAACAAAAGGTTATAAAAATGCAATCGTAGGAAAATGGCATGTTGGTTGTCAACGTCAGTTTCTTCCCTTACAAAATGGTTTTGATGAATATTTCGGACTTCCCTATTCAAATGATATGTGGCCTGTTGATTATGATGGACTGCCTGCCACAAAAGATAAAAATTCCTGGTTGTTGAAATATCCACCACTTCCGCTTATCAAGGGGAATGAGACATATAAGATAATAGAAACCCTTGAAGATCAGGCTCAACTCACGACTTTATACACAGAATATGCTGTTGATTTTATAAAACGCAACAAAGCTAATCCGTTCTTTCTATACATGGCTCATTCAATGACTCACGTACCTTTGGCTGTCTCCGGTAAATTCAAAGGTAAAAGCAAACAGGGTCTTTATGGTGATGTTGTAATGGAGGTCGACTGGTCGGTAGGAGAAATTATGAATACTCTTGAGAAATACGGTCTTGCAAAAAACACGCTTGTGATCTTTATGTCAGATAATGGTCCATGGCTGAATTTCGGAAATCATGCAGGTTCTTCCGGAGGATTACGGGAGGGAAAAGGTTGCAGCTGGGAAGGAGGACAAAGGGTTCCATGCATTATGTCGTGGCCAGCCAGGATCTCTTCCGGTGAAATATGCAACAACATTGCTTCCTCAATCGATATATTACCGACACTTTGCTATATAACAGGTTCCACATTGCCAAAAAAGAGAATCGATGGAGTAAATATAATATCATTGCTTGAAGGAAACTTTGATTCTGATCCCCGCAATGTGTTCTTTTATTATTATGGAAAAAACAGTCTCGAAAACGTCAGGAAAGGACAATGGAAACTGGTTTTGCCTCATACTTTTCGCTCATATGAAGGAGTAATGCCAGGCAATGACGGATGGCCTGGAAAGTATACGAATGGCAAAACAGACTATGCTTTATATGACCTTCGTAGAGATCCGGGTGAACGTTATGATGTGAAAGAAATATACCCTGAAGTTGTTGAAGATCTGAAAAAGCTTGCTGATGAAATGAGACTTGATCTCGGAGACGATAACTATAATATCTCCGGTACTAATAACAGGAAACCAGGATACACAAAAAGAATGAAAAATTAATTCCATTTCTGTCTTAAGAAAAAATGATCATATCAGTTTTAAATACCAGAGATATCTTCATGATTTTCTGATATGAGAAGCTGATGCTGAAGGACAATGCTTCAATTTATGTTATTGAATGTTAATTTACTGAGCAAAAAATGGAGCTTTCCCAGCTAACAGAGAGTCTGTCAGAAGAGACAAAGTTACCTGCTGATTCAAGAACAAAATCTTCAAGAGTGCTTTTCTTTGAAAGCCTCTCTTTTGAACAAAATGGACAGGTATCAGACCATCTGAAATACTTTTTGCTTTCTTCAACTGCATCCTCAGGGTATTCAAATACACCAAGATATATTCTCTTCTCTTTTTCCGGCAAAAACGGACACTCGTCATCATGTACAGAATGAAAACCGTTTGTGTGTGCCCTTATACCCACATAATACTTCTTATACATTTTTTTAACCTTAAATTTTATTATATAAACCAGCACTGAAAAACATACTCAGAAGACATATTTTATTCTGAATGAAAATGCAATGTTTTATCGGTTTTATAGCTAAATTGTTACTTTGTTATGCTTTTTTTCTAAGAATACTATAATAAAGCCGAGAAATATTTCTCAAAAAAATAAAAAAATATTATTTGTATTTAATTCATTGTCAATACTATAAAAATATTATCATTTTTTTTTCAAAAAAAACATCAAATATGGGGTAACAATTTTGATGGGTTTCTGATTAAACAGAAAATTTAAAATCTAACTCATAAAAGCCATGAAAAAAGCATTTGAATCAGGAAACAAGAAAAGAAACCTTGATCAGTTAATTTCTAAATTATCAGAAAACGAAATATTGAATCCTCAGACAATGATTTTTGTTCGCGGAGGCGAAGGTGAAGCCAACGGAAGCGAACCAATTATTATAATTCCTAAGCCATTACATTGATATAATCATCCTGTTGTCTAGATAACAAGAGGCAGTCTCAAGACCTGAGATTAGCCTCTTTTTTTTCCCTGATAATTATTGCATAAGGTCTTATTTCTTAACATGAAATGGATTAATACACTCTCTTTTGTTTGAAACATATTTCATTAGTTTAATTTGTTCAATTACTTTTACTATGATTTAGGTATAGTAAGTAGGAACTAAATAAACTGCATTGAAAAAGATTGTTTTATTGCTTTTTGTACTATTTTTAACTACTTTGGATTATGATAGTTACGGGCAAACAGAGAAGATTGACACCCTCTTTAATGATTTTGCATATTCTTATAATGTTGGGGATCTTGTAAATGCAGAACAATTTCTTTTAAACATTATTAATCAGGATCAAAAAATCCCTGAAGAATATTCAGTTGCCGTATACAACAACCTTGGAGCAACAAGTACACTGCTGGGTAACTATGAAGATGCCCTGAATTATTATTCTCTGGCTGAAGCTTTTATAAGCAGGA
>DAOQAX010000087.1:0-8644 GCA_035354395.1 Bacteroidales bacterium | reverse complement strand
GTATGAAGTCTCCATTCTCGCTTCAATAATTGATGATGAAGTTGCAAAACCTGATGAAAAGCCTCGGATTGCAGGGGTATACCTTAACCGGTTGAAAAGAGGAATTCCTCTTCAGGCCTGTCCGACTATAAAATTTGCATTGAACGATTTTACTATTACCAGGATTCTTTTTAAGTATCTTCAGGTCGATTCCCCCTATAATACTTATAAAAATAAAGGATTTCCTCCCGGACCAATTGGTTGCCCTTCAATTGAAGGGATAGATGCGGTTCTCAATGCAGAAGACCATGATTATCTTTATTTTGCTGCAAAGGCTGATTTTTCAGGATATCATAATTTTTCAAAGACACTTTCGGAGCATAATCATTATGCAGCCATTTACCAGAGAGAACTGAACAAACGAAAGATATTCAAATAGATCCTACAACTTCAACTTCACGTTCAAGTACTATTCCGAATTTATCAGAGACTGATTTTTTGATTTTCTCCGATAAGTTGTAAATCTCATTCCCGGAAGCGCCGCCATAGTTTACAAGAACCAGAGCCTGTTTATCATGAACACCTGCATCACCTGTCCTTTTTCCTTTCCACTCACACCGGTCCACGAGCCATCCGGCTGCCAGTTTGATTTTTCCTGAAGGATCATCATAACATGGCATACCCGGATATTGTTTTCTGAGTGCATTGGCAAAGTCTTTTTCAACCAATGGATTCTTGAAAAAGCTTCCTGCATTTCCCAGAACTTCAGGATCTGGTAATTTGCTCCTGCGTATGTTTACGACAGCTTGTCTGACATTTCTGATGTTTGCTCCTCCCAGTTTCGAAATTTCATCGGTTAATGAACCATAATCCAGTCTTAATATTGGATTGGTCGATAACCTGAAATAGACTCTGGTAACAAGGAACTTGTTTTTTAATTCTTCTTTAAAAATGCTGTTTCTGTACCCGAACCGGCATTCTTTATTGGTAAATTCAGAAACAGATCCATCGCTGACAGAAACGGCCCTTACTTTTTCAATAATATCTTTTGCCTCAATTCCATATGCTCCTATGTTTTGTACAGGAGAAGCTCCTACACTGCCCGGAATAAATGAAAGGTTCTCTATCCCTCCATATCCTTTATTTACACACCATTCTACAAAATCATCCCAGATAACTCCAGAACCTGATGATACAATAACATAATCGTTCTTTTGATAATCGGTATTAATTCCTTCAATCTCAGAATGGATAAGGGTTCCTTTAAAATCTTCGGTAAACAACAGGTTACTTCCTCCTCCGATTATAAAGAGCGGATGCTTAAGATCTTTTCCGTTTTTCAGAATTCCTACAGCCTCATCCTCGTCTTTTATTGTAACAAGGTTATCTGCTTTGTAATCAAAACCAAACGTGTTGTATTTTTTTAAGGAGATATTCTTATAAATCATCGGGATTCAAATTTGATGCAAAAGTATGAAAACGTTTCCTTATTCCCTTCTCCCGTCTCCCTTTCCCCATCTCCCTTTAAATTCCATCCCTCTGCTTTACTTATCATTGATTTTATTACATTTGACCATGTCTTCACATTCACATAAGATCAGGGTTTCATTTTCAGTAACAAATTGTATTTGTCACGATCAGCGGGTGCGGAAAATGGCTGCTGCCGTGAGAGAACTTGAATGTGATATTACTCTTATAGGAAGAAGGTCAGGAGAATGTTGCAATAATGTTATTATTCCCTTCAAAACAAAAAGGTTTAGAATGCTCTTTAAAAGAGGATTTCTTTTTTATGCTTTCTTCAACATACGACTTTTCTTCCATCTTCTTTTTCACAGGTACGATATACTGGTTTCAAATGATCTGGATACATTGCTGCCGAACTGGCTTGTTTCAAAACTAAAACGGACACCTCTTGTTTATGACTCGCATGAATATTTTACAGGTGTCCCGGAAATTCAGAATCGCAGGTTAGTCAAATGGGTATGGAAGAGTATTGAAAGAATAATTTTCCCTCGTCTGAAGTATGTTATTACAGTTAGCGATTCGATTGCTGAACTATATGAAAAAGAGTATAAAATCAGACCGTTGACTGTGAGAAACTGTTCAGTAAAAGCTGATAACATTTTTCCATATTCAAGGACTGAAATTGGTGTTAATCCTGACCACTTGCTCCTGATACTTCAGGGAACAGGGATCAATGTTGACAGGGGAGGAGAGGAGCTTATCGATGCAGTGAATATCACTGAGGGAGTCTCCCTGCTTATTGTTGGTTCCGGCGATATGATTGACACTTTAAAAAGAAAAGTAAGAAGTCTTGACCTTAACAATCGTGTGAGGTTTTTTCCAAAAGTTCCATGGGAAGAGCTTTTACGGTATACCAGATCGGCCGATGCAGGAATGAGCCTCGACAAGAATAACAACGTTAATTACCTTTATAGTTTACCAAATAAGTTGTTCGACTATATAGCGGCAGGAATTCCTGTTGTTGCAAGCGATCTGCCTGAAATAAAGAAAGTTATCGTGGAAAATAAATGTGGAGTTATTGTACGCAACGTGAATCCTGAAAATATTTCGGAAGCGTTTACAAAGCTTTTAGATAATAAGGCAAAATTGGAAGAATTAAAAAGAAATGCAGTTAAGGCATCAGGAACGATTAACTGGAAAATTGAAAATGAGAAAGTTAAAGAGTTGTACAACTCAATAATCCAATAATTTAATAATGATTATCTTTACATTATCTGAAAGAAATCTCATCAGGCCGATATTGTAAAAATATTTTATTTAACTTCGCCGTTCGATTTTTGCTAAATTTAAAATGATTTATTTGCTTATATATCTGATTGTTACATCTTTGATTGTAATGATTCCGGGACGTAAAATGTCTCTCATTCTGACAGGTGTTACAATGTTTGTTCTGGTGATTTTCAGTTCATGTTTAGCAATTGATGTTCTGATTCAGACTCAGAATCAATCTTTTTTATTAGAAGTACAGCAATTCATCTCGCCTCTTATATCATGTGATAAGCTGAGTGCTTTTTTTATTCTTATAATTAATTTTACCGTAGTAAGCGGATTCCTTTATTCAACAGGGTATCTCAAACCCTACCTTAAAAGCAAGCCTGTTACATGGATAAAACTTCATTATCTTGCATTGGTATGGTTGCATGTTTCAATGATAATGGTGACCCTCTTCAGGAATGGTTTCTATTTTCTGATGGTTTGGGAGATAATGACATTATCCTCATTTATACTGGTGATTTTTGAATATGATGTTAAAGGCACTGTAAAGGCTGGACTTATTTATCTCATTCAGATGCATGTGGGAATGCTTTTTATTCTGGCTGCATTTATAATTTCTTCAAAAGGATACGAAAGACTTACATTTGATAATCTGGATTTCTATTTTCTGAATAACTCCAATTGGCCCGTATTTCTTATCTTCTTTATAGGTTTCGGACTAAAAGCAGGCTTTTTCTTTCTTCATACATGGTTACCTGATGCTCATCCGGCAGCACCATCGCATGTATCCGGAATAATGTCGGGTGTCATGATAAAGCTTGGGATATATGGAATCTTGCGGGTCACAACTTATCTGGTGAGTGACCTGGCTCCCATTGGAATTTCTGTGATTATACTTTCAGCTATTACCGGGTTGTTCGGAGTGATGATGGCTATACTTCAGCATGATATAAAAAAGCTCCTGGCTTATCACAGCATTGAGAATATCGGAATTATTGGTTTGGGAATCGGACTTGGAATCTATGGATCAGCAATAGGTAACGTAATTGTTTCGGTTGCAGGTTATGCAGGTGCTTTGTTGCATACCCTTAACCACTCTCTTTTTAAATCACTCCTTTTCTACAGCGCAGGGACAGTCATTGGTCAGGTGCATACGCGTGATGTCGAAAAAATGGGTGGATTGATTAAATTTATGCCTTTTACAGCCTGGGCCTTTCTGATAGGTGCTATTGCAATATCAGGACTTCCTCCGTTTAACGGATTTATCTCTGAGTTTCTTATATATATTTCTTTATTTAACGGCATCGGTAGCGGTGATTTTTATCCTCTGGTAGTATTCTTCATTGCCATGTTATCTCTGGTAGTAATAGGGGGACTTGCTATTTTGTGTTTCACAAAAGTATTTAGCGTAATGTTCCTTGGTCAACCAAGATCAGAATATCATGAAAAACCTGTTGAAGCAAAAAAGATAATGCTCCTGGCCAAGTTGCTGCCAGTTATTCCAATTGTAATGATAGGTTTTCTTCCTTTTATAATAATTAAACCTTTGCTTTCGCTTTCCGGGTCAGTATTCAATGTTGCGCAAACTCTCCCTGTTGAGGCAATGATACAACCTATGCAGTATATTTCAATCATCTCTGTTTCGCTTCTTTTACTCATCACTGCTATACTGGTTGTCAGAAAATCGGTGATGAGGAACAGAATGACTCTTGCAGGACCAACATGGGGATGTGGTTATTCCTCTGTTGATTCAAAACAGCAATATACAGCAACCTCATTTATTCAGGAATATTCAGACCTTGTGAAACCAGTTATTACGACAGGTCATTCCAAAATAAATTATAGCGATGATGAGATATTTCCAGGGAAACGTGATTTCTATACCCATTCAGATGATTTTGTCAGATCAAGATTGATATTGAAACCTTCAAATTTTATAGTTACTACATTGAAAAGAGCAGCGATCTTCCAAACCGGAAAATTACAACATTATGTACTTTATGCTTTGATTTTCCTCTTTTTGATCTTAGCCCTGACATTTATAGGATTGATTTAGCACAAATGTTGATATGGTTGCACTGATTCTGATAATAATAACATCTCTTATTACATCCGGACTTATAGTAAGAATGAAAAGTATCTTTTCAGGAAGAAAAGGGCCCGGAATATTTCAGCCGATAAAGAATACCTGGGTACTCCTGCGAAAAGGTATAGTTTACAGTTTAACATCAGGTTCTATAACCAGACTTGCTCCGGCAGTTATAGCCGCCTCTGTTCTTATAGCCGCATTAATGGTTCCTGTAGCTGGATTTCAGCCTTTAATTTCTTTCAATGGTGATTTTGTTCTTTTTGCTTATCTGTTTGCTCTTTCAAGGTTTATGATGATAATTGCTGCCTTTGATTCAGGAAGCAGCTTTGAGGGTATGGGTGCCAGCAGGGAGGCTCTGTATGGTATGCTTATAGAACCGGCTCTTTTTGTATTGATAGCCGGACTTGTGATTTTTACCGGAAACTATTCAATATCTTCAATTTTCACCCTTCCAGGAAAGGAGAATTATGCAATTATTTTTGGATTAATAATATCATACATTATCGGGAATATTACTCTTATTGAAAACAGCCGGGTCCCCGTTGATGATCCGAAAACGCATCTGGAACTGACTATGATACATGAGGTTATGGTTCTTGACACAAGTGGATTTAACCTGGCTTTAATCCAGATAACGGCATACCTGAAATTTGCGGTTTTTGGCAGTCTGATTTCGTCTACTCTTATTCCGGCAACTTTACCTGTATTTTTGCGGCTCATATTGTTTTTTGCAGTACAGGTGCTTTTTGGAGCAGCTATTGGTTTTATTGAATCATTTAGGAGCCGCTTCAAGATGAACAGAAACCAGCAATATATACTTACAGTAACACTTATTTCAATGCTTCTGTTTGTTGTTATTCTTTTTACAAAAAACATTTTTTGATATGCTGATATTGTTTTATGTGTTATTTGGCATTTCGCTTGTGTATATGGCAGCAACTGAGAAGTTCAAACGCTATATACAGATATATACTCTGCAGGGTATACTTCTTTTTGGAATGGCAATAATTGAACTCAATAAATTCACATTATTAAACCTTCTGTTCATTCTGGCTGAAACTATTATATTCAAATCGGTTATTGTACCTTACCTCCTGAGAAAAATACTTGAACGCACCGGAATTAATAATGTTCATAAAAGATCCTTACAAGGCAACTTTACTGTTTTACTGATGCTTGTTATATTAGGTATCAGCCTGGTACTTGCTCATATCCTTTCTATACCTTCAGTTGATGAAGTATATTTGGTGATAGCTTATTTTACGCTATTTACAGGATTATTGCTTATAAGCGCCCGGAAATTACTATTCGGTCATCTTATTGGATTTCTTATCATTGAAAATGCGGTTTTCCTTTTTTCTATTGCTATAGGAAATGAGTTTCCGCTTCTGGTTAATGCGGGTATATTGTTGGATATTTTTATAGCCGTATTGATCATGAGTTTATTCCTTACACGTATAGGACATAAATTGGGCGGATTTGAAGTTGATACACTTTCAAAACTAAAAGACTGATCATGTCGCTGGGGTTATATATTGTTGCAGGATTAATTTTATCGGGGATGAACTTCATTTTCCCGCAAAGGAAGAATGTACATCTCTTTACTTTTCTATTTATACTTGTCCAGCTGGCATTTACCATATATGCCTTTACCAATAAGGACGCGGTCATTCTACGCTATTTTACTTTCGACCCATTGTCTTTGATATTTTTATTGATACTTTCTTTAATATCGTCGGCTACATTTTACCATAGCATACATTATACAAAGGAGACTACACATTTAGATCGTTCGTTGTTTTATTCTTCTTTCATTATTCTGAATATTTCACTTACAGGTGTGTATACTGCAAATAACATGATTGTTTCCTGGATATTTATTGAGCTTACTACTCTTTCCATTGCTTACCTTATAAACTATAATCATAATGCATATTCTCTGGAAGCTACATGGAAATACATATTTATCTGTTCTGTGGGTATCGCACTTGCTTATATAGGTATTCTGTTTGCCAGTGTAGCTTCACCTGATAATGTTACGGGCGACATGTCATATGCAGGATTAAAGAACTTGTTCATGAATGTGAACCCTGTTTATCTTAAAATGGCATTTATTCTGATCCTTACCGGATACAGTTCAAAACTGGAAGTCTTTCCTCTGTACACTATAGGTATTGATGCCAACTATGTAGCTCCTGCTCCGGTGAGCGCTTTTTTGTCGACGGCACTTGTAAACGGAGGATTTGTGGCATTTTTCAGGGTTTTTCAGACAATGTCGGGTACTGTCATAAGTCCATGGATTAACCATGTGCTGCTTATTACCGGGATACTTTCACTTATTGTTTCAGCTATTTATATGCAAAAGGCAAATAACCTCAAACGGGTTTTTGCCTATTCAACAGTAGAACATATGGGGCTGGTTCTTATTGCTTTGAGTCTGGGCAGGGTTGGAATATATATAGCCCTCCTTCAGATAACATTTCATTCGTTTATTAAATCAGGGCTATTCTACCAGACAGGTTTATTGCACAGGGTGCTTAAATCTTATAAGTTATTTAAATCAGGCGGATATCTTACGCTTAATCCGTATGGAGCAATTATCCTGATTACCGGGGTGATTCTGATTACAGCAATTCCTCCTTCTGCGCTGTTTTACAGCGAGTTTTTACTGTTTCGTGAACTGGTTAACCTTAATACACTCATTTTCGTTCTTGTTGCCTTTCTTCTAACACTGATCTTTTACGGGCTGTTTCAGAAGAACCTTAAGATAATCATTGGTGATCCATCTCATATTCATTCTGATGGTGTCAGAATTCAGGTATCTGAATATGCAACACAGATTCTGTTTTTTTCAATAGCAGTCTTGTTCTGCTTCTATATTCCCGCTTTTATTAATGATTTATTCATTTCAGTATCGGGTTTACCTGAAGGATACTTTTTTTCAATTTTTAATTTCTGATGATGGAAGGGATGAAATATATTGAGATTGTACAAAATCCGGGGAAAGTTGCAGTATCTGATATTCCATTACTTGATTATGCTTCTTTTATGAAGCAGACAGAAGAACTGCTTAAGAAAAGTTCATGCCATTGCCTCAATTATTTTATGCATAGATCGGGGAAACAACTTATCTTTTATATACTCATTGCCAACGATGATTCACATAAAATACTGGTCTATTCACATAGTCAGCCTGCAGATTTAATGTCTCTCGAATCAATCACCCGATATTGCTTTCCTATGCATATATTTGAGAGGGAGATATCTGAAAATACAGGAATCTCATTTTCAGGCCATCCATGGTTAAAACCCTTAAGATATCCACATGACAGGTCAGACAAATCTACAGCGATTTCTGATTATCCATTCTATAAGATTGAAAGCGAAGAGACACACGAAGTAGGAGTAGGTCCAATTCATGCCGGCATTATTGAACCCGGCCATTTCAGGTTCCTTTGCCACGGCGAAAAAGTGTTGCATCTCGAAATACAATTAGGTTATCAGCACAGAGGAGTTGAAAAACTTTTTCTTGAAAAAAAGAGCCTCCTGCAACAATCTGTCCTCTCGGAATCTATTGCGGGTGACACAGCTATTGGTCATGGACTGGCATTTGCTCAGCTTGCTGAAATTCTCTCTGATATAATTCCTGATGAGAGGCTCGAAATAGAGAGAACGATAGCTCTCGAGATGGAGCGTATGGCTGTTCATATCGGCGATACAGCAGCTCTCTGCGGTGATGTGGCTTACCAGTTAGGACAATCGGCATGTGAAGCACTAAGAACAATAGTAATTAATACTACGCAGGATTGGTGCGGAAATCGGGTTGGGAAGGGTCTT
>DAOQAX010000086.1:0-8667 GCA_035354395.1 Bacteroidales bacterium | reverse complement strand
CACTGCCGGCTTCGTGTGCTACCGGAGAGAGGTACTTGAAAATTTCAGACCAGAACATATCAGGTCAATAGGATATGGCTTCCAGATTGAAATGAAATTCATAGCCTGGAAACTTGGCTATAAAATCACCGAGGTCCCTATAATATTCACCGACAGAAAACTTGGAACTTCAAAAATGTCAGGCGGTATCTTTAACGAAGCCTTCTGGGGCGTGCTGAGAATGAAACTGAGGAGTATATTTACGAAGTACCCAAGGAGATAACGGCGTAACGGTGCAAAGGCGCAAAGGTGCAACGGGAAGACGGGAAGACAGGAAGACGGCATAAGGATAAGACGGTATCAAGGGAAGTGGAATAGAAGAGACAATGGATAATAAGTGCCAGACGAAAACAAGTAATCAGGGATATGAGCAGCATATTAATAAAAAATGCGACAGTTGTAAATGAAGGAAAATGTTTCCGGAGCGATATCCTTATTAAGGATGAGCATATCTCAGCAATAGGTTCCACTGGCCATATTACTTTGCCTGCCGGGACAAAAATTATTGATGCAACCGGCCTCCTTCTGATACCAGGAGTGATAGATGACCAGGTCCACTTCAGAGAACCCGGACTGACCCATAAAGGTGATATATTCAGCGAATCAAGAGCTGCTGTTGCCGGAGGGGTCACCTCGTTCATGGACATGCCAAACACTATACCTCAGACCGTAACAATCGACTTGCTGAATGAGAAATACCTGATGGGCTCTGAAAACTCACTGGCTAATTATTCCTTTTATATCGGAGCTACAAACACTAACCTTGATGAAGTGATGAAAGCCGATCCTTCAGCGGTTTGTGGCATAAAACTGTTCATGGGATCATCTACCGGGAATATGCTTGTAGATAATGAAGATTCGCTGAGAAAACTTTTTGCAAATGCCGTTTTACCTATAGCAGCTCATTGCGAAGACGAACCTACAATTAGGAATAACAGTAACATTTACATGGCGGAATATGGAGAGAATATCCCGATAAGTATGCATCCCCTTATCCGCAGCCGGCAAGCCTGTTTCAAATCATCCTCATATGCTGTAAACCTGGCCAAAGAATACAATGCAAGACTACATGTTCTGCATCTCTCAACAGCTGATGAGATGAAATTATTCAGCAACGACCTTCCACTAAACCAGAAAAGAATAACCGCGGAGGTCTGCGTTCATCATCTGTGGTTCGATGATTCATCTTACGATGAACTTGGTACAAGAATTAAATGGAATCCCGCAGTAAAAACCAAATACGACAGAGATGCACTTATAAATGGGGTAAACAATAATCTTATCGATGTTGTTGCCACTGACCATGCTCCACATACCATTTCAGAAAAGAATAACAGCTATTTTAAGGCACCATCCGGAGGTCCTCTTATTCAGCATTCACTTGTTGCAATGCTTGAACTCTGGCATAATAAAGTATTCACCCTCGAGAAAATTGTCGAAATGATGTGCCATAACCCTGCTGTCCTATTTAATATAAGAAACAGGGGATTCATAAGGGAAGGATATCAGGCTGACCTGTGCCTTATAGATCCCGAAAGCTCCTGTACTATCTTAAAAGACAATATATTATATAAGTGTGGCTGGTCACCCTTCGAAGGAACCACTTTCAGGTCAAAGGTAATAACTACTATTGTAAACGGTACCATTGTTTATGACCATGGAACGATTAACGACGATTACCGGGGACAAAGACTATTATTCAGGAGGTAAAAACGGCGCAACGGTGCAACGGTGCAACGGTACAACGGGGCAAAGGGGTAACAGTGCAACGGCATAACGGCATAACGGCATAACGGCCCCGACGATCCTTCATACTTCGGGATGTCGGGATTTCGGCTTCGCCTCAACATAACAACATAACAACATAACGACATAACGACATAACGACATAACGACATAACGACATAACGACATAACGGTGCAAAGGTGCAAAGGTGCGACGGCAGAAAGGTAATTATTGTTTTAAGTTTTGAATTTAAACCTTAGAGTAATTAGGCCATTAGCTCTTTCTTACCACAAAACGCGCAGTGTTTCTTGTTCGTTGTTCAACGAGGATCTCCCGGTTTTTAGTAATTCGTTCAAGGGCTTCAGAAGTGTAATGCCTTACTGACAGCATTTCTGTGTTTTCATTATATATAATGGAATAATCTGATTTAAGATCAGAAATAAGGGCTTCGACTATGGGCCTTTCATCGTCAACACAAACATTTATGCTTACTGCGCTTGCCTCAACCAGGTTCACTTTTATTCCGTGCTCCATAAATGCATGAAAGATCCTGCTCAGATTATCGCCCATTACAAATGAAAAATCTTTCGGAAGAATTGAGATAAGAATCTGGTCCTCTTTCCTGATAAAGACAGGGATTGATTTTTTAAGAACCGGATCAACTTTTATGACTGTTCCCTTGTCTCCCGGACTGAGAAATGATTGTACATATAATGGAATATTCTTATTATGAAGTGGTTTGATTGTTTTAGGGTGAATAACTTTGGCTCCCGAGAAAGTCATCTCCACAGCTTCCTTATAAGATATTTCATCAAGTTTCTGTGCATCAGGGAGCCACTTGGGATCAGCGTTAAGAATACCAGGAACGTCTTTCCATACTACAACGTATTCAGCATCAAGGATATTTGCAAGTATAGCAGCTGTGTAATCAGAGCCTTCCCTTCCAAGAGTTGTCGTATGACCAACAACCGTTCCCCCTATAAATCCTTGTGTAACATACATTTTTGCTTTGCTGAAATCGACCACCCGCTTAATCCTGTGCTCACTTTCACTCCATAATATGTTGGCATTTCTGAACCTATCGTCGGTAAGAAGATACCCCCTTATATCGATCCACTCAGTATTATTAAAACATTCAGACAGGTATTCTGCAACGATTATCGTCGACCAGATTTCCCCATACGATACAACCTGATCATATTCGAAATCATAATCCTCTTTTTTCCCTGAAATAAGGTATTTTTTCAGGCAGGAAAATGAGTCGTCAATTTTACCTTTGACAGCATTCCCTTTTGTAAAAAGTTCACTGACTACCGACTGATGGTTTTCATATATCTCATCAAGCAGAGTGTTATAAGCATCATCATCTGCCAACCATGCCTTCAGAACTTTCTCAAGAGCATTTGTGGTCTTTCCGAATGCAGATACGACAATCACCAGATTGTCCGGCTCCTGTGATACAATACCGGCCAGATTTCTGATTCCGTCAGCATCCTTAACCGATGCTCCCCCAAACTTGTATACCTTCATATGCAGTAATTTCCCCTAAAGTTAATATTTCCTGATTACTTTAGCTATCTCCTGAATCACTCAAAAGAGGAAATTTAGGGGGAAAATCACTCATTCCGTAACGACTCTGCCGGGTTTAGTGTGGCAGCTTTCCAGCTCTGCCAGCTTACAGTAATGAATGCTATAACAAAGGCAAGCAACCCCGACAAAGCAAAAATCCACCAGCTAAGATTTGTCCGATATGCAAAATTCTCCAGCCATTTATTCATAATAAAATATCCGGCTGGAGTAGCGACCATAAAAGCAATGACTACCCATTTGATAAATTCGCTGTTCAGCATCAACAGAATTTCCGATATGGTTGCACCACTTACTTTTCGAAGGCCAATTTCCTTGGTCCTTTGAGAGGTAGCATATGCTGAAAGTCCCAGCAAACCCAGACAGGCAATAGCAATAGCAAATATTGAGAACAACAGGAAAAGTTTGCCAAACTGAGCGTCAGTCCGATATTGCTGGTTGAAATAACTATCGAGAAAGAAGTAATTTAGTGGGTTGCCCGGAAAATAGCGCCGCCACTCAGATTCAAGAGATGAGATAACTGCTGATACATTTTCCGTGCTCATTTTTATTGAAAAATAATTACCCGAAGCCCGGTTAGAAAACAGGATCGGACATGGTTTCTCTCTAAGTGATTTCTGGTTATAATCGTTTATTACACCAATAACAGTAGCTTCTCCCTCTTCGCTGCTTGAAAGTCTTTTCCCTATAGCTTCCTGGGCATTATTGAATCCCATGTATTTCAAAGCTGATTCGTTTAAAATCACCTGCCTGATTTCCTGTGAATAGTTCTTGTCGAAATTGTTTCCGGCAAGAAGCTTAAGGTCATAAGTCTCAATAAAAGCATTGTCAATGCCAATCACCCGTAATTTTTTTTCAGTGTTTACTCCCTGAATAATCTTTCCGTAAACAGGTTGAAAGGTCACCTCTTCACCAGGAACATTGGTTGAAATAGCCATTTGCTTTACCTGTGGCTGCTTAGCCAACTCGTTCCGGAATGACTGAATACTAGTGTTTTTAGTCGAGGGATCAATAGCTTGTGGGCCTTCAACTATCAACATCTGATCAATATCAAATCCCAGCTTTTTACTCTTCATAAAAAGCATTTGCTTACCAATTGCAATTGTTCCGGTAATAAGTATCACTGAAACGGCAAATTGAAAGACCACCAGAGAATTGCGCATCTTACTCATCCCCTGGCTTCTTATCCTTCCCTTACCTCTTAATATTAAGTCAGGTGAAATTTTCGACAAATAGAGTGAAGGGATAATGCCAGTGCCAAAACTGCTTAGAATAAACAACCCTAGTAAACAGACAGGAGCCCAACGCCATGGAATAATTATCGGACTTCCGGAAAGGATACGGAAATACGGCAGACATATTAAGACCAAAGCGCCCCCGATTAAAAATGCCAGGGCGTTCATCACCACCGATTCAGAAAAAAACTGAAGCATCAGATATCTGCGGGCAGCTCCCATTGCTTTGCGCACCCCAATTTCGGAAGCACGTTCAATCGATCGTGAAGTAGTAAGGTTAACATAGTTGATAAATGCAATGATCAGCACCAGAATGGCAATGATCGACATAAACTTTACATTCTGTATGTCACCGTTTATCTCCAGTTCATTTTGTACATTTGATTTAAGATGGATGCTTTTAAGCGGCTGCAATTTAAATTCAGCAAGGAAATCAGCCTGCTTCATAAATTCACCCAGATATTGCTCGACCAGCGAAGGCAATTTCTTCTCAAGCGCAGCAGCACTGGCACCAGGAGTCAACATTACATAGGTATAAAAATCCGAACCAAACCAGCTGTCGTCGAAGTATGATCCCTGACTTTTAAGGTTTTCATATGAAAACAAAATATCAAATTTTAAATGAGAATTGGCCGGAACATCTTTTGCAATTGCCGAAATGTAATAATGATCCTTGCCATTAAAAGTAATTGTCTTACCTACCGGATTCTGATTGCCAAAATAACGTTTTGCCGCATCCTCAGTTATCACTGCTTTGTTTATATCCAGTACATTATCTGAGGCCTGACCATCAGTGAGAGGAAAATTAAATATGGAAAAAAAAGATGATTCTGCATAGAATACTTTGCTCTCTTTGTAGAAACGATCTTCATAACTAACAACTCCTTCAGCTTTTTTAAAGCGGGTATACAACTCAACCTCGGGGTATGTTTGTTTCATCAAACGGCCTATTACCGGAACCGCTGCTGCAGAATGCTGCTCCAAAACGCTTTCTTCGTAAAGTTTGTAATCGACACGATAAATTCTATCAGCCTGCTTATGAAAATTATCAAAAGAAAGCTCCGTATTCACCCATAGTGCAATTAATATAAATGCAGCTATCCCTGTAGTTAATCCCAACAGATTAATAATGAAATATGACTTTTGTGATTTTATGTTTCGAATAATTTGTATAAAAAATGTCTTTATCATCTTGTTCCTCTTTTAATTATGTTTTTTTGTTCGTATCACAATGCAATATGTTATTGGACTGCTTACTATGTACTTCAATACTTACTTTTCAAAAAATTCTCTGCTTTTCATTCATACCTGAGAGCTTCCACAGGATTGCGTGTAACAGTCTTCCAAACTTGCAAACATACTGTGAATAAAGCAATTAACAATGTAATCATTATTCCTGCCAGATAAATCCATAATGAGATATTCGTCCTGAAAGCATAATTCAACAGCCAGTTTTTCATAAGAAAAAAGGAGATGGGAGTAGCCACTAAGAATGCAATCAGAATAAGTATTACAATCTCTTCCAGGAACAGATACACAATATTCCATACAGGTGCTCCCAGGATTTTTCTTACCCCCATTTCTTTTACTCTTTTTGAAGCACTGAAAGCCGACAATGCCCATAAGCCCAATACTGAAATAAAAAATGCCAGAACAGTGAAAATATTGACAATACTTTCAAATCGCCTGTCCGATTTATACTGGTTATCAAAAAAACGATCGAGGAAAAAGTAATCAAAACTGGCTTCCGGGAAATATGAATTCCAACGTGAATTAATAAGATTAAGGGCTGATTCATATTGATTACCAGTTGTTCTGATTGCAATAAATTTTGGAGGAACCCATCCCAGTCTGCCATTTCTCAAAATCATTATCGGAGTATATGCATTTTCAAGGCCACGCTGATGCCAGTTTTTCACTACACCGATAATTGTAACAGGATCCGCCTCCCCTTCCAGGAGAACCTTTTTCCCTATTGCATCTTCAGGTTTGGCAAGACCAAGATATGGAATTGCTGCTTCGTTTATAAGAAGATTCTGAATCTCATTGCCAAATCCTTTCCGGAATGAACGACCAGCTAAAAGATCAAGATCAAATGTCTCAATAAAATCATCGTCAACGGTAAGCATTTCATAAAGACGATGCTGCATCTCCCCTTCTCCCTGCAACCGGTTTGAAGCGAAAAAAGCGACTTCCATACCTGGAACTGAGCCTGCTAAAGTGACTGACTTAATGCCCGGTTCATTTTTCAGATTTTCAGCGAACATTTCAACACGATGGTCAAGATCTTCCCTGCTTACAGGGTATTTAATAACAATTGTCTGGTTAATATCCGCCCCAAGATCCTGTTTCTGCATGTATTTCACCTGCCTGGAAATAATAAATGTTCCGCAGATGAGAAAAAGCGATGCCGCAAACTGGAAAACAACAAGAACCTGTCTTGTGGTTCCTGCAGAACTTTTGCCCGACCTGTTTTCTTTCAAAATGGCAAAAGGATTCATCCTTGTCATAATAAAGCCGGGGTAAAAACCCGACAGAACAATTCCCGTAATCAAAACTGCAAGTGCAGAAAGCCAGAAGACAGGCTGTTTGAAGATAAGGATACCGATATTTTCTCCAATAATCTGATTAAAAGAGTGTTTCAGAAGGAGCACAAGTATTGTTGCTAGGATGACTGACGCCAGATTTACTAAAAGCGATTCAAATAAAAATTGCCAGATAATCTCCAAACGGGTTGCTCCGGCAACCTTTCGAATGCCAATATCTTTTGTCCTCTCCATCGAACGGGCTGTTGTCAGATTAATATAATTGATCCATGCTGTCAGAAGTATGACAATGGCAATTACGATTAGTGTAATAAGTGATCCTTTATTACCCTTGATTTCATTTTCATATTGTTTCTGAGGATTAAGATGGATATCATCAAGCGGGACAAGATCAACTGCCCATTTTTTGTTTCTAAGAGCATCACCTGTTTTGTACTTTTCTGCCATAGCAGGAAAGCCTGCCTCTATCTCTTTTGGATTTTTCCCCGGAGAAAGCAGGAGGTAAGTATATGCTTCATGTTTATACCAGAACTCCTTCATCCAGTCAGGTAGTGTTTCGTACGATATCAGATAATTAAAATGTATATGGGAATTTTTCGGGAAGTCCTCAATAACTCCTGTTACCTCGCAATCGACAAAACTGGTTCCGGAGGCAAATGTCATCACCTTTCCTATGGGATCCTCTCCAATAAAATAACGTTTTGCAACTTCTTCTGAAATAATAACTGTGTTTGGCCTGTTGAGCTGATCGCTTGCTAAACCCTCTTTTAACCTGAAATCGAAAACGGAAAAAAACGACGGACCGGTATAAGCGATCCCGTTTTCACGGTTTCTCTTTTCTTTATAAGAAACAATCTGCTCAGGGTTATGAACACCAATACGAACAAAATCCTCAATCCCGGTCATTTCCCGGCTTATTGCACTTCCATAGCCAAATGAGCTTGTTGCCCAGTCGTCAGTTAAGCGGTCATCTTCGTAAAACCTGCTTTCAACACGGTAAATACGGTCATGTTTTGAATGGCTTTTATCAAAACTGAATTCAAAACTGACATAATTGAATATCAGCATAGCAACAGCCATCCCAATTGCAAGACCGAGAATATTGATGACGGTAATCCCTTTTCTTTTTATCTGATTTCTGAGTGCAATCTTTAAATAATTCTGAAACATTACTTATACAACTTTTAGTTTTTTACTATTTCTGCTCCTGAATCTCCCATTTAGGAGACTTAATTCCTGCTTTATTCCAATCTTTGTTTTTCTCCTTTATGGTCTACCCCTAAATCCCCCAGGGGGGACTTTAGATTCTTGTCATTTTTTATTTATTGCACTTTATTGTAATTTATTTTTTCACTTCTATCCTACTTTTAGTATCAGCCTTTGTTTGGTTCTCCCCCCCTGAATCACCTCACCCCTAAATCCCCCAAGGGGGGACTTTAGATTCTTGTCATTTTTTATTTGTTGCACTTTATTGTAATTTATTTTTTCACTTCTATCCTACTTTTAGTATCAGCCTTTGTTTGGTTCTCCCCCC
>DAOQAX010000085.1:0-8729 GCA_035354395.1 Bacteroidales bacterium | reverse complement strand
TGAACGATACCCTCTAAAAGTGAGCAAAGATATCACAGAGATGGGTTTCTGTACATTAAACGGCAATGAACAGTATGTTAAAACATTGATTGAGAAACTTGAGGGTACCAATAAATATGAAGCTTTATCACTCGAAATAAAACCATATGTACCACCTGAAGGTTCTGTGCTGGCGCCATTGTCGAATTCATATGTAATATGGCTGACCGGAAGTAAATATCTTGATAAGATGTCGATGACGCCTGAAGGTAACGGAGAGATTTTAAGATGGGATTATTCTCTTCAAAAACTGGTACCGTCCAAAGAACCTTTCATTATAGGTATCCCATACATTTACAGTGAGCCTGATCGTGACCCGTCACCACCCGATATTTATGAACCATTGTTAATCACCAATGTGGATGGTCTCGATAAATACCTGTTAAATCCTTCCGGAGAGTATTCAATAGAAGCCAGGGGAAAGTTCAAATCATATGATGTGAATAATTTAGAATGGGAAGGAGAAATATCAGTTAATATAATCCTGAGCACCAAGCCGGAGGAAATACCTCCTGCAGAGGAAGATGACCCTGACTTTTAACAAAGGTAAAGGCTGCCATGAACAACAATCAGCCGGCATATTATATATTATCACTGAGATGAAACACTCTGAACTGAAGAACATAATTTACATTATTAATTTTTATCCTCTAAAAATCAAGGCTATGAAAAAAGTTACTCTATTCATTTCTGTTATTTTCCTCTTATTCATTGTATCGTGTAAAAGCAATGGTCCAAAAGCTGATCAGCCTGCCACTGAAGGAAAGAGTGTCACTGAACAGAAAAATACCGGGAATGTTGCAAAAGGCAAATATGAAATTAAATCAGGTAAAATTGAATACGCCTCCAAAGCAATGGGGATGGACGCAACTTCCATTCTGACTTTTGACGATTATGGAACGAAAGAGATTAATGAGACCAATGTGTTATCAATAACTTCAACCATCCTGACAAAAGATGGCTATATGTATGTATTTAATAGCGCCAGTAATACAGGAACAAAACGCAAAGTTTATGGCTCCTCCGGAGCTGATATTGACTTCCGGAACCTCACAGAGGAGGTCAAGGCCAGGAAACATATCAAACATGCAGGAAAAGAGCAATTCTTCGGTAAAACATGTGATAAATATATCATAGACAATACTGACTACGATATGAAAGGTACTTTTCTTGTTTATGCAGGTATTCCTTTGAAATCGGATATTGACGTAAAAGGGACCAAGACAGTGAGTGTAGCTACAAAATTTGAAGAAAACATCTCTGTCCCGGTTGAAAAATTTGAACTGCCAGCAGGTGTTACAATAACTGAACAATAGTAATTGACTTTCAGGTCAGTTTTTTTGCTTCTTCATCATCATATTTGGCGGGATTGTACTTGACTTAGAACCTTTTTGCGAAAATCAGGAGCAGCTATTCCAGATGAAAAGCAATTCATGTTATTAAAATTTATTCTATTATGGAACCTCACCATTTCTATAAATAAATAGATTTGCTAAATTGCTTGCCTTAATAATTCCTTAATGAATGAAAAAGATTAATTCCTTTATCGCAACAGGGCTGATAATAGCAGGCTGCTCATTTCTCATGTCTTGTAAAAACAGCGGGACATCAGAGAATAAGAATAAGCCGGATAATAAAGCAGATATCTCTGATCTTGTATTAATTTATCATGGTTCTACCCATCGTCCCGATTGGACAGCAAATCAACTGAAACCGTATGTCTATACCGAAAGACAAAACGGTTTTAACTGGCTTTTTGATGGTTTCCTGTTTCTTGAGATATTCGATAATATTGAACGTTATGAATGGGACCCCGGTTTTGGATATAAAACTGCTGCCAAAGAACAATGGGAGTGGCTCCTTAACCGGTATTTCGGACAGGGCAAGGGGCCTGATGCCCTCGAAGCTATTCTGGACAGTCTATCAATAAAAGGGAAGAATCCGGTTCGTGCCCGAAAAGTTGTAATAAGCATACCATGTCCTGTACAGGGATTTGCTGACTGGGGAGAGATAGATGGTAAAAAAATAGATTTCAGTAAAGCTGAAGACCAGATAGCTGCAGCACGTTGGTTTATTGACAAGGCTCTGGAAAAATGGGAAAAGAAAAACTACAAACATATTAAGCTTGAAGGTTTTTACTGGGTACATGAGGCTGCCGGTAAAGACTATGAAATTATTCCTGAAGTAAAAGAATATCTTAAGGGAAAAAACATGAAATTGTTCTGGATCCCTTATTGGAATGCCGAAAGAGCAGATCAATGGTCTTCGCTGGGCTTCGATGTTGCTTATCAACAACCCAATTACTTTTTCAATACAAAAGTTCCATATCAGCGTTTAGACGATGCCTGCCATTTTGCTGATCAACACAAGATGGGCATGGAAATGGAGTTCGATAACAATATTGCCAAACCTGAAATCAGAACACGATACTATGATTATATCAACTCGTTCGAAGCTAACGGGGTCTGGGATTCATGTCAGGTGGCCTATTATGAAGGAGGCGGAGCCTGGCTGAAAATGTCTGAAAGCAATGACCCTGAACTTCTAAAGATGTTTGATACTTTATCGGGAATCGTCATTAAACGCCAGGATAAAGCAGACAAAATAGTAAAGCATTGAAAATATTATGCAAAAAAAAAAAGCTGGCTGACAAGAACACGTCAGCCAGCTTTTTTCATTTTTCATATTGAAAAGGAAGAGACCTCAACTGATTATTTAAATGTTGATATGTCAATATCCTGTTTGGTTGTCCTGCCACTTTCAACAGTGACATCTTCAATTTTACCCAACACCTCTCCGAAAGAACCATTAACAAGTGATGTTACAACAAGATCATACTTCCCTGCTGCAAGAAAAGCAATATGATAAATTCCAAGACTGTCGACGATGTCAGAACTTATTGCATTGGGGAAGCGTGTACTTCCGGTGACTGAAGGATCGTTCGATTCATCATTTGTATAAGTTCCATCTGCATATGAATATACCACAATTGCTGTGTCAGCCGGAATGTTGGTCACATTGCCCCTTATCTGACCAGCCTGATTGTTTACTACCAGCCTGATAGTGGGCCGAAGGATGTAGCGTGGTGAAGGTGAACCGGTTTTTGTTATCGATTTCCTTACATCAAAGTCAGCTGTAACATCTACTGTTCCGTTTACCGGAACCGTGAATGATCCGATTCCTTTAAAACCTGATTGTGATCCACTCGGAACAAACAAAGGCTCGGTATTCCCGTCAGCAAATTGAATATAGCAACCCGGATTAACAGGTTTATCAGTTCCTTTTTCGGGAGCATCAAGCATAAATCTTATCTGGTTGTACTGTCCTCCGTCAAGAGTAATGCTCCCAAGAAGATCTGTTTCACCACGTGTAAGATCCATAAGATTGTATGTTTCAGGGCCCTTGAAATCTTTGATTGTCAGCCATCCGCTATCACTGGTATTTACCTGAATATCAGAAATAGTGATAAACACGCCCGTAACATTACCACTGTCTATCGGAGAATCTGTTATAGACAATGTCATAGTACCTGTACCTGGTCCTGAACCTGATTCTTTATCGCATGAAGCAAAGAAAAGAGGAACAGCTGCAAAAGCTAAAACAAATAGTACTTTTTTCATGAGTCTTATTTTGATTTATTTAAGATTTTCTGACAACCATTAAAACATCAAGCCCTATTTACGCCCTGTTGCTGTAACTTTTGGACTTTTTGTATTTAAACGTGCAGTTTTCTGGCCTGCCTTAGCTGTACTAACCCTTGCCGTTTCCTTACTATGGTTTTGAGTTTTCTGAACAGTCCCTTTTGATTGAGCCTGTTGTTTTACAATTTCTCCTTTGCCAGCTTCTGAGGTGGTACCTTTTGCAGTCTCGCTAACAACCTGGCCATGGTTTTCGGCCTGTCTCTGAGTTTTTACCCGGGTAGTGCCTTGCTTTTGATCCTTCACTTTCTCCTGATTCTTTACCTGGGTTCCGGCCTTGGCGTTATCCTTTTCTTGTTTTTGAATTTGCGCCTGATCATGAGTTTGTGTTTGAAGCTGAGTCTGCTCATGTTTTTCTGTACGCGCTTTTTCCTGTGCTTTAGCTGTGACGCCAGCACTTAATATAAGTGCTAATGCGACAAATAAAATTTTACTTTTCATTTCTCTCAACTTTATTTAAATGTGTACTTAATACTTCAAAAGTACATTCGCAAAGATGAAAGAATCATGAATTTTCGGGTAAGAAAAAAGAAATTTTTGTTCCTTTTCCCGGATTTGAAGTCACAGAAATATCGATTTTATGAAAATCCGCAATTGATTTTGTTATTGCCATGCCAATACCTGTACTCTCTTTCTGAGGATCAAGTTTCTTTTTGAATCGCAAAAAAAGCACATCTATCTCATCCTGCGTCATCCCTTTACCGGTATCTGATATTGTTATTTCAAACTTACCCTCATAATTGCCACATCTTAAAATTATCTCCCCTCCTGAAGATGTGTTCTTTACTGAATTATTCACCACGTTATATATCATGGAGAAGACAAGTGATCTGTTTGCATTTGTAACCATCATGTCTTCCTCATATTTATTTATTATCCTTATTCCGGCATCAGCTGCAACAGGTTCAATCTCATCAGAGATCTCTTTAAGCAAATCTTTTATACTAAATGAATCCTCCTTAAGGTATTGCTCACTCTCAATGCCGGCAATAAGAAGTAAAGACTTGACGAGAGTCTGCAGGCGATGCAGTGTCCTCAGTGATTCTTCTATTTTTTCAGCAACATCATTTTCAATGTTTTGCTGCAGAAGAAGGTTCTCTAGTTTGCTTCTGAGAATTGAAATCGGAGTCATCAGTTCATGCGAGATGTTAACTGTTATCTCTTTTTCCTTCTGAAAAAGATTGTCTATCTCATCCATTGATTTCCTCAGTATCTGATCGAGTTGCCGGAATTCGGATGTTGAAGTTATAACTGGTGTTTTGTCAAAATGCGAAGGTGTTGAACTCTTTTTCAGCTTTCTAATTATTGCGTCAAGTGGTGATAGAATCATTCTTGTATAGTAAAAATCGGCAAACAGAGTTATCATGATGATCGAGAAAAGAAAAACCAGAATTACCTTTTTAATATTATTCTGAGTATGATGTATACTTTCAAGGCTCTTTCCTATTTCGAGCAGGTAAGTCTGGTCATCAATCTTAAATGAGTAATTCAATACACGGTAGTCAATAGTCTCATCCTCAATTAATCTTTTCGAAACTTCTATGAAGTTCCAGTCATCCTTCAATTGTATCTTTTCAAGATTTATGAATTCTTCCTTGAGTATGTTATAACTACCAAAAGAATTACCCGTGTTCTGAGTAATAAAAGGTTCGATTCCGACTTCAGATATCAATTCAATAACTTCCTCTCTTTTTTGAACCAGTTCATTATCTGTTTGTATGATATTTATTCTTTCTACTATAAAAGGCAGTATGGCAATAAACAAGGCTGTAAAAACCAGTTTTGAGAGAAGATTAAAAAATGCAAGCTTTGTTCTTAATTTAACCATCCTGTTTAATGCTTTGATTAATTATCGAGGCTTACCCTGTATCCGATTCCTCTTACTGTCTCCATCCATGGAACCTGGGCAAAGACATTCATCTTTTTCCGGATGTTTTTTATATGAACATCAATAAAATTACTATCATATTGATCGTCAAGAATATTTCCCCAGATATGCTCATAAAGCTGTTGGCGTGTGAGAACTTTATTGCGATTAAGAACAAGATACTGCAACAATTCATGCTCTTTTTTTGTCAGATCCACTTCTGTTCCATTAAATAATACTTTTCTTGACTGGATATCAAGCACAAATTCACCCAGAGCAATTATCTGGTTGGTTATCTGAAACTTTCGTCTGGCAACAGCCTGTAAACGCGAATGAAGCTCCACAAGAGCAAAGGGTTTTGCGAGGTAGTCGTCAGCGCCGAGATCCAGTCCTCTGACCTTATCGTCAACTGTTCCTCTTGCAGTGATTATAATGAATGATACATCATTATTATTTTTTCTGGCTTCCACTATCAGGTCCAGACCATTATAATCAGGAAGCCCAATGTCGAGCAGAACAAAGTCATAAGCATTTACGGCAATCCTCTCTGAAGCATCCTTCCCTGTATATGCCAGTTCGCATAAATAGCCTTCAGTCTTGAGATATGCAGCAACCTCATTTGCCAGGTTTTTCTCGTCTTCAACAATCAGAACATTCATAAGTTCAAATTTACCAAATCCTGAAAAATGCACTTAAAAGAAAAACAAAACCTTTGGGCCCCGGGAAATATTCATCTGTGTATGTTGGAAGAACATAACTAGCTTCAGCTTCTAATGTTACGATCTCAAAATTAATGTCAACCGGTAAGCCGAAATCAATTTCCATAAGACCAAATTTGTCGGAATAAGAAGTTGTTGCAGCTGAAGAATTGGCAGAACCTGATCCCCATCGCTTTTTTGGGTGAGTAACCATTTTTGATGTAACCGGAGAAGAATCAGTCTCGATAAGAGTCCCAAACAAGAGATTCACATACGGATCAAAAGATAAATATATCTTATCGTTAAAAAACTGAGGAGTTTGAAAATATCTTGAATTTTTAATCTGAAGGTATCCCTGGCTTTCTTTTGAAAGCAGACCGTCAAATGAAAACCTGGAATAGATCAGCTTCCAGTCCACACCAAGAGTTATATCTCCAAACATAAAATTACTAAAGAGCTTGTCAGTAAGTGATTTTGTTGTCTGATATCCTGAAACACCGAGAGATAAATCAAACCAGGAATTGAAAGTATGACTGTAATTTAAAGAGAAATTATAGAATGCTACAAAAGGATCAATTTCTTTCAGGTGAAAGATTGAAGCAGAAGCAAAAAACTCATCTTTAAAACCGTATGTAAGGGAAGCATAACCAAAAGGCTGGTTTTGTGAAATCGTTGAACCCAGATAAATCATATTGCTTCCGTATCCTGTTCCTGCGTAAAATGAGTGACGTGAGCTGTCTGAGACAACCTTACCTTTATCATTTGCTGACAACACCTCTGTTGTGTCTTCCTGTGAAAAGATATTTGCAGGAAAAATCAGAAAGAGAAGAATAAACGACTTAAAACGGGCAAAAAGCACATTTTGATTCATATGTCCAGTTTTAATTTTTACCCGGGCCTTTTGCACCTCCAGGTTTGCCGGCCCCCTTTGGAATACGTGAGCCTGATGGTCGTGAAATATATGGAGGCCTTGCTCCTTTTGCCTGATTCATGTCAGCTCTGGCATTTCTGACCTGTTTTATGCCACCTTTATTTTCATTGCTTTTTACCTTGCCATTGGCTTTCTCACCACTCTCTTTTTGATTTTTTACTGAAAGAGAATCTTTTACCTGAGTTGTTTGAGCCAGAACACTGCTTCCCATTAGCAGGGCAACCGGAATTATAGCAATAATCTTTTATACTTATTCATGGAACTTCTTTTTTTTCTTTCAATTAACACCTTCATGGTTCTGACAATTGATATTAACTGATTGATGTCAAGTAATTTAATGTAAAAATACACAAATTAAAATGAAGAATTGATGAAAAAGGTCGATTTTCAACTTTGTAGCACGAAAGCACAGTAATATAACTTAACCTGTCTTCTATGAAAAGTCTATTCTAAATCTGCCGGGTAAAATTACCCTTACCCCAGCCCCATGGGGAGCGAAAAAAATCAATTTACTCCCTTGTGATTGGGGTAAATAAATTGATTTTTAAGCTATTTGTGAAATCGTATTTATTATTGACGATAGTGATTTTTTTTATATCTTGACCTTCATTTTATAAATATTTACATGGCCAATAACAACCGTATTGCTTCAATAGATATAATGAGAGGACTTACTCTCGTTCTGATGCTTTTTGTAAACGATCTTTATATGCCCGGAGTACCATCATGGTTGGGTCATATGCCGGCTGATTTTGATGGAATGGGGCTTGCTGACTGGGTTTTTCCCGGATTCCTTTTTATGGTAGGCATGGCGATACCCTTTTCAATTGGCAAAAGAATTTCAAAGGGAGAGAGTACTATTGATATTTCAAAGCACATATTAATAAGAACCATAAGCCTTCTTATTATTGGTGTCCTTATGCTTAATACAGGAAGAGTAAATCCCGAATTTACAGGTATTAGCAAAAATCTCTGGGCAATCTTAATGTTTATCGGTGTCTTTCTTGTATGGAATAAATATCCTGAAAACGATAAAAAATTCTTTACATTCATCGGTCTCCGGCTTTTAGGAATCGCCATTCTTGTATTTCTTGTTTTAAAATTCCAGTCAGGCAAACTTGAAAATAACGGATCGTTAATAACCGGTTGGTGGGGTATTCTGGGGCTTATCGGTTGGGGTTATCTTGTTGCGGCGTTTGTCTATCTTGCAGCACGCGACAGCATACTGAATACCGTTGTTGCTTTCCTCTTCTTTCTCTCTTTCAACATTCTTTCATGTCTTGATCTCCTGACCATATTCAATCCTGTTAAGCCCCTTCTGGGTATTATTATTGAAGGGAATGTCCCTCTGATAGTCATATCCGGTCTGCTTACGGCACTTATACTTAAAAAACTGTCGGTGACAAGCTCATCAAAGACAATACTGACAATTGTGTCAATCGGGGTTCTGAGTATTGCTGCAGGATTCTTCCTCCGCAAATGGTTCATCATATCGA
>DAOQAX010000084.1:0-8805 GCA_035354395.1 Bacteroidales bacterium | reverse complement strand
AACTTCCTTAACCAGTATGAACATCCCAATGAGGTTTGTCTCCATCTGTTTCCTGGCATATTCTGTTGGCGTAGTCTCAATAGGGCCTCCGGTATGCATCCCGGCATTGTTGATCAGGACATCAATACGTCCTTCCTTATTTATAACTTCCGAAACAGCCTTTTTTATTGAATCCGAATCGGTCAGATCCATTTTAAGATAATTGACCTTTTCATCCGACCCTGACTCTTTCCTGACAGTGCCGTATACTTTATGGCCCTTTCTTGCAAGGAGTGTTGCCGTCTGTTTTCCGAATCCAGAAGAGATCCCTGTTATGAGAATGATTTTTTCCATTATACTAAAATCTGTTTATGAGGAAACATCATTACCACCACCTCTTCAATTAGCGGGGCACTTCCTCCCTGCCGGGAAGAGGGTTGATTTTCCGATAACCGTTTAATTCAGAATGCCAAGCTTTTTTGCTGCTTTTGTTATCTTCTCAACTGAGATTTCCACCTGTTCTTTTGTATGTGTAGCCATAAGTGAATATCTTATAAGACAATCCTCCTTAGGAACGGCCGGGGATACAACAGGATTAATAAAAATACCATCCTCAAGCAAATCGTGAGTGAGTTGCAGAGCCTTAATGTCGTCGCGGATAAAGAGAGGAATTATAGGAGTCTCTGATTTTCCCGTATCGAAACCTGCCGATTTGAAACCATTCAGGGCAATTGCAGTAACATCCCAGAGGTGTTTTATTCTTTCAGGTTCAGTCTCCATAATTTCGATTGCAGCAAGGACTGCGGCAGCTGATGCCGGTGTCATGCTGGCACTGAAAATGAGGGATCTTGAATTGTGTTTGATAAAATTGATAACTTCTTTATCAGATGCTATGAACCCGCCAAGTGATGCAAATGATTTTGAAAAAGTTCCCATTATGAGATCGACTTTATCAGTCAATCCGAAATGAGATGCTGTACCTGTTCCATTTTTCCCGATAACCCCAAGTGCGTGGGCATCATCAACCATAACTGAGGCATTGTATTTCTCTGCCAGTTGTATTATTTCCGGTAGTTTTGCAATGTCTCCTTCCATGGAAAAAATACCATCGACCACAATCAGTTTTATGCTATCTTTCTCACATAATTTAAGTTTAGCTTCAAGAGCTTCCATATTATTATGCGCAAACTTAAGAACCTTTGAGAAAGAGAGCCTGCTTCCTTCCACTATTGAAGCATGATCCAGTTCATCAAGGATGACATAATCATGCCGGCCCGCGATCAATGATACCACTCCAAGGTTTACCTGGAAGCCAGTGCTATAACACAGAGCGCCATCTTTATGAACTAATTGAGCAAGCTTTTCTTCAAGTTTGATATGAAGATCAAGTGTTCCGTTTAAAAATCTGGAACCGGCACAACCTGTTCCATACTTGTCAATTGCAGCCTTTGCAGCCTCTTTTACTTTAGGATGACAGGTAAGTCCAAGATAGCTGTTTGAGCCGAACATTAATACTTCTTTCCCATTCATGGTCACTACTGTGTCCTGATCGGATTCTATTTCCCTGAAATAGGGATAAATGCCAGCCTGCATAACTTTCTGAGGGGCATCATAACCTGAAAAATGTTTCTTTAAAATTCCCACTTGTCTGTTAAAAGATTAATTCAATTGGTGCGCAATTTAGGAAAAAAAGAATAAATGAATCAAAAAGTAGATAAAATACGTAAATATACTCACTCAAAACTAATAATATTCATAGCATATAAATTAATCCGAAATGTTATTTTTTATTTGGAAAGTATTGAGATGAAATTTACTTTTACGGCCGAAATCAAATTTAAAAATTTCATGGACGACGACCCGGCGAATATATTAATGATAATCCTGATATAGAGGAACCTCCGGCAAATCCGGTCGCTTCCTTTATTATATCGGTAATAGAAAGGAGGTGACTATGACATCACTCACAACATTTTATTTAAGTGGAATAATCGGTAAAGAAGCATTTGGAGCCGATGGAGATTCAATTGGAATAATCAAGGATCTGCTTGTCAGTGCGGTACCAACCGGACAAAATGACCCCAGTCAGCAACGTGTTACAGGTGTAAAGCTTAAGATCCGGAAGGAGACACAATTCTATTCATTTGCCAGTTTTAGGGTAATAAAGGCAAGAGAGACTCTTAATGTGACATGTAATGATCTGGTTGAGCTGGATCCCGAAGAAGTAAATAACGGTTTGTTGCTCGTCGAGAACATCCTCGATAAACAGATAGTTGACCTTAACGGACGTAAGCTCGTAAGGGTTAATGATGTACGACTTGCAACAATTCCTACCGGGACATTTGCTGTTGCAGTTGATATCGGAACAGAAGGACTTCTCAGGAGAATAGGGATAAGCCATTTTATTAAAAGGATTCTTTTAATCTTCGGGATAAGCATACCTGCAAAATTTATTCTCTGGGACGACATGCAGGCTATTGATCATTCAAATCTGAATATAGTACTTTCAAAAACTTATGCAAAACTTCATACTTTTCATCCATCCGATCTGGCTGACATAATTGAAGATCTGGGTAAGAAATCAAGTATGTCGGTATTCTCCTCTCTTGATGAGGAAAAGGCTGCTGATGTACTTGAAGAGATGGAGACTCAGACTCAGATACATATCGTTGAAAGCCTTCCGGTAAACAAGGCAGCTGATGTGCTTGAAAAGATGCCGGCCGATGAGGTGGCTGATATTCTTGATGAACTGGAAGATGAAAAGGCAGAACTTCTCCTGAAAGAGATGGATAAAGAATCATCGGAGGAGGTCAGGGAGCTTCTTGAATATCCCGACAACCTGGTGGGAAGTATTATGACTACAGATATATTATCTTTTAAATCTGAAATTACGGTTGATGAGGTAATAGACGAACTGCGTAACAAAAAGCCTGAAACGGCGGAGCTATATAATCTTTTTGTCACTGAAACCAATGATGAACTGATAGGGACATTCAGCCTCCGCGATCTTATCATTTCACAGCCAAAAACAAAGGTGAACGAGATCATGAAATCGGATCCTGTGTTTTTGTATGATGATCAGAAAGTCGACGATATTGCTGAATTAATCTCAAAATATAATCTTTTGGCAGTTCCTGTTGTTGACACAAACAATCAGTTACAGGGAATGGTTGTTGTAGATGATGTTGTAGAGGACCTTATTAATGAGAGAAGAACGAAAAAAAGATAACAGATCACGAACATGTTCATAACAAAACTTAAAGATTCTGGCTTTATAAAACAGCTGGCTATCTTTTTTGCCTTACTTGGTCCGGGGATAATAACCGGAAGCGTTGATAATGATGCAGGGGGAATAACCACCTATTCAGTGGCTGGTGCAATGTATGGATACGGCCTGATATGGACTCTTATACCCTCTTTTATTGTTCTGCTGGTTATTCAGGAAATGAATGCCCGCATGGGTATCGTTACCGGGAAAGGCCTTTCTGATCTGATACGGGAAAATGCAGGAATAAAAATCACATTTTTTATTTTTATCGGATTGTTGCTTTCAAATATCGGAAACACAACCACTGAATTCGCCGGAGTTGCCGGCAGTATGGAGATATTCGGTGTAAGCAAGTATATTTCTGTTCCTGTTGTTGCCATCCTGGTATGGTTGTTGGTTGTGAAAGGGACTTACCAGATTGCAGAAAGGATCTTTTTGATTTTCAGTGTTTCATTACTCACCTATGTGGTGTCGGCTATGATGGGACGACCTCAATGGGACGAAATAGGATCTGCAATAATCAATCCACAGGTAGAACTGAACACACAGAGTCTTGCAATGGGGATAGCCCTGGTCGGAACGACAATCGCCCCCTGGATGCAATTCTATATGCAGTCGTCTGTAATCGAGAAGGGGCTAAAAATGAAAAATTATAAATATACCGTTATCGATATTGTAGTGGGATGTGTTGTTACAGTTGTGGTTGCTTTCTTCATAATGGTTGCATGCGGATCTACCTTACATACCAACGGAGTACAGATAAATGAAGCCAAGGATGCTGCCCTTGCACTTAAACCACTTGCCGGAAAACTGGCATCACATGTATTTGCGTTCGGTCTTTTTGTGGCATCGATTTTTTCTGCGACAATTTTACCTCTGGCAACTGCCTTCTATGTTTCCGAGGCATTTGGCTTCGAGGCTGGTATAGATAAAAAATGGGATGACGCAAAGGAGTTTTATACATTATATACCGGTATACTGGTTATATCAGCAATAATCATTCTGATTCCGAATGCTCCGCTGATCGGGATATCGATATGGTCGCAGGTACTGAATGGGATACTTTTACCTGTTGTACTTGTGAGCATGATCCTTCTGATAAATAACAAGAAGATAATGGGAGCATATGTTAACAAACCTGCTCAGAACATAATAGGTTGGGGAGCTGTCATAATTCTTACAGGCTTATCACTGACTTTGCTCGTATTACCTTTATTGACGAAGTAATAAAATTATCTGGAAAGCATTATTTTTGTCTGCTTTTATTTTTGGATAATCCTAATTCAGGATTAAGAACCGGAATTAAGTTTTGGAATGATGAAATCCGCATGATTGAATCAAATCATAAACACGAATGAATATAATTCATTTTCAACCGATCCCGACTTTTCGGGAGAGCTCAACGAGGTTAATCATGTGTGGTTCCATCCGGCCATAAAAATAAATTATATAAGGATGAAATATGTTAAGATATTTTTAGGAGTTATTCTGGCAGTCTTTGTTACTCTGTTTATTATTGAGGGAAAAGAAAATAATCCGGCTGATGAACCTGTATTGAAAGGAAGGTCCGGAACTGCAATAATTCTGACCGGCGCAGCAGCCAGGATTCCGCAGGAAGCAGCACTGCTTGAATCTCTTTATAACAGGGGTCAGATGAAAAATGTTGTGTTTATTTCCGGAGTAAGTTCCGGCGCCCTCAATGCTGTTATGCTCAATGGTATCCTGAGCGGTAAATTAACATGGGCTGAATATAAAAAGATCCTTTTTAATCTTAAAAACAGTGACATCTTTGTTCAGGACAAGGATATGAAAATCCCTGTCAACACTGAACCGGCTAGAGCTCTTTATAAAAAAATTGTTGAAGATAAGCTTGGCTATCATACTATTGGGGATCTGCCTTATATGACAGAGATCTCTTTTACAAACGTCAGCAATTTATTTCTGAAGAAGAAAGTTTACAGGATGTGCAGCCGTAAAATAAACGAAGAGACAGATACAACATTAAACCTGGTCGATATATTGATGGCATCTTCAGCCTTTCCTGTCGTTTTTCCTGCTGTAAAGATTAAAAATGCAAAAACCATCCCCGATGTTGAATATGTTGACGGCGGAGTAGGTGATGACCATGTTCCATATCGTGCACTACTCGATTTTGAAAAATTCAGGGGAAAAGGGGTCAGTAAAGTGTACATTATAAGCAGGAAGTGCGATGGAGGACCAGAACTGGGTGAGGAACTTAAAGGGCTGGGTCTTGACGACAAGGGACGGTTCGACAGGATTGGCTTTTCATATGACAATATCCTCAAAAAAGGCATTGTTAAGCGTCTTAAAGCATACGCAGAAGAAGCCCCGGAGCTGATACCTCTGACTTATATCTGGATTCCTGATTTTGAAGAAAATTTTCTGATGTTCAATTTTGACAACCTCAAAGAACAGTATACATTAACATCAAAATGGGCAAGGACTAATGATCCGGTACTCCTTGGCAACTATCTGTTGCCACTTATGCTAAAGAAGTGATCTCTTATCTTATCAGAATCATTGCCTACAGGCAAATTTGAAAATGTTCAAATATAAATACTAATTTTGTGTACAGCTTAATAAATTACATTTGATAAAGCAGCAAAATTAATGACCACTTCTATACAAAACAGGATCTTCGTCATTCTGTTAACTCTTGTTTTTTTTTCAACAGGGAAGATCTATTGTCAGAAAACGCCTGACGTTATTGCCCCTGGAAAGGCTGATCTTTACAAGGCCAAACAAAATGCTCTTGATTATCTGTCAGACAGTCAGGTTGTAAAGAAATACGGAGATATTTCTGATGCTATATGGAACTATGCTGAATTGGGGATGCAGGAATTCAAATCATCAGCACTTCTTATTAAAACACTTGAAGAAGAAGGTTTTACTGTCGAAAAAGGTGTAGCAGGAATGCCTACCTGTTTTGTGGCATCATGGGGAAGCGGAAAGCCTGTAATAGGTATCCTTGGAGAATATGATGCCTTACCCGGATTATCTCAGGAGGCTTTAATCCCGTTTCAGAAATCGTTGATAGAAGGAGCCCCCGGCCACGGGTGCGGTCATAATGTGATGGGTACCGCCGGAGTTGCTGCAGCAATTGCTGTCAAAAAGAGCATGGAAAAAAACAATCTGCACGGAACAATAAGATTCTTCGGATCACCGGCAGAAGAGACGATCATCAGCCGGCCCTTTATGGTAAAAGCAGGTGCCTTTAATGATGTTGATGCTGTCATAGATAACCATTCGTCATCTGACTTTACAACCAGCTACGGTGTAAAAGGTTGTGCGGTTATGTCGGTTGTTTTCTCTTTTAAAGGTAAAGCAGCACATGCATCCACAGCACCATGGGATGGAAGAAGCGCTCTCGACGGAGTTGAGCTGATGAATGTTGCTGCTAATTATCTCCGGGAACATTTGTTTTATACCTCCAGGTTGCATTATGTCATTACAGAGGGTGGTGAAGCCCCAAATGTTGTTCCCGACAGAGCTTCTGTATGGTATTATATAAGGAATACCGACGATATGATAGAGGAGACATATAAAAGGGTTCTCGATTGTGCCAGAGGTGCGGCAATAGCATCAGGTACTGAACTGGAACCTGTCAACTTTATGACTGCCATACATCAGCGCCATTCAAACAAAGGAATGGCTGAGACTATCGAGCGGAATATAGAACTGGTTGGCATGCCAGAATGGACAGATGATGAGAATGCATTTGCCAGGGCTCTTCAGAAAGAGCTAGGAGAGAAAGAAACTGGCTACCCTTTGCATATAAAACCGATAGGCAAACCTTCTGATTCTCCAAATACAGAAGGATCTTCAGACGTTGGTGAGGTGACTCTGGTTGCTCCGACGGCAACTCTTAATTTCCCCGGAAAAGTTCCGGGAGCTATAGGTCACCATTGGTCATCAGTGGCTTCTTTCTATGGATCAGCTGCCTCTAAAGGATTGAACGCCGGAGCTAAAGTGATGGCTGCCACAGCGTTGGATCTGATGACAAAACCAAAATTACTTGAAGAGATAAAAACTGAATTTAAAGAATATTCAAAGGATCACCCATATAAATCATTTCTTCCTGAAGGATCAAAGCCACCGCTCGATCTGAATAAAAAATTGATGGACAAGTACCGCGATGCTATGATGCTGATGGGTGGAAATGAAAAGTAATTGTTTTTTTATTTAATTGAGAACTACCTTTACATAATCTTCAACTGAGGTTCTGAGAAGGATAATTAATTTTATTACAATGCATAAAGGTTATTTTGATTCATATTCATACAACACTCCTGAAAGGGAACATTTATCGTTCAGGGAAAAAATGCTTCTGAACAATCGTCTGTATTTCACCTGTGAATATGGTAAAATTGTTCTGAGAACAAGAAAAGAGGCTATCAGAAAGGTGTACGACACTAAAGCATGGACTGATTCTTCATTCGAAATATTCAAGGTCATCGAAAAGACTGGAGGTAAGTTCCATATTACCGGAATGGAAAATATTACCAAAGTCGATGGCCCGGTTCTTTTTATAAGCAACCACATGAGCACTCTGGAAGCGATGATCTTGCCGGGAATTATCGGACCCCATAAAGAGCTTACATTTGTTGTAAAGGAAAGCCTTGTTTTACATCCATTATTCGGTGACGTTATGAAATCGAGAAATCCTGTTGTTGTGGGAAGAACTGATCCGAGGAAAGATTTTGAAGTCGTGATGACTGAAGGCGTTAAAATATTGTCTGCCGGAACATCGATAGTTATTTTTCCACAAAGCACAAGACGGGTTGATTTCAAGCCTGAGGAGTTCCATTCAATGGGAATAAAGCTTGCAAAGAAAGCTGGCGTTTGGGTTGTTCCAATTGCTCTGAAGACAGATTTCTGGGGCAACGGAAAATTGATCAAGGAACTTGGACCCATCGACCGCCATAAAGAAATTTATATAAAATTCGGAGAGCCATTTCCTGTCTCCGGAACAGGGAAGGATGATAATCAGAAGATTATCGATTTTATCCAATCATCACTTAAAGAATGGAACCAGGTTAAGTAATGTTTTTGATCCTGGCAACAGTTTCAAAACGACAATAATTAAAAGCTATAAAATGTCCCGGTTAGTAATTGGAATCGATTATGGGACCGACTCAGTCCGCTCGGTGATTGTTGATACAAGCAATGGCAACATCGCCAGTACTTCGGTCTTCAAATATCCCAGATGGGGAAAAGGTCTTTTTTGTGACCCGTTAATTAACCAGTTTCGTCAGCATCCTCTCGATTATATCGAAGGGCTTGAGCACTCTGTAATAGAATCAATAGGAAAATTATCAGCTGGAGATTCAAAAAATATAGTAGGCATTTCTGTTGATACAACGGGATCAACTCCTGTAGCAGTCGACAAGGAAGGCGTACCGCTTTCCCTGAAAGCTGAATTTAAAGATGATCCTGATGCCATGTTCATTCTATGGAAAGATCATACTGCAGTTAGGGAAGCTGCGGAAATAAATGCTCTTGCAAAGAGTTGGGGAGGTGTTGATTTTACTAAATTC
>DAOQAX010000083.1:0-8830 GCA_035354395.1 Bacteroidales bacterium | reverse complement strand
CTCTTTTTCTCAAAACCCGCTCTCACACTCACACATAATCTTGTAAATCAAATTACCTTGTAAATCACGTATTTACAAGGCCATTTTTATTAGTATAAAGAGTCATAGAAAGCAACAAAACAGCTATACATTAATAATGATACAAGTATTTATTAATAAATATGGTAAGCACAAGAACTATCCTTGTTTTCCTGCAGTACAATTATATTTATCATAAGGTTATATAGTGATTCCAGGGGAAGTGTCTCACAAAGTCCCTTAAGTTCTGCCAGACTCCTGGCATTTGTGGTTTTTCGTAAATTTTTCGTAAGTTTGGATTGAAACTCTCGCTGGGTTTAATTGAAACGTCCTGTTTAACTTCTGAATTGGAAATCACAATGGTGATATCCATTGGTTCATGATTATTAATTTGCCTAAATTAAGAAAGTATGTGGAAACCAATTTCAATTGATCAGTATGTAAAAATTCATTTGAGGAAAAATCCGAATGACAATGAAAAGACACTTAGAATGCGGATTGATGCTGCGCTGGACTACTATAAAAACGGTATAAAATGCCAATGCGGAAAAGATATCTGGATAGTTGGTTCGACTATAGCTCCTTTTGGATGCTTCAGCTGTATTACAGGGAAAGATCATCCGCGAGGTGATTATGAAATTGATTCAACTCTTGACAAGAGAGATAAGGACGGAAGGAGGCATATAGATGAGATGGATCCGCGGCATATTGCCGGAATTTTCGATGATGATGGATATGAGATCAGGAAGGAAACCATCAAAATGCGACCACTCTGTTTAACATGCATAAATAATAACAGTGATGATTGGGAAGATGATGTTTTATGTAATCTGAACCGAAATGATCAGACTAATGAGAAAGAATTCAGATGTGGGGCATATAAGAAATTGTAACTTATAAGGAATATTATCAAATGGTAAGAGACCTTATTGAAGAATACAGGTTGCTGTTTATTGACTGGGTCGCAGGATTTGATAAGTGGGATTATATTATAGACCGGTGGGGCCTTTTTAATCCTCCTGGTGTTGGCCCTTTCGACAAAGACCATGATGACGATATACCGTTTCATGGTTTCGAAGAAGACCCCGAAGATTGAAAAGCAGCAAATAACGATCCAGGTCGTTGTATTGTGATAGAAGGAGTTGAAGAAAAAAATATCAGACCTCCTTACATAACTCCAACCTGCTGATTCCCATTTAGAAAATATATCCATGATTGAAATATTTCTTAACTTCCCGCATGCTTTTAACAAAACTTCATATCCCCTCCGCAGGGCAAAACATAGTCCACCGGACAGCACTGTTTGAAAAGCTGGATTCCGGACTGCATAGGAAGCTGATTCTTGTTTCAGCTCCGGCCGGGTATGGTAAAACAACGCTGATAAGCGACTGGATAAGCCAGAATAAAATCCCTGCTGCCTGGCTCTCACTTGACAATGGGGATAACGACACGGCAATATTCCTGGGTTATATAATATCTGGAATTCAAAGTATTAGTCCCGATTTTGGAATAAGTTCCCTGAGACTTTTAAATTCAACCAGTTTACCATCTGTCGAATCAATTGCCAGCCTGTTAATCAACGATTTACTAAATATTAATGTGGATTTCCTGCTGGTGCTTGACGATTTTCATCTCATCAGGAGCGCCGAAATATTAAAACTTGTAACTTATTTTCTGGAACATATCCCAGATAATAATATCCATTTGACGATCCTGACCCGTTCCGATCCTTCACTGTCACTTTCGAGGATAAGGAGCCAGCATCAGCTTGTTGAACTGCGTTCGTCTGACCTTGGCTTTTCGGCAAATGATGTTTCTGTTTTATTCAATAAGAAACTTAAGCTGGGAATATCAATTGATGATGCTTATGCGCTTGAAACCAAAACAGAAGGGTGGATTGCAGGGCTGCAGCTTGCGGCAATTTCAATGCAGGGCCGTGAAGATATGTCTGAATTTGTCAGGGAGTTGAAAGGGGATAACCGCTATATAATGGATTACCTGATGGAGGAGGTGCTGAAGATTCAGACTGAGGAGATCAGGGAATTTTTACTTCAGACCTCAATACTGGAGCAAATGTCGGCTCCCCTGTGCAATGCTGTTCTGGGCAGAAACGACAGCCAGGCAATTCTTGAGATGCTCGAAAAAAATAACATGTTCGTAATCCCTTTAGATACAGAAAGAACATGGTACAGATATCATCATCTTTTTGCCGAACTACTAAAACAACGGCTTCATTTAAGAGAGAAAGAAACCATTATCGGGCTTCATAACAAGGCAATTGGGTGGTTTTATACCAATTCATTGCCATTATTAGCCATAGAACATGCGATACTAACGGGGAATTTCGAAAAGAGCATACATATACTTGGTGAAATAGCTGAAACGATGTGGAAAAACGGGCAGCATGCTGCTATTCTGAAATATGGTGATCTGCTTCCCGGCGAAATCGTTAAAAAGAATACTGAATTTTGTTTATACTATGCATGGATATTAACCATAAATGGCCAGATCAGGAAAGCTGAACCGTTCTTAATAAGTGCCGAAAATATTACAAAAAAAATTCTCAGTGATAAAAATCCATTAGATGCTGATTTACAATTTCATAAAAAACTGTTAGGTAAAATATCCGTTTCTCTTGCTTACCTGAATTCTCTTCTGTTGCGTCCAGGGAAGATTTTTGATTATAGTAAAATCGCAACGGAAAACCTCTCGGAGGATGATCCTTTTTGGTATAGCTGGGGCCTTTACTCAATGGGCATTGCAGAGATGTTTCGCGAAAACTTTGAAGCTTGTATACCTGCTTTAAAAAATGCACTTGAGGATGCAAAAAAATCAGGAAACATTTACCTGGCATCCACTATCGGAAGCAGGCTGTCGGCCGTTGAAGCCAGAATGGGGCTGTATACATCATCCTATAAGAATTGCACCGACCTTATAACCTTCATGAAAAAAAGTGGTTATTCCCGGATTGTAAAATCGGAAAGCACTTTTGCCGGACTCTATGCTTATATGGCCGGAGTAGAAGCTATGCGAACCGATTTTGACGATGCTCTCGAAAGTATTGGTACTGCTTATGACCTATGTAAGAAAGAATCAGATAACACCTTTAAAGTGAATATGTTTGTGATTTATTCACTCACTTTATACGGGAAGGGAGATATTGAGGGGGCTGACAAAATGCTGTATGAGGCGGATACAATCCTAAAGTCAAATATAATATTTCCAAGCTCCATGGCCATGTATATTGCCATGAAGGGATTCATGCTGATTGTTCAGAATGAAATGGAAAAAGCCAATCTATTTTTTCAGGAAAAAGGACTCGGATTTAATAATGACATCTCATATAATAACGAATTTGGATATAGCCCTTATGCCCTTTTCTTAATAATCGGAAGGAAATTCGAGGAGGCTGAAATTCTCCTGTCCAAATTATTGAAAATGGCTCAGGCGGCCAACAGAACTGAGAGAGTAATTGAAGCAAAAATCATTTATGCCATATTGAATAAGGCCACTGGTTTCAAGGAAAAAGCCCTGATAAACCTTATTGAAGCATTGGAGGCTGCAGCCGGCGAACAAATACTGATGTCTTTTATACTTTATCATTCGTGGATAAGCGATCTACTGAATGAAGCTTACAAAGTACTGGCAACTACAAAAAATAATGTCCCCCAGAAATTAACTGACAAGCTCAAGCTCGTTATTGAGATGAGAGAAAAAACACTGAAGAATAATTCAGTATCTGTATTGAGCGACCGTGAGATTGACACGCTAAAACTGATTGCCCGAGGCTTATCAAATCAGGAAATAGCCGAAAAATTATTTATATCCCAGAATACTGTTAAGACACATCTGAAAAATCTCTTTCTTAAGCTTGATGTCGACAGTCGGAACAAAGCCGTTGATAAGGCTAAAGGTCTGAGAATCATATAATATCTCTTGCTGATTACTGTATTTTTAAAAAATCACCCATCCGAATCACCCTCAGGGGTGATTTTTTTTTAATGGTTGCATTCGACCTTTGCTGAAGATAAAATCTGTTAAAAATGAAAGGTAAAATCGAAATCATCGTTGAGGGCCATCTTGATAAGAAATGGGCGGACTGGTTTAATGGTATGGTAATCAGTTACGACGGAACTAATACCAGGCTTTCGGGAAATATTATAGATGAAGCTCATCTGCACGGGATACTGAACCAGTTAAGAGATTTAAACCTGAAACTTGTTTCAGTTAATTCTGTTGGAAACAAAATTTAAATTATTAAAGTCATTTAGTTTTTAAAGCCATGAAAATAGAAACACTTAAAAAGAAAGGTTTTGCATTATCAATTATTGCATTTCCGGTAATGCTTCTCACAGGGTTTTTAATGCACCCTGATCTCCTGAAGATGGAGGCGCTTCAAACAGTTGAACAACTGGTGGGCAGGTTTCACAACCAACCTGTGTATCATATCGGACATTTAATCGTAATGTTTGCCGTACCTGTTATAATTATTGGACTGTCAGGCATAATGAATGTATTGCAGGGCGAAGGTAGAAAGCCAGGATTTTGGGGAGGGATAATTGGGGTATTCGGAGCATTTATCCTGGCGGTTGACAAAGGAGCTTTATGTCTGGTACTTTCGGCATTCGACACATTACCGGAAGATCAGTTTCAGCAATTCGTTCCTTTTCTCAACGTCATTGTAGACAAAGCAGGCCTGCTTTGGGTGGTCTGGCTGTTGCCATTATTACCCATCGGAGCTTCAATACAGGCTTACGGGCTGATGAGAGAACGATTCATAAGCAAATGGCAAGGCATATGCATCATAACAGGCCTGTTGCTCCTTAACAATCCGGATATAGAATTCATTAGCTCTACCGGTGCCATTTTAATGTGTGCCGGTTATATTCCCTGGGGGGTAAGAATACTTCAGGGCAGGATGAAATGCACCTCAACGGCCTGTCCGATATATGACGCTAAAATCGATAAAGATTTTAAATGTCTGAAGCCCTGTGGATAGTCATTTAAATGATGTCAGACCTGGTTGTGTATTTTCTCAGATTTAATACCTCAAAAATAAATTCACTCAGAATGAAAGCTTTTATATGTAAAAAATACGGACCGCCGGAAATCCTTAAACTCGTGGAAGTTGAGAAACCGGAACCAAAAGACGATGAAGTGCTGGTTAAGATATATGCCACTTCCGTAACCGCAAGCGACATCTATATCAGAAGCGGACAAGTGAAATGGAGTCTGTTTATCCCGTTCCGGCTGATGATGGGTCTGACAGGACCAGGAAATCCAATAATTGGGGAAGTTTTTTCCGGAGAAATTGAAGCAACAGGTAAGGAAATTAAAAGATTCAGACCTGGTGACCGTGTGTATGGCCTTACAGGCTTCAGTCTGGGTGCATACGCGGAATATAAATGTATGAAAGAGACTGATTCGGTTAACGGTTGCATCTCACCGAAACCCGGCAATATCTCTTTTGAAGAAGCAACCATGGCTGCATACGGCGGATTGCTGGCATTTCAGTTCATGGAAAAAGCGAACATCCGGCCCGGACAGGAAGTACTCATCTACGGAGCTTCGGGTACAGCAGGTATCATTGCCATCCAGTTTGCCAGATTCCTGGGTGCCAGAGTAACTGCAATATGCAGTGCCTCAAATATTGAAATGGTGAAATCGCTGGGAGCAGATGCGGCAATTGACTACACAAAACAGGATGCACTTGATCCTGAACTGAAATTCGATTTCATCTTTGATGCTGCAGGTAAAAATAAATCATCACGATTGAAGAAATCCCTGGGCAGGAATCTGACATCCAAAGGTACAGAGGCATCTATCGATGATGCAAACCTGAAACTTGATTCAAAACGGCTGAACCTTATCAGGGAACTTGTTGAGACTGGTCGTATAAAGCCTTTCATTGACAGGATCTACACATTTGAGCAGCTTGCAGAAGCTCACGAATATGTTGGAAGAGGACACAAAAAAGGTGGTGTTGCGATAACAGTATGTCCAGATAGTAAACGGCAAGAATAAGAAAGGAGCCATGTTCCAATAGTTAAATCAGAAATTCATATGATCAAAACAAATTAATTCACATTATCATGAAAAAGTCTGTTGTTTTATTAATCATCACTATCCTCTTTTTACAGAGTTGCGCTAAGGTGTTTTATACCCCGGATGCACGATACCTTGCAGGTGCTCAAAAAATAATTGCCATTGTACCTCCAAAAGTATCTATTGCTGCAAGCAAAAAAATTGATGCCGCTGCACTGATTGAACAACAAAAAACAGAGTCAATCAGTTTCCAGAGAGAAATGTACAGCTGGATGCTAAAAAGGAAAATGCAGGGGAATATCTTCGTTGATATCCAGGATGTTGAAACTACAAATGCATTATTATCCGGTGCAGGTTATCAGGATGCAGGAATGTTAACCCCTGCCGATCTGTCAAGAATTCTCAACGTGGACGGGATACTGACTTCCAGTTATTCGCTTTCAAAACCAATATCTGAGGGTGCTGCCATTGCACTGGCAATCGTTGCAGGATGGTGGGCACCAACCAATGAAGCCGTTGTTTCATTGTCAATACACGATAGCGGCTCGGAAAAGATGATCTGGAATTACGAACACAAAATGTCATCATCTTTAAGTAGTCCGTTCAGGCTTGTTGATGAACTCATGAGACAGGCAAGCAGACAAATGCCCTATTTTATGAGCCAGAACAGGTTTTAAACAGGTCCGGATCTATCAGGCATGAGTGACTTATTGCCTTTCCCATTCTTAAAGTTTTTTTCTCTGGTTCAATTTTAGGATCATTTCCATCGGGATAAATTTCTTCAGTATAATTACAAGCTGCTTATTTTCAATCAGGAGAAAGCAAAGTTGTGATCATAATATTTCTTAATTTCATGCATGCTTTTAACAAAACTCCATATCCCCTCCGCGGGGCAAAACATAGTCCACCGGACAGCACTGTTTGAAAAGCTGGATACAGGCCTTCATAGGAAGCTGATTCTTGTTTCAGCTCCGGCCGGATATGGGAAAACCACATTGCTAAGCGACTGGTTAAACCAGGGCAAAATCCCTTCAGCATGGCTTTCTCTCGATAACGGGGATAATGACCCGGCAGTTCTTTTAAGCTATGTAATATCAGGGATTCAAAATATACATCACGACTTCGGGCAGGCCATCCTGCGATTGTTAAACTCCCCGAATTCACCATCCTTCGAGTCAATAGCCAGCCTGTTAATTAACGAATTACTAGGTATTAACCAGAACCTTTTGCTGGTTCTTGACGATTTTCATCTGATCAGGAGCGTAGAAGTATTGAGACTTGTAACCTTCTTTCTTGAGCATATTCCACCGAATATCCACATTGTGATCCTGACCCGTTCCGACCCCGACCTTTCTGTATCGCGCCTGAGGAGTCAGAATCAGTTGGTCGAGTTGCGTGCTGCCGATCTTAGTTTTACGGCAGCAGATATTTCAGCGCTGTTCAACAGAAAGCTCAGACTTGGCTTATCTGAACGCGATGTGCTCTCACTTGAGGAAAAAACAGAAGGATGGATTGCCGGGCTTCAACTGGCGGCCATATCGATGCAGGGCCGTGAAGATCTTTCTGATTTTGTCAGGGATCTGAGTGGAGACAATCGTTATATTATGGACTACCTTATAGAAGAGGTACTGAAGATCCGGACAGACGACATAAAGGAATTTTTACTTCAGACATCATTATTGGAACAAATGTCGGCTCCCCTGTGCAACGCTGTTCTGAACAGAAACGACAGTCAGTTTATTATTGAGACACTGGAAAGGGACAACATGTTTGTTATACCTCTTGATAACGAGAGAAAATGTTACAGATATCATCATCTCTTTGCAGAACTTTTAAAACAGCGGCTTTCTCTGAAGGGAAAAACTGCCATTATTGAACTTCACAATAAGGCAGCTGACTGGTTTAAGGATAACTCAATGCCGATATTGGCTGTTAATCATTCTATAGATGCAGGGAATTTCGAAAAATGCATACAGGTTCTTGGGGAAATAATTGAGAATATGTGGGAAAACGGACAGCATTTTGCCATAATGAAGTACGGAGATTTGCTGCCTGATGAGCTGATACATCAGAATCCGGTTATCTGTTTATATTACGCATGGACATTAATAATAGCCGGCAAAATTCAAAAAGCGGAACCATTTCTGTCAAGTGCAGAAAGAATCACTCAAAAGAATATTAATGAAATAAATGCATCCAATGAAAATATTAAGACAAACAGAAAGCTTTTAGGAAAAGTTTCGGTCGCATTGGCTTATTTGAATTCAATCTCCGGCAATTCAGAACAGGTTTCCTTTTATTGCAACAGGGCATTGGACAACCTTTCAGAGGACGATCCCCTGTGGTATAGCTGGGGTTGGTACTCAGTGGGCATTGCAGAGTCGGATTCAGCAAAATTCATCAACAGTATCGCTGCATATGAAAAAGCTCTGGAATACGGGAAGAAATCCGGCAACATCTTCCTTATTTCAACTATTGCAATGAATCTGGCCAATATCGAAACACGCATGGGGTTTTATACATCAGCACATGATAAATGCTCCGGACTTATTGCTTACATGCAAGAATGCGGCTATTCACAATTTACAAAAACTGAAAGTACATACGCCGGGTTATATTCCTGCCTGGCAGGAATCGAACTGATGCGGATCGATTTCGATGCGGCTCTCGAGAACATTAAAACTGCATATATCCTGAGTAAAAACGAATCGAATGTTTCGCATAAAATATATGTATTAATGGTTTATTCCCTTGTTTTATGGTGTAT
>DAOQAX010000082.1:0-8951 GCA_035354395.1 Bacteroidales bacterium | reverse complement strand
CAGGCCCGGAGGAAATAACTCATACCGGCTATACAACTCTTCAGGGCAACAATTAAAAATTTCTTCTGTGATTCCAAAAATATATCGCAGCTCTTTAAATGCCAAAAAGTTATATGTATAAAAAGTAGCAGAGTCGCCCGCTGCCAGCTTTTCAATTGAAGCGCCCGTACCAAACGGGACCCTGAATGATGGCCTTGGTGATGGATAGACTGAAGTCGAATTAAGATTGAAATAACCTCCTGAAGGGACAAGCTTCTGAATAAAATAGAAATCTTCGCCTGCCTGTCGTCTGTTCATTCCACCTGCCTTTACATATTGAAGTGCTTTAACCGCAATTGCTGACCCTACCGTATGAAAGACATAAGGGAATCCTGAAAAAGCCAATCCCTGGAAATAATAACGAAGATGCAGCTCATAAAGGGTAATATACCTGTAAATATTTTTCGGGAACTCATTTCCTGAAAGAGGATGCTCAAAATATATTGAGCAGGCTGTTCTGTCATTTTTCCCTTTAAATCCGTCATAAACCGCTATAAAATAATTCTGTTCTACAAGACAATCTGCGTCAAGGTTAAGGATGATACCTTCGGGTTTATTGATTTTATTAAAGCGGCGTACTGCTTCATCCATTCCTGTCTTTCGTGCAAGACCTACACCCCAATGGTCCACATCAGCCCTGCCGGCCACAAAAGGAAAAAGCCGGAAGAAACAATTTTTATTTTCTTTCTTCCAGCTTTCAATATCATTGATTGTCTTTTTATTGTTTTCCAACACCTCCCGTGAAGCGTTGCCAGGTGCATTCACAACAATAATGACTTCAACCTTACATTCCGGTTCCCTGCATTGAATAAGAGAATCGAGTAATTTCCTTATGCCAGGTTCATTATATGATGGTACAACAACAATTATCCCTGTACCTTTATCAGGTGCCTCTTTGATTATTTCCGGGAATAAAGCCCTTTCAGAAAGATAGGTCGAGGCAAAACCCATTGGTTCTTATTTTTTTTCAGCCTGATATTTCTTATTAAGGCCATCCAGAACCTGCTGTGTAATATCCAATGCATTATCACTATAGAGTATTACACTCCCAAAACTTTTACCAAGAATATATTTATAGTTATATTCTGATTTGTGTTCATCAAGATAAGTAGTAATATATTCAAGCACCTGGCGATTCATTACCTGTTCTTCTTCAACAAGATTACTCTGGAGTTTATCACGCAGGTTAACCAGCTCCTGTTGCTGCTGAACAAGTGATTGTTCAATCTGTGCTGCTGTTGCCCTTGTTATTAATCCTTTGGTTGCTTTATCCTGATAATCTCTTGCTGCTTTTTCGTACTGGCCTCCCTTTGAGTTAAGCTCAGCTTCGGCATCTTTTGATTTTGATACAAGAGCGTCCCGTTTATCAGCAAACATATTGAAGTTGATAATAACAGAATCAATATTAACATAAGCAATATCACCGGCCGGGATTCCGGCAGCAGATTTTGTTATGTTGCGGTGTTTGTTTCCCGAAAACTGAAGGAAAAAGAGAACTCCTATTGCTAAGAATATAACAGCATACAGTACTATAGACAATTTCTTCATCGCGAATTAAATATTTATTAAACAATTTTAGTCAGCAACAAATATAAACAAATTAATAAATGAGGCCACTTCCAAAAGATTTTTTTAGTCGTTCAGAAAGTAAGTTAAACGTGGAAAGGTGTGAAGGAAAACAGCTAAAACTCCGGACACGGTATTGCCCTGATCCGTTTACGTTGTTGCCCCAGGCTCATATTATTGAATTCGTATATCAATGATATCTCATGTGCACCTCCTGTTGAACTTATAAGATTGGAGATTGTAAAATCATAACTATAGCCAATATGAAGCTTTGCTGTTTTTATACCAATGAGTCCTATTATTGCATCACCGGCCTGAGAAGTGGCAAAAGGTATTCCTCTGTACCATAATCCTACTATCAACGGGTTTTTATAATAGTATAGTCCGAGATCAGTCTGGTAAAATCCTTGTTGTTTTTGGAAGTTAAAAGCAATTGAAAGCACTTCCTGTATTTTCTGTCTCAAACGGGTCTTTTTCATTATCTGCATACCTCCAAATAAATTAAGTTTGATAGGTACAGTTGCATCGTCACCATAAAAAGATGTCTTTGGAACTAAAAGATGGTCAAGAGTGAATCCTCCCCATATCCTTTCATTATAAACGATAGCAGATGTGGCAAAATCGACATCTGCCACATTATCGAAGGGCGGAGCATTAACTGAAGTAGTTGTTCCGTTGCCTGTTATCTGGCTGTTAAAAACAAGTTTGCCTATATCAAGACCGAGATAATAGAACTTAAAATTAATCCCCGGTCGTATGTGCCATTCCTTGTTAATATTAAAGTCGTATGAATAGAGCAATCCTATATTTGTTGTACTTAGATTGCCCGATCCTGCCACATCATATGTTGCTAGAACGCCAATACCTGAATTATAATCAGTCAATGCTTTATCGAAAGAGATACTGTATGTATTGAAAACACCGGGTACTGATGGCCATTGATTTCTGTAATTCAACGCAAAACGGTACTCTTCGGTGGCTCCGGCGAAAGAAGGTGCCAGGTATAATGAATTAGAGTAGAACTGGGAGAATGTAGGATCCTGACCATAACTGCTAATGGAAAGAAGAAATAACACTAAAAGAAAAGGTATTATTCTCTTTTTCAAGATTTATATAATTTGTAATGCAATGACGAAAATAGTCAAATGAAATTAAAATCCATTACTATTTTGTGAATTTTATCAATGAAAAAGAAAACAGAACTATGATATTTCAAATTAGTTGCAGGAAAAAAGACTTAAAAAATAAGAACATGGATGAATAAAGAATATATGCCCATACTGTTATAATCCCATAATATCAGTACCGGAGAAGGGTAATATCCCCTAGCCTGGTAAAAGGTTCTCCATTTCTGAAATTACCACGGACTTTCCAGATATAAACACCACAGTTGCATAACTGTCCATTGAAATATCCATCCCATCCTATGTTTATGTCGTTGCTTTCAAATATAAGTAAACCTGTTTTGCTGAAAACCTTCAGCTGATACTCTGAAACACCTGAAAATGAAGGATGAAATATCTGAGCAGCTTCATCACTTTTTGCCGAATAGAAACCACCTGAAGGTCCTCCGACATTCGGGATAAAAGCATTTGGAAATTCAATAAAATACTCAGAATCAGCAAATGCATTTACTACAACCAGGGAATCAGAACACCCATACTCTGAAAAGGCAACCAGACCGACATTGAAATGACCGAATTTTTCATACCGGTGAGTGGGGTCAAACAATTCAGAAGAATTTCCGTCTCCAAAACTCCAGTTATATCTAACGGCATCAACCGAATAATTAAGGAACCTGATTTCATCGTCAGGCAGGACGGCTTTCGCAGGAGATATCTCAAAACTTGCCTTTGGTTTAGGGTGAACCGTAATAACCTTATCGTAAGTTTTCTTCAATCCATCAGATCCAAATACTTCAAGAACAACTCTGAATTCACCGTCGACATCAAAAATCCATTGAGTGTCTCCTTTATCTGAAGAGCCGCCATCTCCAAAAGTCCACCTGCAGGAATCATATTCAGAAAAATTGTTATGGAAGAGTACTTTTAAAGGAGCACAGCCTTCATCGACTGATGATTCAAAAATAAGTTCTTCCTCTTTGAGCTTAACTTGATTTCCACTGTTACCGCCCGATGGTTTGCTGAATAATTCTTTCGGATCAAAAGAGCTATCAACCACATTGCTGCTTTTAATACTTTCGGTATCCGAAGATATTCCTTCCGATCCAATTTCTTTCGTAGTTACTTCTCTTGCAGTTACAGCTCCGGAATTTCCGGTTTCATTATTTTTTTCTTTTTCATTGATATCCACAACCAATGACTCAGGCTTCTGAATATCGTATTGTATAAGAGGTTCTGCTCTGTTTATTATTCCGACAGTATCATTTAACTCCTTTTTAACAGCAACATCTTCCGGCTTGCCTGATTTTTCTGTCAAAGATGTAAGAACCAGGGCAATAGCAAGTCCCATAATCATAATTCCTCCAAGATAGTAAACATTGAACCGTGCCAGGTTAAAATGCAGGAATTCCCTTACAGCAAGCTTGTTCATCAGTTTCGGTTTAACTGAGGCATCGGGCATTATCTCTGCCTTCTCAAGCTTCTGTCGGAATAGCTCCCTTACACTAATATTTTCCTTCTTTTCCTTCAATTATGTTAAAATCTTTTACTCTGTCCCACTCATCTTCTGCCGTTTGCCTGCTTTCAGGTAATGACTTTTTTATTTCACCCAGTTTTTCAAGTTTATATCTTATTACTGCTTTTGCCCTGCTGTATTGCGATTTTGAAGTGTTAGTATCTATTCCCAGAATCGTGGCGATCTCTTTATGTTTATATCCTTCAACAGCATAAAGGTTAAATACCATTCTGTAACCTGCAGGCAGCTCATTAAGCACTTTATATAAATCTTCCGCAGTGTAAAAATCTTCTTCAAAACTGGTAGTTCCCGATTCAACAGCCACATACTCGTCGATATCAACATAATACCTGAATTTCAGATTCTTGTGATAATAAGTTATTGCAGTGTTGACGGTTACTTTTCGCAACCAGCCTATAAAAGAGCCTGTCCCGGAAAAGTCATTTATACTAAAAAATATCTTCAAAAAACTATCCTGCAGAATATCTTCAGCTTCAGCTTTATCGCTTGCATATCGCAGGCACACTCCAAGCAGATAACGGGAATACTTATCATACAACAGTTTTTGCGCTTTACTCTCATGTTTTGCACACCCCTCTATTATTTGCCTGTCGCTCATCATATACTGAGGACTTTTTTAAGACATGCCATTTGGAAAAATGGTTGCATCATCTGAAAAATTTCTCTAAAATAGAAAAAAACGTGAGTTTTTCATGCTTCATTAATGACAAAGGTCATTAAAAAAGAAATTGATATCATTTTTATTAGCACCTGAATACTGGAATGTACTAATAATGTAATCTTATCTGATAATACTATGTTCAACAAATTTATTGCGGCAATTTTGCCATGGTTCCCGAAAAAATTCATCTGGATTTTCTCAAAAGCTTATGTATCAGGCGAAAAAATTGAGGATGCCATGCGGGTATCTAAAGATCTTAACGACAAAAAAGTCAGGGTGACTTTTGATGTTCTGGGCGAGTTTATTGAAACACTCAGTGAGGCTGAGGACAATAAAAAAGAATATCTTGATCTGATTGATTACTCACAGAAAAACGGTATTGATGGTAATTATTCCATAAAGCCGACAAGTTTCGGTATGCTGATAGACAAGGAGGTATGCTACAATCATTGCAGGGAAATTGTTGCAAAAGCAGCTTCTTATAACAGCTTTATCAGGATTGACATGGAAGATTCACCATGTACCTCGATGGAAATTGAATTATACAGGAGACTCAAGGTTGAATTTCCGACCAATGTTGGACTGGTACTTCAGGCATATCTTAAGAGGACCCTTGATGATATTAAAGGCATGATGGATCTGAACAGTGATGCTGCACCATTGAATTTCAGACTCTGCAAAGGTATATATGTAGAACCCGAGGCAATATCGTACAAAAAATATGAAGAGATAAACCAGCATTATCTGGAAGACCTTGAGTTTATTTTCAAAAATAAAATACGCGTAGGTATTGCGACACATGACAAGCCGCTTGTTGAGGGAGCCAAAAAGCTGATAAAACAATATAATGTCCCGAAGGATATGTATGAATTCCAGATGCTATATGGAGTTACTCCCGGACTTCGCGGAGAAATTGTAAATGAAGGATATGATATGAGGGTGTATGTACCTTTTGGAGTGAAATGGTTCAGCTATTGTACCCGTCGTCTGAAGGAAAATCCCAAAATGACAAGTCACATCATTAAAGCTATATTTGTAAAGGGATAAAAAAACAACATTTAACGAACGGCTCACGGTGCTGGGATAATATATCAGATTCCTCCTGCTACCGTGAGTTTTTTGTTTAATGATTACTTTCTCCTTCTCATTTTTTCTTTTCCAGGCTCTCCATATACTTTTTATGGATCTGATTAACCTCCTGTTCGGTAAGCCTGGGAACCATCTGCCCTGGTTTTTCAGGGCTACCCTTAATAAGGAGATAGGCTGCAGGGATCAATATCAAAGGATTTAAACTAACGATCTTGTCGGAAGGGATTCCTCCTTTTTCATAAGCATCAACCTTCTGCTTTTGGACCAAAACTGCATAATTATTACCAGGGTCACCAAGGTTTCCCTGACTGTTGCGCCCCTGATAGGCTGATACAGCAACATTATATCTGGCATTATCAAAAGTAGACGGGGTTTTGGATTCTGCATTAAGTATTTCAGATTTCAGGTTCTTATATCTTGATACAATAATAACTTCTCCTATCGACAAGGTATCGGTATGCATGTATATACCGGCATTGAATTCATCCCCTTTCAATGTATCACTCACAAGAAAAACAACCTTTTTATATCCAAGACTATTGAAAACAATTGTGTCTTTCCGGTTAACATAAAATGCAAATGAACCGTCAATATCACTTATGTAAGGTATTATCCTGTTAATTATTATCTGTGAATTAGGAATAGGTTTAAAATCAGATGCATCCAGCACCAGACCACGAAAAAGAATTTTCTTCCCGGTATCCGCTTTTTCCTGACTGAAACAAAAGGGAATACTCGCGTTAATAATGAACAACAGGAAGATCAATTTTGTCTTCATTGGTCAGCTATAATTTAAGTATCAGTTCTTTTAGGCTCCTTTTCGGTACATGATGAACATTCTGGTTATCGCGCCAATATTTTATGTCTCCGTTTTTGATATCATCCAATTCAACTTTCTCAACAGGTTTCCCAAGGGCAAGAACCAACAATATTTCATAAATATCAGGTATCCCGAGTTTGTTTCGCAACTCCTCGTATTTTATAGAGCCTATCATACAACCTCCGAGTCCGGCCTCTGCAGCGCCGAGCATAATGCTTTGAGCTGCAATCCCGTGATCCACTCCGAATGTTTCTGTAATTGACCTGTCACCAAGTATTATGATATATGCCGATGGCTTTTCTCCAATGCCCGGCCCTGCCCAATCCCTGAGGTATGCGGCCCATATAACTGAAGGAAATATTTTTTCACAATCCTCAGGAGTATTGTAAATAAGATACTTCAATGGCTGCCTGTTTGCACCGGATGCCGACAAACGGGCAAGATCAACGATATTTTCAAGAATATTGGTATCAATATGATGCGATTCATCAAATCGACGATATGATCGGTTTTTTAGTATCAGTTCCCTGAGTTTCATTTTACTATTTTGTTTATATACAAAATTAGTAAAAAAGAAGGACTCAGGGCTGTCTCCGGTTCAATATAATGCTAACCTTCTAATACCGTTTTGAAATAATATCCCAGTCAAGGATCTCCCAAAATGATTTCAGGTAATCAGGACGTTTGTTCCTGTAGTCTATATAGTATGCATGTTCCCATACATCGCATGTCATAACAGGTTTGAGACCTTTACGCAAAGGATTACCTGCATTAGATTCCTGGATGATCTGCAAGGTCCCGTCTTCATTTTTCACCAGCCATGCCCAACCTGATCCAAACAGAGTTGATGCAGCCTTTGTAAAAAGTTCTTTAAATGAATCGAAGGATCCGAAGGAGTTATTTATTGCATCAGCAAGAATGCCAGCAGGAATCTTTGCTCCGGATGGTGAAAATGATTCAAAATAGAATGTGTGATTCCAGACCTGTGCGGCATTGTTATAAATACCACCTTCAGCTTTCCTGATGATCGTTTCAAGATCAGACTTATCAAACTCAGTGCCGGGAACCAGCCCGTTCAGATTGTTGACATATGTCTGATGATGTTTACCATAATGATAATCAAGCGTTTCTTCACTTATATAAGGAACAAGTGCATTCAGCTTGTACGGGAGTTTTGGAAGTTCAAATGCCATAACTAAATATTTTAAATTAACACTTAAAATACTTAAACAAAAAAACGGCTGCCTATGTTCACCTCATTCGTTTTTTTAACCGAACCGATATTATTCTTCAGTGAGAAATATCCTGAGAGGCAATGAAGGTATGATCTCCTTTTCATGGGCAATCCTGAAAAACTCATTAACAGCTTTTTTCCCTGTTTTCCCAAGATTAACAGAAAAATCGTTAACAAAAAGCTTTATATGACTATTCATTACTGAGCTATCCATATCCTTTGAGTTATCTGCAACAAAATCGTATGAAGGGAGTGAGTCAGTGTAGGCAAACTCCAGGCTTCTTCTTATTATCCTGTTGACTTTAAGCGCAATATCTTCAGGTATTTTCCTGTTAATGGCTATGGCTGTGAGAGGTACTGGTAATCCTGAAAGGTGTTCCCAATATTCTCCCATATCTGCTATCTTATGAAGTCCTCTTTTTAAATAGGTAAACCTGGTCTCATGGATTATCAATCCGGCATCAATCTCGTCATTAAGTAAAGCCTTTTCAACATCTGAAAAGAGATATTCCATCTTGTTTTTAGCCTCCGGCCATGCGACACTGAAAAGAAGGTTTGCAGTAGAATATTTCCCGGGTATTGCTATTCTTATATCATTTAGTTCTGATGTATTGATAATCCGTTTGCTTATCAGTAATGGTCCAATCCTGTAACCAAGGGTGCTTCCCGAATCAAGTATCAGATAATTCATTGCGGCATAGGCAAAGGTATGGAAGCTCATTCTCATAATATCTGCACCGGCATTCAGCGCTTTTTTATTCAGCGCCTCAGCTTCAGCAAAAAAATAGTCAAACTCCAATCCCTCAGTATCTATCCTGCCATGGACCATCGCGTCAAAAATAAAAGTGTCGCTCGGGTTTGGCGAGAAACCTAATGTTAATTTC
>DAOQAX010000081.1:0-9042 GCA_035354395.1 Bacteroidales bacterium | reverse complement strand
AACTATTTCTTTTTATTAAAAAATTAATTGACAAAAAATTACTATTGTCCGGAATAATGATTGTTTGTGTTATGAGAGGAAGATATCATCACTGGCATCCAAAGCTGCGCTTTCTTTTGCTGTCAGAACAAAAGATGCAATTTCTAACCGGATTTTGTAAACATGCAAATTGTTTTTAATATGATTTATTAATTTTACCGTTAGTCTGATTAAGAAGGCTTTTTAGTTATATTTGTGTTGCAACATTTTTTGAATAAAACAGAGTCAATACTTTATGGAAAATTTCATTGTTTCAGCAAGGAAGTACCGTCCTGCCAGTTTCGATATGGTGGTGGGGCAGGATTCAATAACAAATACGCTGAAAAGTGCCATTAAAAACAAACATCTTGCTCAGGCTTATCTCTTTTGCGGCCCCAGGGGAGTGGGAAAAACAACATGCGCAAGGATCTTTGCAAAAACTATTAACTGCAGCAATCTGGGAGATAATGCGGAGGCTTGTGATAAATGCGAATCATGTATGTCATTTAAAACGTCACGTTCGTTTAATATACATGAACTTGATGCTGCATCAAACAATAAGGTAGAAGATATAAGAAGTTTGAATGACCAGGTAAGGATACCTCCGCAGATTGGAAAATACAGCATATATATAATTGATGAGGTTCACATGCTTACTTCGTCAGCGTTCAATGCCTTCCTGAAGACACTTGAAGAACCGCCTGCACATGCTATTTTTATCCTTGCTACTACTGAAAAACATAAAATAATTCCTACTATTCTTTCCCGATGCCAGATATTCGATTTCAACAGGATAAAGATTGATGACATCGTTCATCGCCTGATGTATGTTGCTAAGAATGAAGGGATCACTGCCGAGGAGGAAGCACTTCATGTTATAGGTCAGAAGGCTGATGGTGCAATGCGCGATGCCCTGTCGATTTTTGACCAGATTGTGAGCCTTAGCGGCAAAACTATTACTTATAAGGATGTTATTGAGAATCTAAATGTTCTCGATTATGAGTATTATTTTAAATGCATCGATGGTGCATTGGCAGGAGATGTTTCTTCAGTGTTACTTACTTTTAATGAGATCCTTGAAAAAGGTTTTGACGGCCATAATTTTATTTCGGGTCTGAACAGTCATCTTCGCGATCTGCTGGTCAGCAAAGATGAATCAACATTAAGCCTTCTGGAAACCACTCCCGCCATCAAAAAGAGATATTCTCAGCAGACCGGGAAATGCCCTGCTGATTTCTTGTTCAAAGCGCTTGAATTTGGAAATAATTGCGACCTGGCTTATAAAAACAGTAAGAATCCACGGCTCCATGTAGAGCTTGCACTGATCAGGATGTGCAGGCTTACTTCTGAGCCTGTGGAAGAACCTGAAAAAAAAAAGCCTGAACATAAACCACTGAATAATCAGGAAGAGGAAATACCTCTTCCTTCAAAATCAGATATCATACGCCAGGACTCACATCCTGATGATAGAAAGATTACCAGACCTGATATCAATCAGGCATCTCATAATCCTGTGATTGATAAACCATCAAAGACATTCTCCATAAAAGAGATCATTTCTGATGATACCCCGCTGACAAAAGAACAGAAGAAAAAGCCTGATATTCCTGTTGTTGAAACACATAATGGTAACAGGATGGAATTCAGCCGTGAAGCTTTCATAGTTGCATGGAAAGAATTCACCGATAAGCTTAACGGTGAAGGGACCAGAATAGTCAGTATGTTTAAAACAATTACGCCGGAAGTGGATGATGATCAGACAATAACAATTCATCTTAACAATGCTGATCAGAAGGATACATTTGTTATTAACTATAAACAGCAACTAGTGTCCTTCCTTCTTGATAAGTTCTTATTATCAGGGATTGATATTGAAACAGTTGTTGACCAGGCCGAAACGGAAAAAGTACTTTATACTGACGAGCAGAAACTTGCTCATATGTTTGCAAAATACCCTGTTCTGAAGGATATGAAGAAAAACTTTAATCTTGATATCACATAATTCCTCTGATTATTTTGTCACTAAACAACAGAAAATGAGAAGTAAAATAAAAACGTCAGGAGAAAGCGGCGTTATGAGGTTTATATCCAAAGAAAAGGATATTGCAGATCAGATAATTAATAATTCCCGGTCTATGATAAGTGTCATTAACCGTGATTATATCTATGAAAAGGTAAACAGTACTTTCTGCAATGCCCACATGGTGGTGAACGATTCTATTGTGGGGAAATCTCTTGGAGAAGTATGGGGAAAAGATACTTTTGAAAATGTTATAAAGCAAAATATCGATAAATGTTTTTCGGGTAAAATTGTACGTTATGAAGCTTTCTTTAATACCCCTTCTTTAGGAAGCCGCTATTTTGAGGTTGTATTCCGCCCCGTCTCTTTTGAGGGGGGAAAGGTGACTCGCCTGTTAGCTGAAACATTTGATATAGATGACCTTAAACGTTCAGAAAGGACAATCATTGAGAAAGAAGAGGAATTTAGAAAATTTGAAACCAATCTTCCGGTCGGGTTTCTCAGATGTGATGTTAATGGAAAGATTCTGCATGTAAACAAGCCCTTCCTGAAGATTATCGGATGCAAAGATGAGAAACTAGTTTTAGAAAGAAACATAAGAGATTTTTATTCAGAGGATTGCATATTTGAGATTCAGTATATAAGACTTCTGGAAAATAATACGATAGCATTCGGAAGAGTCTATCTGAAAAACCTTGAAGGCACGGAAATACCTTGCCGTATCAGCGGATTTCTTGCTCTTGACGGGTCCGGGAATCCATCGTATATCGATTTTGCCATAGAAGATTCAACGCGTGAACTGATGCTTGAGAACAGGCTCCTTCAGGCTCAGAAACTTGAAACAATAGGTGCTCTGGCCGGAGGTATAGCGCATGATTTCAATAATATTCTGGCAACAATCTCAGGTTACGCTGAATTGCTCCAGGACGACCTGCCACAGCAAACAGAACTGTCAGAAAAGGTAAGCAAGATACAGGGCGCCGTTTTGAAGGCCAGGTCCATAACAAACCAGATACTTACTTTCAGCAGACAGGTTGAGCAGGAGAAAGTGCCTGTGAACGTATCGGCTGTCCTGAAAGAAACAATAGGATTCGTAAAATCGGCTCTGCCTTCAAATATTATTATAAAGAGCCGTATTATAAAGAATGGCGTTTCAGTTTATGCTGATCCAACCCAGCTGTTCAGGGTCTTTCTGAACCTGATGACAAATGCAATGCAGGCCATGGAAGATAATGGAGGCTCCCTGTCTGTTACACAGGCAGTTGTGGAAGGTAAATGTGTAAAACACGATCTGAATAAAGGTATTGTCGCTGATGAATATGTCCTTCTTACTTTTAAAGATACAGGTAAAGGTATGGATCAATCTCTTAAGAGCAGGATTTTTGAACCGTTTTTTACAACACGTGAGGTGGGTAAGGGTACCGGACTTGGTTTATCAGTAACCCATGGCATAGTAGCAGAAATGGAAGGAGAAATACTTGTCTCAAGTAAAAAGGGAAAAGGCTCTGTCTTTTATGTTTATCTTCCTGTATCAAAAGAGTATGCCGATACATCGGTTGACCAAAGCTATAAGAAGAGAATTCTTTTAATCAAGGGAAACAAATATGAATCCAGCGTCTTATCAATGGCGCTCGAAAACTCAGGATACGAACTGATAAGTGTCTCTGACCATGGTCAGCTTGGCAGGATAATGTCGGATGATAAAGGAAGACCGGACCTGCTGATTTATATGAGCGATTCAAGGCAGATTGAGCCGAAACACCTTTTTGAGGTGGTCCGGCAACAGAAGGAGAAAATACCTTGCATTCTTATTACTGAACCAAATCTGGATTTATTGGAAGAAAAATTGCTAACTTCGGGAATTATTAAGCAGCATCTGATTAAACCTGTTTCCCTGAAGGAAATAAGAAATGCAATACAGGAATCTTTGAAATAGTATTATTAAAAGCTAAATTGTTATTATTAAATAATGGCCGGAATATTAATTGTTGAGGATGAGAAAGAGTTGAGAGAGATGCTTAAACTCTCTTTTGTAAAACGGAAATATTCTGTTCTTGAAGCAGAAAACGGGAAAGATGCTATTGTCCATTTCAGACCGTCTGTTACTGATCTTGTGGTAACAGATCTTATAATGCCTGAAGAAGATGGACTTAAGGTCATTATGAAGCTTAAGGAGCTTAAACCATCAATAAAGATTATAGCTATTTCAGGTGGAGGAAAAGTAGGACCTGCAAGCTATCTGAATCTGGCTAAGGCTTTGGGTGCAGATGCAACATTCTCGAAACCGTTTTCCATAAACGAACTCATTCAAAGAGTTGAAGAGTTATTGAAAAGTTGACAATGAGCCTTTCTGCTTCATCTGATTTTCGGATGTCGATACAATGATTTTAAGGTTCAGTCTGTCTTTATGGTCCTTAAATTTATATTAATGATTCCCGTGCTCATTCTGTATTAATTGAAGCATTGGGATTTTTTATTGGAAAATAAAGTTATTTTTGCTGGATATTTGTTAAAAGAAAAACACCTAACAATGAGCATAATAAATAATATACTTGGTCTCTTCCTTGGAAATAAGTATGAGAGGGATATAAAGGAAATAACTCCTTATGTTGATAATACCCATGTGGAATTTGAGAAACTTAAGAATTTATCAAATGATGAGCTAAGGAATAAAACAGACGAACTCAGGAGGGAGATTTCGGAGAGTATCGAGGTTGATGAAAAAGAGATCAGATCGCTTAGAGAAGCTGCAGAAAAAGAGGAAGATCCATATCGTAAAGAAGAGATATATAATAATATAGATAAAATTGAAAAGCAGATAGATGAAAAACTCGAGACAGAACTTGATAAGCTTGTTCCGAGAGCCTTCGCGATAGTAAAGGAGACCGCAAAAAGGTTCAAGGATAACGAGGTGCTCGAAGTTACTGCACGTCAGTACGACAGAGATCTTGCTGCTACCCGGGAAAGCATAACAATTAATGGAGACAAGGCTCTCTGGAAAAATAAATGGATCGCCGGAGGGAATGAGATTACCTGGGATATGGTTCATTATGATGTTCAGCTTATCGGAGGTGTTGCTCTTCATAAAGGGAAAATCGCTGAGATGGGTACCGGTGAAGGAAAAACTCTGGTGGCTACTCTTCCTGTTTTTTTGAATGCTCTGGCTGGAAGAGGAGTTCATATTGTTACGGTCAATGATTACCTGTCAAAACGTGACTCTGAATGGATGGGCCCTATCTATGAATTTCACGGCCTTTCAGTAGATTGTATTGATAAACATCAGCCAAATTCGGCAGAACGCCGTAAAGCATATAACTCAGATATTACCTTTGGTACCAATAACGAGTTTGGTTTTGATTACCTCAGGGATAACATGGCTATTAATCCCGAAGATCTTGTACAAAGGAAACATCACTATGCTATTGTCGATGAGGTTGACTCTGTGCTGATCGATGACGCCCGTACACCTCTTATTATTTCAGGTCCAACTGCAAAAAGTGATACTCAGCAGTTTGATGAGTTGAAACCAAAAGTAGACAAGCTGGTGTCTGAACAGAAAAAGCTTGTTAACCAGATCCTTGCTGATGCAAAAAAACTTATTGCCGATGGTAAGGATGACGAAGGAGGGGTGCTTCTTCTTAAAGCTTACAAAGGCCTTCCCAAGAATGGAGCTCTAATCAAATACTTAAGTGAAGAGGGTAACAAATCACTTCTCCTTAAAACTGAAAACTTTTATATGCAGAATAACAGTAAGGAGATGCCTAAAATTACCGAGCAACTCTTCTTTGTTATTGACGAAAAAGCAAATTCAATTGAACTCACAGACAAAGGTATTGACCTGATCTCTACCTCTGTTGAAGATGCCAGCTTCTTTATCCTGCCTGATGTGGGTTCAAAAATTGCTGATATTGAAAAGTCAGGCTTGTCAGAAAAAGAAAAGCTTGTTAAAAAAGATGAGCTTCTCCAGGATTTCTCTGTTAAGTCTGACAGGGTACATACAATGACCCAGCTGCTTAAAGCATGGACACTCTTTGAAAAAGATACAGAGTATATTGTTGTTGATAATAAAGTAAAAATTGTAGATGAACAGACCGGACGTGTTCTGGAAGGACGCCGGTACTCCGATGGCCTTCATCAGGCTATTGAAGCAAAGGAAAATGTCAAAGTTGAAGCTGCAACACAAACATACGCTACAATAACACTTCAAAACTATTTCAGAATGTATCATAAACTTGCCGGTATGACTGGTACAGCCGAAACTGAAGCAGGTGAATTCTGGAATATTTACAAACTCGATGTTGTGGTCATCCCGACTAACATGCCTGTTATCAGAACAGACAGAGAAGATATAGTATTTAAAACAAAAAGAGAAAAGTACAACGCGGTAATTGAAGAAATAGCTGAGATGAACAAACAGGGACGCCCGGTCCTTGTGGGAACAACTTCGGTTGAAATATCTGAATTACTGAGCAGAATGCTTAAGATGAGAGGGCTAAAGCATAATGTCTTAAATGCAAAACTCCACCAGAGAGAAGCTGAGATAGTTGCCGAAGCCGGTAAGACAGGTACCATTACAATTGCTACAAACATGGCTGGACGTGGTACAGATATTAAACTGACCGATGATGTGAAAAAGGCGGGAGGTCTTGCCATTATTGGAACAGAACGACATGAATCACGACGGGTTGACCGTCAGCTGCGTGGTCGTGCAGGAAGACAGGGAGACCCGGGTTCTTCACAGTTCTTCGTGTCACTGGAAGATGAACTGATGCGTCTTTTTGGTTCAGAAAGAATTGCAGGTATTATGGACAAACTGGGTCTGAAAGATGGAGAGATGATTCAGCACCCGATGATCACTAAATCGATTGAGAGGGCTCAGAAAAAGGTTGAAGAAAATAACTTCGGTATACGAAAGAGACTTCTTGAGTATGATGATGTTATGAACTCCCAGAGAGAAGTGATATACAAAAAAAGACGACATGCTCTGCTTGGTGAAAGACTAAGCGTTGATATTGCAAATATGATGTACGATGTCACCGGTGATATTGTTGAGGGATATCACGAAAATGGTGATTCTGAAGGATTTGATTTTGATCTTATTCGTTCGTTCTCAATGGATTCTCCTGTCTCGGCAGAAGAGTTCAGAAAAGCTTCTTCAACCCAGATAACCGATCAGGTTTATTCTAAGGTACTACAGGCATACAAAAGGAAAGTAGAAGCTATTTCAGCGCAGGCCTATCCGGTCTTAAAAGATGTTTATGAAAGAATGTCGGCTGTGTATGAGAATGTAGTTGTTCCTATTTCTGACGGAACCAGGGTCTTCCAGGTAATTACAAACCTGAAAGCTACAGCAGAATCAGAAGGAAAAGAACTTGCAAAATCATATGAAAAGACTGTAGTTCTTGCAACAATTGATGATGCCTGGAAGGAACATCTCAGGGAAATGGATGAACTCAAGCAATCAGTGCAGAATGCCACATATGAACAGAAGGATCCTTTATTGATCTACAAGTTTGAGTCTTTTGACTTATTCAAAACAATGCTTACTAAAGTGAACAGAGATGTGGTAAGTACTTTAATGAAAGGCCATATACCAACACAGGATCCGGAACAGGTTAAAGAGGCTCAGAGAAGACGTCAGGTAGATATGTCCAGATTAAAAACATCGAAAAGCGATTTCTCTCAATACAGCAGCACAGGGGGAGGTGATGGGCAGGAAAAAAACAGAAAAGTCGAACCGGTGAGAGTCGATAAAAAAGTAGGAAGAAATGATCCCTGTCCGTGTGGAAGCGGAAAGAAATATAAAAACTGCCATGGTATGCAGCAGGCAGGAGAGAAGGGCGCAGGAATTAACGCCTGATCAGCCTTTCTTTATCTCTTCAATAGCTTTCTGAATTTTTGCTGAAATAGCTCTGCTTACCGGTACAAGAGGAAGTCTGAGGTTATTCTGGCAAAGACTCATTGCATTCAGAATTGCTTTTACACCGGATGGATTACCTTCAACAAAAAGAAGTTCTGTCATTTCTATGAAACGGAATTGAATATCGCGCGCCGATTTAAAATTACCCTTCAGGGCCTGGTTCACCAGCTCGCTGCATTGCGACGGATATGCATTTGCAAGAACAGAAATAACACCTGATCCACCTGCAGCAATAACAGGAATAGTCAGCATATCATCACCTGATATGACACCGAAACTTTCAGGTTTGCCTTTTACAATCTTCATTATCTGGGTAAGATCACCGGAAGATTCTTTTACAGCAACAATATTTTCACATTCATGGGCCAACTCAAGGCAAGTGTCAGCTGAAACATTACAGCATGTCCTTCCCGGTATATTATAAATGATTACAGGAACAGGACTGCATGTGGCTATTGACTTAAAATGTTGGAAAAGACCTTTTTGCCCGGGTTTATTGTAATATGGGGCAACAGATAATATTCCATCAACTCCCGTCAGATTTGAGTGTCTGACTGTATTTATTACATCTTGTGTATTATTTCCTCCAATACCAACTACCAGAGGAACACGGTTATCAATTATTTCAACTACATACGAAACAAGGGCCTTTTTCTCATCTTTTGTCAGTGTGGGCGACTCTCCTGTAGTCCCCATGGCAACTATATAGTTCACACCTCCTGCGATCACATGATTAATCAATCGCCCAAGGGCTGCAAAATCAATACTGGAGTCATTTTTGAATGGTGTTACAATGGCAACCCCCACCCCTCTGAATTTTTTCATTTATTTATTATTAAGCTATCTTGGTTGTCCCGGAATTCATCATCTCCAGGTAATGTATGACCTGGTTCAGGTAATCAGCTAAATTAACAGGTTTATTGATTTCCAGCATAAGATCGAAATGGGTATCATCTGATCCCTTTTCAAATAATCCGACCTTAAATCTGGCATCCGATAACGATGTTATGAACTGAAGCGGCAAAACACAATTAAAATTTACATCTATAAGGACATCAAAAGGATTACTGATAAAATCAGCTGC
>DAOQAX010000080.1:0-9060 GCA_035354395.1 Bacteroidales bacterium | reverse complement strand
CCCATCTGTGCAAGCACTGCGGCCTGATAGCCTGATCCGGTCCCTATTTCAAGGATTTTATCTCTCTTCTTAACATGCAAAAGGGATGTCTGAACGGCCACGGTATATGGCTGTGAGATTGTCTGGCCCGAAGAAATGGGAAAAGCCTTATCGACGTAAGCATGATGAAAAAAAGCAGGATCCATGAAAAGATGTCTTGGTACTGAGTCTATTGCCATTAATACAGCTTCATCATCAATTCCTTTCTGCCTGAGTTCTGCCACTAGTTTTTTACGTTTTCCCTTAGCCTCAAAAGTGTCTGTCATCTGATAAAAAGAAGTATGTTAAATATCAGACAAAAATATAAAAAACCTGAGATAGCCATCCTGTTAAAATGCACTCATTTCTTTTTATATATTTGTTGCATGAATCATGTCCGACAAGACTGCCAAACCTTATTAAAGACGATACTCGACTATTTAGGTTCCATGTTGGGACTCGTTTTGTTATGTCCTGTCATCATTATACTTTCCATAGCGATTTTGATCTCAGGAGACGGGCCTGTAATATACTCTCAGAGGCGTATCGGAAAATCAGGAAAACCTTTTACCATATACAAATTCAGAACAATGCGCAATGGAGAAGAGAGTACTCATCTTCTCTCCGGTAAAAAGGATACAAGAATCACTCCACTGGGAAGGTTTATGAGGAAGCATAAACTGGATGAGATACCAAATTTTTTAAATGTTCTTAAGGGTGATATGTCTATCGTTGGTCCACGACCCGAACAAAAATACTATATTGACAAGCTCTTGCTGAGAGCTCCACAATACAAACTTATTCAAAATGTCAAGCCGGGTATTACCTCATGGGGGCAGGTGAGGTACGGGTATGCATCGAATGTTGATGAAATGATAGAACGACTCGACTATGACCTTTTTTACCTGGAAAACAGATCGCTTATATTTGATCTGAAGGTCGTAATATATACAATTGGAATTATTTTTGAAGGAAAAGGAATCTAGGATAATTCAAGAGCAGCAGGAACAGGCGGGTAAAAAAATTTACAGGGAGATTTTATCCAGAGGTTTATACAACGGACCTGTCTGAAGTAAAATACTTTCATAAACAATCACTTCATTAACCGGAACCTTCTGAATCTCTGTATCGTGATACCTCTCGAGCAGTTTTTTCAAGACATCTCTGTCGCTGATATGTTTTATACGGCCCAGGGTCAGGTGAGGTTTGAATGGCCGGTCCTCAATAACCACATCTGATGCGGCAAGTCCGGCTTTCACCAGTTCATTAAGCCGTATCATTTTATCGTTGTGTCCTATCCCTGTCCAGATGATACGGGGGTCATTCATGCTTTTAAAAACACCAGAACCTTTAAGAATTAAATCAAACCGTCCCGATCCTTCACATTTTTCCTTTAGTCTTTCGCGAATGACTTTTACCTGCTTCTCGGCAGTTTCACCAAGGAATGCAAGTGTTATATGGATATTATCAGGGTTTGTCCAATTGATTTTTTCATTTTTCAAACCTTCCTTTAACGATGCGATCATTCCCTGAAGACACTCTTCCGGTTCGACCCTGACTGCAACGAATATCCGTTTCATCTGTTGTTCTTTATTATGTAATCGTATTATAGTCTGCCTGCATCAATTTCGAGAATGATATACTCAATAAGAGCATCATCCCCATACCTGTCATATTCAGCTTTCAGGCTTGTCCCGAATATGCGGGCTATCCCCTGCCAGAAGGCGGCAGAAAATTTTCCCCGGTAATCTCTTATCAGATCAAATGATGTATTCTGTGTCTCCCTGTCAATCAGCTTAATCAGGAGTTTTCCCTGTGTTAAGGTCATATGCTTCATATCATCTTCATATTGTGCAAGAAGATTCTTTTCAAGGTTTTTAAGATAACGCTTCTGTTCCTTTTCATCAGTAATATTCTTAAGTTCAGAGTTTACCTCATCAAGTTTTTTTCTCACTATAAGAGCATAAGGATATACTTTTTTGACATTATGTATTAGTCTTTCGTACTTATGGTATTCATTTCTTCCGGCTCTCCCGTGACGGGCAACAACAGTAACCTCTTTTATCTCAACCTCAGGCATGACGACCCCTGCTCTCTCCACCTCCTGCAAAAGATACGACCGTCCAGGAAGAGTATCATTTTTACTTTTCGATGTGTCAACCTGTCCTGAAAGATCAGCCGTGAAGGGAAATAATATCAATATGCCTAATACCAGTCTCAACTTAAAATATTTTATCAATAGTGTCCGACTAAAAACATAAGATTCTTCGCTTCGCTACTAATGACAACTACTTAGAAGGTTGTGGAGAGAATGAGGTGGTTGGCGGCTGGCGCCGCCAACCACCTCATTCTCAAAAACACAATTATCTGTCATTCTGAGCGAAACGAAGTGAAGCGAAGAATCTCATGTTAATTTCACAAATTATCCGTTTAGTATTAATATTTTATACAAATGTATCAAAATATAGGCCACGTTTTTGCGAATTAGCCGGCACGGCATGCGGAAATCTAATGCTTCTGGTTTTGCATTCAGCATATTTAAAAGTAAATTTGTTAAAAGCGTTATTATGGCATTAGAAGTTGAAGATCTTGATAATCAGGACAGGTTCAGACAGATAATGGAAATATCTTATCATGATCTTGTTCAATTTATTATTGATTATCTGAAGAAAAGGTCGGGGCTCATCATCTTTTACTGGTCAGTCTGTCTTGTTTTTCTAACAATTGCAGTTATCACGATAATAAATATTTCGGGCTATTATACTCTCAGAAAAATCATTTTCCACTCTGCCATTGGATTTATTATTCTTCCAATAATCAGTATCCCTGTTCATGAGCTTTTACATCTTATTCCATATTTCATCTCAGGTGCAAGAAAATTAAGGGTTGGAATGGATCTTAAGCAATGGCTTTTCTATGTCACTGCTCACAGGTACGTCACTCCCCCTGTTCAATTCATTGCTGTGGCTGTTATACCTTTTTTTCTGATCAGTCTGTCACTTATCCTTCTAACCTTTTTTCTTCCGGGATTATGGAAATGGAGTCTGTCAGTGTTTCTTTTTGTACATGCAACCATGTGCGCAGGTGATTTTGCTTTGTTGAATTTTTACTTCGTTAACCGCGAGAAAAAAATATATACATGGGATGATGCTGATAAGAAAATGGCATATTTTTATGAAGAGATATAGGGAGACTGGAGACTGGAGACCGGAGAACGGAGAAGAGAGACATAGGGAGCAAGTGGATCGTATAAATGAAAGCCGATATTATCAATATTGGACTTAATAATAACCATCAAAACAACCAATTAATTATTAATAAAATGAGAAAAACTCTGACATTTATCTTACTGTCTTTTATTACCCTGAGTAGTTATGGGCAAAGGAAAATTGTGAGGTTGCCAGACCTTCCCGGTTATGTCACCCTTAAATGTGATTTTCATACGCATACTGTCTTCTCAGATGCAAACGTATGGCCAACAGCAAGAATCGATGAAGCGTTACGCGACGGTCTTGATGCTCTTGCAATAACCGATCATCTTGAGTACACTCCTCATAAGGATTTTGTTCCTGCTGACTTCAATGCAGCCTGGAAAATCGGAGAATCTTATGCAAAGGAGAGGAACCTGATCCTTGTACACGGAGCCGAAATTACCAGAAAAATGCCTCCCGGGCATGTAAATGCTCTGTTCATTACCGATGCTTCACTTCTGGCACAGGATTCAGTATGGGATTGTTATGAAGCAGCAATAAAACAGGGAGCTTTTCTTCTATGGAACCATCCGGGTTGGAAAGCACAACAACCTGATATGATTCCCCGTATGTATGAGATACATGAAAAACTTCTGAAAAAGGGATGGCTGCATGGAATTGAATTTTTCAACGATAACGAGTATTATCCTCTGGTTTTTAAATTCTGTCAGAAATATAATCTGGCAATTATGGGTAACAGCGATGTTCATGGAGTCATAAGTGAAATATACAGGAGCCCTGAATATACAAACAGACCGATGACCCTTGTTTTTGCTAAAGAGAGAACCAGTGATGCCCTTAAGGAGGCCATGTTTGCCGGACGCACAATGGTTTATTTCAGGGATATTCTGGCAGGAAAAGAAGAATATGCAAAACCATTCTTCTACCAGTGTATCAAAGTTGGCAAACCATACTATGAAAATGAGAAGAACCTCTATTTTGAAGTGACAAATAACTCGGATGTTCCATTCTACCTCATCAATGGTGTTCCCGATGCTCCGGCATCAATAACCCTGGCTGCCAATTCGGTAACAAGGGTTGTTGTAAGTAAAAAGGTTACAAAACCTCTGGTTTATGATGTCCGGAATGTGATAACAGGAGAAACCGATGTTCTTAAGATAGAATTGAAATATTGAATCTCCCGCCGGGATCCCTGTGGTGCTCTGAGTATTCTTTAAGATCTCTGTGCAAGTTGTTTCATATTACACTGATGATCAAAGAGAAGATGCAGGGAACCACAGGGTTTCAATCAGAACTTTTCCTTCGCCAGTTTCAGAATGTCATCATCCTTAAGAATCGGTCTGATCCTGAAGGAGTATTCATATTTCGTTGCGAGAAGCCGATATTGCGGATGTATCACAGCTCCCCATGAATCGTCACCACCTACTCCCATCTGACCCAGATCGACATTCAGGTTGACCAGATCGCGTGGTCTGACATCAGAAATATGAGTATTTGCTGTTTTTGCATCTTTCCTGTACTGCGATAATTTACCCGGTGATTCAAAATCGTCATGGATATTTTTCAGGGCAGCAAAGCAGATGAGCGGATTTCCGCTGACAAGAATTCCTGACCCGTTGTCGTCAGTCAGGGTAAGCCATCTGGTATCGGTTTTATAACCATTTTCCTGCGGTCTGACATAGGGAACATACTGATCAGCAACAGTGCTTTCATAGAGCCCGACATCTGCAGATGTTTTTCTGTCGGCATAGTTTTCATGAGGGCCGCGTCCGAGCCATTTAAGGTTAGAAAACGATTCCGGAAGCTGCATCTGCATTCCCATCCTCGGTATCTCAGGTATGCTTTCTGAAATCTTTGAGAACTGGTTCTTAATGACCAGATCTGCTGATCCATAAATGGTGTATGATGTTGCATATCCTGCTATCTTTTCTCCTTTAGCCCCTCCGATATCATAGGTGAAGCTGACAATAACCTTTCCTGGTTCCGGTTGAGTGATGCTTGCCTTGGTAACTGAGCTCCTTTCTCCGGCTTTTTTCCAGACTCCGGAAATCTTATCCATCCCATAGCCATAGTCATTATCTGTAGGAGGTCTCCAGAAATCCGGTTCAGGACCTTTCTTAAACAATTCAATCCCTTTATAAATGTACGATTCAAGTCTGCCACTTACCAGATCGAAAACAAGTTTCATTTCACTTCCGCTCACTTCAAGTTTTTTGTTTGCCGTATTCGTCTGAAGTACAGTAAGCTCATCTTTTTTTGCCGAAGCCTGTTTGCTTTCTACTGGAAGCTTAAACTGTTCCGATGCATAAATATGGTCTTCCGGAACACCATTCCATTCGTCTCCCCTGTTTGCATTAATATTCAGGAAATACTCAGTACCCGGGACAGGATCAATCTTTTTGAACGGCAGCTTTACTTCTTTATCGGTCTTTGGTTTGAAATCGGGAAATGAAAGCTTGCCCGATTGAACAGCTACGCCATCAGCAACAATCTCCCATTCAAAGTTGAATTCGGAAAGGTTTGTAAAATCATATCTGTTCCTGATTTTAATTACACCTTCAGCCAGATTGACCGGAAGAAATTTAACATACTGATAAACTTTATTTACCTCTGCAAGGCCCGGATGAGGGGTTCTGTTTGGCCAGACAAGACCGTTTATGCAGAAGTTACCATCGCTTGGGACACCTTCCTCACCAAAATCACCGCCATATGCCCAGAATTTCTCTCCGCTTTCATTTGTCTGGAGTATTCCCTGATCGACCCAGTCCCATATAAATCCACCCTGCAGTTTCGGATATTTTTCAATCACATCCCAGTAATCCTGAAGGTTACCTGTTGAATTACCCATTGCATGTGCATATTCGCACATTATCAACGGTCTGTCATTTTTCGGGTCTTTTGCATACTTTTCTATATATTCTATTTTTGAGTACATGGGACACCATATGTCTGTATGCCGTTCAGGTGCATTTGTACTGTGCTCTGCACGTTCGTACTGAACCGGACGGGTTTTATCTCTTCCTTTTATCCATTTGTAGCCATTAAGAAAATTATGCCCATCGCCGGCTTCATTCCCCATCGACCAGATGATAACAGAAGGATGATTTTTGTCTCTTTCAACCATTCGTTGCATCCTGTCGAGATGAGCAGCGGCCCACTGAGGTTTGTCTGCAATGGTGACATCTTTATCATAACCTATACCGTGCGATTCAACATCAGCCTCATCGATAAGATACAAACCATATTTATCACACATCTCATACCATAGCTCCTGTTGCGGATAATGTGATGTACGAACAGCATTTATATTATTGCTTTTCATTAAGCAGATATCCTTCAGTATTGTTGCTTCACTTACCACATGCCCGTTTATCTCATCGTGCTCATGCATATTTGTGCCTTTGAGTAGAACAGCCACACCATTCACAAGCAATTGCGATTTTACTATCTCAACTTTACGGAATCCCACTTTTGTACTTACGCATTCAAGAACACTTCCGCCCTCTTTTTTAAGAGTGATGATCAATGAATACAAATTGGGATTTTCAGCTGACCATTTCTTAATATCAGGAAGTTTCGCCATAAAATTGACTACTCCTTTACCATCAGATATTTTTGCGTCTGCCGACTGGTCATATATTTTGTCTGAACCATCAAAAAGAGAAGCTTCAATTAAATAACCACCATTATTTGTATTCAGGCTTTTCAATGAAACATCCAACTTAAGAAGTCCGTCATTGTAATTATTTTCGAGATCACCGACTGCAAAAAAATCGTTAATAAATGTTTTGGGCCTTGCATGAAGGAACACGCTCCTTTGTATACCACTAAGTCTCCAGAAATCCTGATCTTCAAGGTAACTACCATCGCACCAACGGTATACTTCGACAGATATTGAATTATTCCCGCTCTTCAGATATTTTGTAATATTAAATTCGGCAGGCATTTTGCTATCCTCGCTATAACCGACAAGTTGTTCATTTATCCATACATAAAACGCCGAGCTTACAGCGCCGAAATTAAGAAACACCTCTTTCTCCTTCCAGTCAGAAGGCACTTTGAAAGTTCTTTTATATGATCCTACCGGATTCCATTCATGTTCGATAAACGGAGGATTCATTTTGTGAGGATAGGTAATATTAACGTAAATCGGAACATCATATCCTTTCATCTGCCAGTTAGACGGGACAATAATATCCTTCCAGTCGTGTGTATCATAATCATCTTTAAAGAACCAGAACGGTCTCTGATCTGGTGACTTGACCCAGTGGAATTTCCATTTTCCATCAAGCGAAAGATAATTCGCAGAGTTTGTTTTTACTGCTTCCAATGCACTTTTCTCGTCAGAAAAACTAACCATGGTAGCATGAGGCGCCTCCCTGTTCTGATTGAACATTTCAGGATTTTCCCAGTCACGTGGTTCTTTTTCCGTGAAGGGGACACCCTCATATTTACTTAGTTTCTTACATGCCGACAATGACATTGCAATCAATAATATACAGACTGATATTCTCTTCATGGACTATATTTTTATATCAAGGTAAAAGTAATAAAAAACGAAGAAAGACTTATTGAAACAATACGGATAAGTATATTATCAATTCATAATTACAATGAAGTCTAATTTTCCCATGTCACAGGAGCTGACTTCATGAGATCTGAAGCATCAAGTCTTATCCTCCATTCTACAGGAAAATAATTGTTCACCCTGCTTTCGATATTATTGACAAATCCGAGATTGATGCCTTTATGTGTAACAATAGTCCATCCTTTTATAGTACTTTGAAGTGAGATATTGTCCCGCCTCAGATAAGATATTGCAGTTGGAAGAGAGATCTCTTCAGCCGGAAAAATATCTTTTTTTAATCTGCATGATAAAGCCAGCTCATGAGAGGGCAGATAATTGTTTTTCTTTATTGTAAATACCCTCGTGCCTGCTTTAATAATACTAAGATTATGAAACAGATAGACATATTCATCCATTTCACACGGAAGAGCAAAGACTTCATCCCCGCGTTTTAAGAATCTGCTGTCAGCAAAACGGGTCCATCTTTCTGCTGTTTCAATATCCGTCTTTCCAGGTTTCAGTTCCTGCAGCCGCTGACTCTTTATTATTTTTTTTTCATGATTACCAGTCTTTCTGATAACCGACATAAAGAATCCTTCCCCTTTGATCTTTCCCGGATAAAACCCGTAACCAAATATTCCCTGGTAATCTATCTCATTAACTCCTTCGAATTCTTTAATGTTCAGCCTGAGGCTTTCTGCTTTATGCTTTTCAATGAGCCACTTTATATTTTCTTCATTTTCTCCAGGATTAAAAGTACAGGTACTGTAAATAAGTATTCCGTTTTCCTTTAAAGCAGGCCAGATATCCATTAGTATCCGCTTCTGTCTTTCAGAACAGTGAGCCGTATTGGCTGCTGACCATTCATTTACTGCTGTTATGTTCCTGAACATCCCTTCTCCCGAACATGGGGCATCTACAAGAATAATATCGAAATAACCATCCAGCCTTCCAAATACAGCCGGGTCATTCTGGGTAACCAGGGTATTGCCATAGCCCCATTTTGTAACTGTTTCAGCCAGGACAGCTGCTCTTGATCTGATTACTTCATTGGCCACGAGCAAGTTATCCGGACCTATCAACGTTGACAAATGGGTGCTTTTGCCTCCGGGAGCGCCACACAAATCCAGTACACGTATATCTTTAAACGACTGAACATACTGCAATACAGCCTGTTCCAAAAACATACTCGAAGCTTCCTGGGGATAATAACAACCTGAGTGGAAAATGGGATCAAGAGTATAGGACGGTCTGCTGCTTAGG
>DAOQAX010000079.1:0-9120 GCA_035354395.1 Bacteroidales bacterium | reverse complement strand
TTTTGAAATAAGTTGTAATAATTATTTATTCCAGAGCTTATAACGACTACAATGAAATAGTTTCATAAACAACATCTCAGCATTTTTCTTAATTTTAAAATGTTAAAGAAAAAAATATACATAAACACCTCATTATATCCAACCCACTTATAAAGATGTTATCGGCATACAAGCAATTGATTGGCTTATTGGTTATAAAATGTGGTCAGTGAATCTAAAGAATAACATAATAACTTTTAAAAATGAAAAAGGTCATATTAATAACCGGGGCATCATCAGGTATTGGTAAACAAACAGCAAAGCTGCTGGTTCAGCAAGGTTACATTGTATATGGAGCGGCAAGAAGGCTTGAAAAAATGCAGGACCTTAAAGAAGCAGGCGTCCGTTTGTTACAAATGGATGTTACGGATGACCCTTCAATGATAAAAGGTATTAAAGAAATAATTGATACTGAAAAACATATAGATATATTGCTGAATAATGCAGGATATGGATCATTTGGAGCCCTTGAGGACGTTCCGATATCCGAAGCAAGATATCAATTTGAGGTAAATGTATTCGGATTGTCAAGATTAACCCAGTTGGTTCTTCCTTACATGAGGGAACAAAGAGCGGGCAGAATAATAAACGTGGCATCTATAGCCGGAAAAATCAGTGAGCCCCACGGCTCATGGTATCATGCAACAAAATTTGCCGTGGAAGGATTGAGTGACTGTCTAAGGATGGAACTAAAACAATTTGGTATTGATGTTATTGTTATTGAACCGGGAATCATAAAAACAGAATGGAATAAAATCGCCGAAGAAAACATGACAAAAGTTTCGGGAAAAACAGTTTATAGCGACTCGGCAAACAAACATATAAAAATGTTTGAAAAAATGTACAGGAACGGCTCAGAACCAATTGTTATAGCCAGGGTAATAGAAAAAGCCATTAATGCGAAAAGACCAAAAACCAGATACGCAGCAGGTTCAGGAGCAAGATTTACTCTTCTTGCAAGGAAACTTTTATCTGACAGGATTTTTGATAAAACAGTATTGAGTCAGATGAAATAATCAGAAAAGACACTCCTTTATTGTCCATTTTCGATGTATCAAATAAAGAATTTAAATTCTAACCGGGTTATGAAACATAATATTCTCATCTTATTTCTGCAATTGTTTGTATGGTTGCCATTTAATGCTCAGAATTTATCAACAATCCCGGCTTCGACAGGATGCGAAGAGCGTCTGCAGTGGTGGCGTGATGCTAAATTCGGATTGTTTGTACATTGGGGACCGGCAAGTGTGAACGGAACAGAGATAAGCTGGTCACGAATCGGTCATCCCCACGATCACCATGGATTCGAATCTGTCCCGGCAGAAACTTATGATCATCTATACAAAAGTTTCAATCCCTTGAAATTTGATGCTGACCAATGGATGAAAATGGCAAAGGAAGCAGGATTTAAGTATGTAGTATTTATCACCAAACATCATGATGGCTTTTGTATGTGGCCATCAAAAATGACAGACTACTCTATAGCCAACACTCCTTTCAAACGTGATATTTGTAAGGAAATAGCTGATGCAGCACATAAATATGGTATCAAACTGGGATGGTATTATTCAACCCGCGATTGGACACAACCAGATTACCTTGTTGGAGATAATAAAAAATACAACGATTATTATGAGTCACAGGTTGAGGAGCTTCTTACGAACTATGGAAAGATTGATATTATCTGGTTCGATCATGTAGCCGGAAATTGGAACGACTATACATTCAACAGACTGTTTGAAAAAATGTATTCCCTGCAGTCTGACAAATTGCTGGTAAATAACAGGGCTGCAAAATTTATACGTGAAACAGTAGATACCCCTACTCCCGAACTCCAGAAACTTGTTAACGGGGACTTTGACACTCCTGAACAACAAATCGGCAAGTATCAATATGGACGTGCCTGGGAATCATGTTTGACAATAAACAAATGCGAAGATACAGGAGGGTGGTCATACCGGACAGGGTGCACAACCCGAAGCTACGAAGAATGTCTGAAAATGCTTGTCAGTTGTGCAACCGGGGATGGAAATCTTCTTCTGAATATAGGCCCCATGCCAACAGGAGAAATAGAGGCTGATCAGATTGAAGTCCTTAAAAAAATGGGCAAATGGTTAAAGAAATATGGAAATACTATATATGGAACACGTGGAGGCCCGTTTATAAATGGAGCATGGGGAGGATTCACGTACAAAGATGATAAAGTATATCTGCATATTCTGGACACTTCAATGTTAAAATTCAATCTGCCCGCCCTTAAGGAAAAGATTGTTTCAGCAAAAGTCATTACCGGCGGTGAAGTAAAATATAAGCAATCAGATAAAGAAATTGAAATAAGCGTATCTGGTTTGAAGCCAAATCAAGTGGATGTGATTGTGGAACTATTATTGAATAATCCTGTAAGTGAGGTCTATATAAAAAACTAACTCAATGAAAATACGAAAACAATATCTTTTCTGTACCATTTTTCTGTGTACAAACATAATAATCAGCGCTCAGACTGAATCCTTTTTAGGGACTAAACAAACAAACAACGTTATATTCAGTGATCCGGATAACCTTCCCCCTCAGCCTGTAAATGCTATAGGTTTTCCATCGCGGGCTGCTGATCTTGATGTGCTTCCCGGTTTTCAAAATCCACCTGCCGGTTATGGCGAAGTGCCATTCTGGTGGTGGAGTGGTGAAAAACTTAATAAGGACCGTATTCTCTGGCAGATTGAAGAACTGCATAAGAAAGGAATTGCAGGAATGCAGGTCAACTATATTCACAGTGATGTACCTGGTGAATGGAAAACAATAATGGATGATCCAAAAGTGTTCTCAGATGAATGGTGGGATTATTACAAATTTGCAGCAGAACAGTGCAACAAGCGCGGGATGGGAATCGGACTTAGCGGTTATACCATTGACTGGCCGGAAAAGAATAACCTCTTTAACAGTATCATATATTCAATACCTGAAATACAGGGAGTGGAATTAAAAGCCGACACAACTATATCAGTCAGTTCTGGTGAAAAGGTTGTTCTTAAAGTCTCAGACAAGACAATTGGAGTATGGGCTTATCCGGCCAAAGATGGCAAAATCCAGGGACGTGGAAAAAGCATTGATTCTTATCTTAAAAATTTCACACTTACATGGACTCCAGAAAAAGGAGAATGGCAGATATGGGTTTTCACCACAGAACGCAAGCCCGGAACCATTAATCCGATGCATCCAAAATCAGGAAAAACAGTGATTGATAAGTTCTTCCAGCCATTCCAGGATAACGCGGTCAACCAGTCTTCGGACGGATTGAATTATTTTTTCCAGGACGAATTACAGTTTGGTGTAGGCGATCGTATCTGGACGGAAGATTTTGACGAAGTGTTTAAAAAACAGAAAGGTTATGATGTTTTTGAGTTGCTCCCTTCGATGTTTACCGACATGGGAGATCTTACCGTAAAAGGCAGGCTTGATTTCATGGATGTTAAGGTTCAGCTGACAGAAGAAAGATATTTCAAACCTATATTCGACTGGCACTGGTCACGCGGAAAAATATACGGATGCGATCCTGAAGGACGAGGCAGAGAACCAGGTATGTATGGTGACAATTTCAGAGCAATCCGCTGGTATACGGCTCCGGGACATGACACCCCGGGAGGCCAGGCCGATCTTATCAAAGGTAAAGTCTCAAGCTCTATCGCGGCACTGTACAAACGTCCTCGCGTCTGGCTCGAGGGATATCACAGCCTTGGCTGGGGTGCTGCACCGGAAAGACTTATGTTTGCAACATGCGAGAATTACCTTTACGGCTGCAACCTTCTTAATCTGCACGGATTATATTATACAACCTATGGAAGCTTCTGGGAATGGGCCCCACCCTGCTATCATTTCAGGATGCCTTACTGGGATCACATGGGTGTGTTCCTGAAATATTTTGAACGGTTATCGTACCTGCTGAGTCAGGGTGTACTGCAGGCCGATGTGGCAATAATGTACCCTGTAAGTCCGGTACAGGCTGAAATGGATGGCGATAAAGCCACTCAGACTGCATTTGACACTGGAACAGAACTATTCAATAATGGGCATGACTTTATCTTTATGGATGATCAGTCACTTGCAAGGGCAAACACAGAAGAAGGGAAGATCAGGGTTTCTGATATGACTTTCAGGGTGCTTGTTTTACCTTCCATGAAAGCTATACGATGGTCAACCGTTCAGAAGGCGCTTTCATTCTTCCGGAACGGAGGAACTGTGATCTCTGTCGGATCACTGCCCATGTCAAGCGATCGGGCCGGTAGCAATGATCCGCAACTTGATGCTGCCATAAAAGAGATCTTCGGAATATCGGCAAAAGAGACGGGATCAGAAAAAGCCCCGGAAAAACAGGTAAACAGGAAAAAAGGAACAGGCATTATAGTCAGAGATGCTACTGAGCTTAAAACAGAGATTGACAAGCTTCTTCCTCGTCATGTGGCATCGGACCGTCCGGTTAAAGCCATGCACCGCAAGATTGGCACGCGCGATGTATACATGGTTATGGGAGCCGCAAAAGATTCGTATTGTACATTCCGGTCGGGTGGTAATGCAGAGCTATGGGATCCCTGGACCGGGAAGACCAGACCTCTGTTTACAAAAAATGACAATAAGGAAGTCTCTGAAGTGAAAATGCCTCTCGATACCAATGAAGCCCAGATTATTGTTTTTTCCCACATTGACAAAGGGATGACTGCAACTGACATAAAACGAGAAAATAATAATACGGCTAATGTCTCTTCTCAGATGATCCTGGACGGAGATTGGGAATTTGAACTTAAGCCAACGATGGATAACCGTTGGGGCGATTTCCGTCTTCCCGTAACCAGTCAGATGATAGGTGCCGAAGCCAGAATATTTAGTTATTCAAAAGAGACTTCTGATGCAACAGGATGGGAACTTTCCGGATTCGATGACTCAAAATGGCCACGTGTAACTTATGGATTCGGACCCAAATTCTGGAAGCTGGGGCCACTTCCTGATAATATTGATACTGGTCAACTCGATAAGCAGTTGTCATCACTTAAGAACATTGATTATTCCAAACCTGTTATAATCAACGGTAAATCATATAAGTGGCAGCCATATAATTTCTCCTGGCGCTTTGGTGTCGAAGGAGATCCGGGGCACCAGGGATATCACGGGCTGAAAGAGTTCATAAGCAATGATTTCATATGCCTTGGCAAACCGACAGAGGGGTTAAACGAGATACTTTACAAGGAGGAAGAAGAAGGCACATGCTATTATTTGTCAACCTCGGCATTTGTTGAAAAGTCAGGTAAAGCAAATATAGAAATGGGAGGATTAAAACCTGATGTCATTATTCTTAACAGGAAGAAAATTGAAGACCCGTCATTGCCATTGAAACTTAACCAGGGAAGAAATCCTTTGCTCCTGCGCTATAATAAGCCCGGCAGAGGCCATTTTGTTATGCTGATGACAGTATCCCCTGAAATTGAGGTTAAAACGCCCCTGTCAATGAAATGGGGCGATTTAAAGGGACTCGTAAAATTTGATACTCAGCCTGATGACAAAAAACCGGCCGGATGGTATCGCTTCACTGCTCCTCCGGGACTGAAAGCGATGAAAATAACAGCAAATGGTTCTGCCAGGATATGGATTGACGGAAATCCTGTAGAAGTACATAATATTAAAGAGGGCTCTTCTGTCATTTACAATATTGTTCTTGATAAACCAATATCCGGAAAGTCTAAAGTAGCTTTGCGCATAGAACAAACCAGAGGTGATTACGATGGTGCTGCATTACCTGAGCCTGTTCTGCTCGATTGTGCAAATGGAATCTCACAAACAGGTGATTGGTCAAAAGGGTCTGTTCTCGAAAACTATTCAGGAGGAGCCTGGTACCGCAAAAATTTCTCATTGTCAAAGAGCCAGGCCGCTTCAGAAGTAATGCTCGATTTGGGTGAAGTGGTTGCAACTGCCGAAGTGATCGTGAATGGAAAATCAGCCGGCATTCTTGTTTCACCACCATGGAAACTGGACATTTCAGAATTTGTGACAGAAGGAGAAAACAGAGTTGAGATACTGGTGTACAACACTCTGGCAAATCACTATCTGACCATTCCAACAAGATACCCGGGAAAGACTTTAAAATCAGGATTGATTGGACCTGTGAAACTCGTGATGACAAATAATATGAAATAAATCCAATACAAAGCATAACTCTTTCTGTCACGGATATGTGTTTTAAAATCCATTATGACAAGACAGTTATTGAAAGTGAAAAAGAGGCTCATGTGGGGCCTCTTTTCATATAAAACTTAAATATACTTTTTATTTTGAAAGAACAGGTATCTGCTGTTTATCGATTCTTCCAGAGATATTAATGTTTCTGTACGGACGATACCCGGAATATTCTGAATTGTGTCGGTAAGAATCTGACGAAGATGCTCATTATCGCGTGTATACACTTTTATGAATAAAGAATAATTACCAGTTGTATAATGGCATTCAATGATCTCAGGAATGTTTTTAAATTTACCAACAACGTCCCGGAAGTGCCCCGGATGATCAAGGAAAATACCTATATATGCACATGTCTTAAAACCAACCATAACCGGATCAACTTTGAATTCTGATCCTTTAATTACACCAATCCTTATAAGACGCTGGACACGCTGATGTATTGCCGCACCTGAAACGCCGCACTCCCTGGCAACTTCAAGATACGGTACTCTGGCATTTTTTGTAATGATATCAAGGATTTTCTTGTCAAGATCATCAATTTGAATGTTTTCAGTCATACCATTATTATTTAATAGATTGATACAAAACTTTTTATTTTCTTACAAATTTATAGTAAAAAACAAATATTTAGTAATAAAACCAAAAATGTTTTACTTAAGATTAACAACCTTGATTTTTTCAGAAAGCGATAATTATCAGGTCTTTCGGTTTATATATCCAATTATTTGTTTTATGTCGTTATAACCTTTTTCTCTAAGATAACTTTCAATCCCATCGATGATCTGAACCGAAGCAAGCGGATTAATAAATGAAGCTGTCCCGATCTGAACTGCACTTGCTCCTGCAAGAAAGAATTCAAGTGCGTCAGAAGCCGTCATTATTCCACCAAGGCCGATAACCGGAATTTTCACTGCTTTTGCAACCTGCCATACCATCCTTAAAGCAATCGGCTTAACAGCTGGTCCCGAGAGTCCTCCTGTTATTGTCGAAAGAGCAGGCTTCATACTCCTGATATTAATTGACATTCCCAGCAAAGTGTTTATCAGTGATACCGCATCAGCGCCTTCTTCTTCAACGACTCTGGCAAAACTAACAATATCAGTGACGTTAGGAGATAATTTAACAATAAGCTTTTTCCTGCAGACACCACGTACTGCCCTGGTAACCTCTCGTGCCGAATCGAGGTTGGTACCAAAAGCCATCCCTCCCATTTTAACATTTGGACATGATATATTAAGTTCTATAGCCGGAATCTTCTCAAGAGAATTGGCCCTCTCAGAAATGGCAACATAATCATCAATGCAGCTGCCGTTTACATTCAGGACAACATTGGTGTCGTACAATGAGATTTTCGGGTATATGTTTTTTTCAAAGTATTCAATCCCTTTATTCTGCAAACCAACAGCATTAAGCATTCCGGAAGGAGTCTCAGCCATACGTGGATAAGGATTACCTTCCCTGGGCTCAAGGGTTGTTCCTTTGACAATGATTCCTCCCAGCTTTGATATATCGAAGAAATCGTCAAATTCAGATCCGTATCCGAAAGTCCCTGATGCTGTCAAAACAGGATTTTTAAAGTGCAAATCGCCGATAGAAAAGCCCAGATTTACCATTTCAATTCGTTTATATTAAAAACAGGTCCATCGGTACATGTACAGCGATGACCGCTTATTGTATCGACAACACAGCATAAGCAAGCTCCAATACCACATGCCATCATATTCTCGAGTGACACTTCACAGCTAATTTTGTTTTTTCTGCAGTAATCAGCCACAGCTCTCATCATTGAATCAGGACCACAGCAATAGATTCTGTCGTACTTCCTGGATGAAAGAACGGTATGGTTTGTAACAAAACCTTTTTCTCCCTTTGATCCATCTTCGGTAGTAAGAAATACCTCACCTATTTTTTTGTACTCATCATATTCAAGTATTCTTTCACTATTTCTGAATCCCAGAAGAATGTCAGGAGTACAACCGTTTGATTTAATGTATTTCCCAAGATACAGTAAAGGAGCGACTCCACATCCGCCCCCTATAAGCAGTGCGTGCTCACTTTTTGCCGGAAGAGTGAAAGAGTTTCCAAGCGGATAAATAAGATTCAGCAAACATCCTTTCTCAAGTTTGGAAAGAGTTTTTGTCCCTTTTCCTGCTTCCTGTACCAGCAATTTAAAAGTATTTCTTTCATAATCAACGTCATGGATTGAAATGGGACGACGAAGGAATGTCTCAAGACTACCGTCGATTTTAATTTGTGCAAACTGGCCAGGCTTTAATTCCGGCAATTTGCTTTCAGCCAAAAGTTCCAGAGTAAAAAAATCATTAGTAAGGCGCTTGTTTTCAATTACTTTAAGATTTTCTATGCGCTTTGCCATCGTTAAGAGTTTGGCACAAAGATAAATTTAATGACTGATTTCAGAAAATTAAATCATTGCTTTCGTTCAGAAGGAAAATATTCTTCAAAACTCTTATCAGTATAGAACCAGACAACCTTCTCTATTACAGGTTTAATATCTTTTGAATATACTGAAGGCTCGTCTCTTTTTTCGCTGCTTAAAGTATCCTTAAAAACAGACTTAGCGGGTTCCTGTACGATTGAATTCTTCTTATCCTCCTGTTCATTGTCAATAATTTTACTTTCGTCAAACAGGGTTTGCATTTTCTGCTCTTTATACATTGAACCTTTGCCGAACAGTAGCCAATCAGTTGAAAGGAACTTGTATTTTTCAAGCATTTTCAGGACAAAATCGAGACTTGGATTGTTCCTTCCTGAAAGAATATGGGAGATACCCGAGGGCTGAACTCCAATCTCCTCTGCAAATTGAGCCGAAGATTTGTTTTCTGCCTTTAAAAATTCAAG